>CAYRVF010000025.1:7562-44240 GCA_964427535.1 uncultured Ktedonobacterales bacterium
CCGTCGGATCCTGCTTGTAGCACGGAATCAGATTCGGGAAGTGGGCGAATGTGCCTGCGCCTGCATCGCAGGTCGGCACCGCGGCGCCTTTCCAGATCTGCGTAACGAGCGTGTTCGGGTCGAAGCTCTCCGTCAGCGCCTTACGAACGTTGACGTCCGCAAGGATCGGGTTGTTCAGGTTGAAGTACGCCGACTCCCACCCGGCCGGGTGCTTATCGATGTAGGTCGTGTAGTTCTGGATCGCCTTGTAGCTGTCGAGCTTGTTGACATCCAGGAACCACGCGGTATCGACCTGGCCGCTCTGCAAGGCCGTCAGGATCGTCGCCTGGTCGGGGATGATCTTGAACGTTACCTGGTCGAGGTACGGCTTGTCGGGACCCTGATAGTAGTTCGGGTTGCGAACGACGGTCAGGTGGTCGCCGGACTTATGGTCAGAGACCATGAACGGGCCGCTGACAACCGACGGCTTGAAACTCTCGCTGGACTTGGCGATGGAGGCCGGATCAGCGTTGCCGAAGACCGACTTCGGCATTGGGCCCGAGACGCCGTCAGCCAGCTGCGAGAGGGCGGCCGGGTTCGGATTCTTGAACTTCACCACGACCGTCGTCGGGTCAGATGCGGTGGCGCTCACGAAGCCGATCGGATCGGCCGGGTCGGTGGTCGGGAAGCCCTGCGTGTTGGCGAACTTCGGGTTCGAGTACAGGTTGTAGCTGAACGCGACGTCGTCGGCTGTCAGAGGCGAGCCGTCTGACCACTTCAGATTAGAACGCAGGTGGATGGTGATGGTCTTCGCGTCAGCGGAGATTCCGCCATTTGACGCAGAGGGAACCTCGGTGGCCAGGCCCGGCAGCAGCTTGCCAGTGCCTGAGTTGTCGCCGTACCAGACCGGCGCCCAAATGGCCTGGTCTGTCATGACGGCATACGTCTCGTTGGTCAGCTCGGGAATCAGCGTGTCCGGTTCTTCGAACAGCGCGTCGATCACTGAGCCGCCTTTTTTCGCGCTCGACGTCGACGAAGTCGCCGTCGGTCCGCAGGCGCTCAGTACTGTTACCCCGAGTAACAGTGAACCTGCCGCGATAGACCAGAATTTGCGCGCATTCGGCATTCTGGCTACCCTCCTCCAAAAATGAGTGGTTGGCCCCCAATTAGCGTGTCATGCCAGAGAGGTGAGCCTCATGATACTCGCCTGCTCGCTCGACCCAGCAGCAGACTTGCCAAGTACTACGTTGCTATCATCACAAATCTCTCACACGAGGTTTGCCCTCAGTTGAGATTCGTCGCGAGGCGATTTTCTGAGTTAGCGCGTCGGTTTGACTGTGGATGATGGTTGTCAAACCGGCGTCATGGGCGCAGGTATTAGCAGGCACGTTTGCAAGAGTGGGACGAAGTGGCGCTCCTACCTTATATATAGGGCATGTGATGGTGAGGCTGCGGCATGCAACGCGGGCGAGGCGCACGGCCCGGCGAGTAAGACGGTGGCCGCACGTTACATATCTCTATCACCCTCGGCGGTGCTCCTCGAAAGGAGGCGGCGTACAGAGACTCACACCGAGGGGAAGGGACGCTGAGGCGTCAGCTTTCGGTGTACTGCTCACTCTCGACCGGCCATGCTGGCGCTCCGCAGCCGCAATCACACAGCTCAGCTGCCTCGATGCTGCGCGCGGCTGTGCCGTACAATGGCAGCGCGTCGGCCTCGGAGCCTACCCAACGCGCGAGGAGAGAGCCAAAGCGGTCGATAGCAAAGAGACCCACGGGGTGCGCTTCCACGTCTGGCGCCGCGAAATGTGACGTCGGCAGATACATCGAGGTGACGTGGCCGCCTTCGTCGGCGAGAGGGATGACGCCTGGCAGGTCCAGCGCGAGCGGCTCAATTTCGGCGACGCGCCCTGGGAAGACGGCGAGGATGGCTGCGCCGGTCTCGGGAGCGCGCGCCGCACCACTCGCGAGCGACCGGAGCCACTGGATACAGCAGGCGCAAGTGCCTTCATGCATGAACGCGAGGAGCACCGGCTGGCGCTGGCGGTAGAAGCGCACTCGCACGAGGCTATGGTTGGCGCTCGGGAGCGTGAATGCCGGTACGATCAATCCACAAGCGGGTCCGGCGACGACGACGCGCGACGAATCCTTACTCATGCGCGGTGAACTCCCCTGAGATGCGATACACCTACCCTCACACGGCGCCTGCGCATCTGGCGACTTCTGCCCCCAGATGCTTCAGCTCGTGGCGTGTGCAGGATTGCCCGCTTGTTGAGCCCAATACTCCATCAGGTCGCTCTTCGAGATGACACCCGCAAGACCATCGGTGTTGAGGACGGCGACGGCCGTCTGCCCCCCGGCGAAGAGAGTGTAGGCCTCGCGCACCGGAGCGGTGTCAGGCAAGGTCGGCAGCGGCGGACCCTGCCACTCGCCGACCCGCTGCCCGTTCAGCGCTTCGCCCGCGGCGAGGCGCCGGAGGAGTTGGTTTTCGGTCAGCGAGCCGACCACCTGGCCGTCTTCGAGCACCGGAAGCTGCGAGATGCCGTAGCGATGGAAGTTGCCGATCGCCTCGGCAATAGATGTCTCGGGCGCCACCCCGATCACGGCGGGGATATCTGGCGCGATTTGGCGGCGGAAGGCTAGCACGTCGGCGAGTGTGGGCTCGACTGGTGGCTCGCTGAAGCCGTTCTCTCGGAGCCATGTGTCGTTGAACACCTTGGAGAGGTAGCCACGTCCACCGTCGGGCACCAGCACGACGATGACGTCATCCGGGCCGCGCGTTCTGGCGTATTCCAGCGCTGCGCCGAGCGCGGTACCGCTCGATCCGCCGGCGAAGATGCCTTCGTCGCGAGCCAGGGCCCGTGTGAGCTGGAAGGAGGTGCGGTCGTCCACCCGCAGCACGTCGTCGACGACCGAGGCGTCCCAGTTCTCGGGATACACGTCGGTGCCGATGCCCTCCACCTTGTACGGGCGGGGCGTGTCGCCAGAGTAGATCGATCCTGCTGGGTCGGCGCCGATCACCTGAATGCTGGGGTTCTTTTCTTTGAGGTAGCGCGCTGTACCGATGATCGTTCCCGCTGTGCCGACGCCCGCCACGAACGCGGTGACTTTGCCATCGGTGTCGTCCCAGATCTCGGGGCCGGTTGTGCGGTAATGCGTGAGCGGATTGGCGGGGTTGGCATACTGGTTGGGCGAACATGCTCCGGGTATCTCACGCGCGAGGCGGGCGGCGACGCTGCGGTAGCTCTCGGGCGAGTCGTGGGGTACGCTGCTCGGGCAGATGACAACCTCGGCGCCGAGCGCTCGCAGCAAGCTGCGCTTCTCTTCGGCGACTTTGTCAGTCATCACGCAGATCAGGTGATAGCCTTTGATGGCTGCCGCGAGCGCGAGGCCCGTGCCGGTGTTGCCGCTGGTCGGCTCGACGATTGTGCCGCCCGGTTTGAGCAGCCCATCACGCTCGCACGCCTCGACGAGCGCGACTCCGACACGGTCTTTTACGCTGCCGCCGGGATTGAAATACTCGATCTTCGCCAGGAGGAGCGGTTTGACACCTGCCGCAACTTTATTCAGGCGAACAAGTGGAGTATGACCGACCGTATCAAGAATGGAGTTGAAGTATCGCATACGTCCTCACACGGCATGGAGTCCTCGCCGCGCGGCTCGTCGCGCCGAATGGGCGCAGCGCTGGAATAGGTGACCGGCGGGACGACGGTGTCGGCGACGCGCACCATTGCGCAATCTATCTCGAATTGATAGTACACCGAAAACGCGACAATCGAAAGTGCGCCAGGAGTGCCGTCCCAGAGCGACCCCGACGCGGTGAGCACAAAGTGATGGTAGGCGCTGAGGCCCTCCCTTTCATATAATGCGATCTGATCTGTGTGCGCGCTCGCGCGATTTCCATCTGGTGAGTGACGCCAGACGTCGAAGAGAGTAGTGGCATCCATGAGAGTTGTGTTGAAGTGGGGCGCGCTGGTTGGCGCGGTGACATACATTGTGGTGGGCCTGGTGCTGACGGCACTTGCGCTGGCGGCGTTTGGGTCCACCCAGGCGAGCGTGGACTCGAATCCGGGGAAGCTGGCGCTGGGCTGCGTCAGCATCTTTCTGTTGCTGTTCTCCTTCTCGGCGGCGGGATTCTACACTGGGCGCGAGACGCTGAGGCCAGGGTTGGGTGCGCTCGCTGGCATGGTCTCGTTCGTCGTCTACGCCGTGCTGTCGAGCGTATATGTCCCCGGCGGCACCACGCTTTCGCTCGGCTCTGGCTCGAGCGGAGGGACGGGTGCGTCGCAGATTGTCAGCGCGATTGTCGCGGGGGCACTCGTATTGGGCATCGCCGCGCTGATGGGCTGGCTGGGAGGCCGACCCGGTGCGCAACGTGGGCGCCGCGCGAAGGCACGCGCGAGCGCGGAGACCACTCCCACGCGCGTGTAGCGGTCAGACGCGCTGCTCGACGACAGGTCGCTTCGAGCCAGGGTCAATCGCCGGCTGATGGGTAGCCGGAAACGTCAGTTGGGCGATGGTCCACGCGCGCTCAGCGGGCCGGGTATCGGGCGCCCGAGGCGACTGTCCGTCGCTTCCAATGGCCGGAAGGCTGGGGTCGGTCAGCCGTTCTTCCGGATCGCCGACGTCTGGATCGCCGACCGCGGAGAACACGTCGAAGACGCCGTGCAGGTCCGATTTGACGAGACCATTGACGAGCTGCAGGCCCATGCCAGACGACGACTGCACGGAGAAATGATCTGGCAGACCGCGGCCATCATCGGCGACGCGGACGATGATGTGGTCGCCGATGCGCTGGCCACTGATGCGAATCTCGCCGTGGTCGCGGCCCTCAAAGCCGTGCTCGATGGCGTTGGCGATGATCTCGTTGAGCGCGATGGCAAGCGTGGTCGCCTGCTCACTAGGAATGTGGAACGGTGTCGCGCCGATATGAAAGCGGATGCGCAGGTGCGGCGGCACGAGATTGCCGCGCACGATGCCGACGATTTTGCGCGCGATCTCGTCGGGCCGCGCCATGCCAAACTCGGCGCTGGAGAGCAAGTCGTGGGTCGCGGCGATGCCCTGGATGCGGTCCACGCATTCGAGCAGGATTTGCTCCGCTTCCGGCACCTTCGCACGACGTCGCTGCATGTTCAGAATTGACGCGACTTGCTGCAAATTGTTCTTCACCCGGTGGTGCATCTCTCGCAGCAACACCTCTTTGGTGCGCAGACCTTCGCGCGTCTGCTCGAATAGGCGGGCGTTCTCCATCGCGATGGCGGCGACGTTGGCGAACGTCATGACGAGCTGTAGCTGATGGTTATTGAGCAGGTGCCGCTGGCTGCTGAAGACACACAGCGCCCCGAGCGGGCCGTGACGGGCATTCAGCGGCACACAGAGCACCGAATGCTGATCGCGCCGGGCATCGGGATGGTCGTGTAGGAAGCACGATTCCTCGCAGTGCATACAATCGACGTGCATGCGCGGCTCGCCGGACTGCACCACCTTCCCCGCGCAACACTGCCCGACGTGTAGCAGCGTGCGGCTGATGCCGGGGTCGTCGAACCCGTGGCTGGCGACGGCGGTGAGTTGCTGAGTCGCGGGGTCCAGCTCAAAGAGCACCGAGCGGTCGGCCCCACTGAGTTGCACGGCGTGCCCGACAATCATGGTGAGCACGTTATCGAGCACGAGTGTGGATGCGACCAGCGCCGAGACGCGGTGCAGCGTGCTGAGCTCATGCACCTTGCGGCGCAGCTCTTCGTCGGTCTGCTCGTAGAGGCGACCGTTCTCGATGCTCATCGCGAGCTGGCCAGCCACGATCTCCAGGAAGTTGGCATCCTCGTCGGAGAACGCATGCGAGTCGTACATCTGCACGGTGATGACGCCTTCCAGCTTCTCGACGGTGAAGAAGATGATCGGGACCGAGAGCACCGAGCGCAGCGGTCGCGGGTAGGCGCTCGCCTCCTCGCGAAATCGCGTGTCGGCCAGTGCATCGGCCACGACCAGCGGGTGGCCATGCTCGGCGACCCATCCGGTGTAGCCGTGGCCAAGTGGCACCGTCAGATGCCGGCTGCCATGCGGGTACGGGCCACTCGTCGCGCGAAGTTGGAGCTCGCGCGTGACCTCGTCGAAGAGATAGATGACGCAGGCGTCGGCGTTCATTTCGCTGGCGACGGCGCGCGCGGTAGTGCTGAGCGTCTGATCGAGGTCGAGTGTGGAGTTGGCGGCGGCGTTGATGCGCTGCAATGCCTGCAGGCGGGTGAGGCCACGACGCCCGCGCTCCACTTCTTCTTTCTCGCGCCGGGCGCGCACGGTCTCGTAGGCACGAGCGATGGTGACCGTCACCTCTGACACGACCTGCGTGAGCTGGGCTTGCGCGCTCGCCGCCGTCGCCGGATCGTGAGCGAAGACAGCCGACAGCGCATCCGAGAGGCCCGAGCTCCACCGCTGAATACCAGCGAGCCGCGCTTCCAGTCGGCCGCCCTGCTCCGCGAGTTGTTGTGCGGATGACTCGAACTTGGGCAGATAGACGGTCGCCGGAGCGCCACCGAGCGCGTCGATGAGCAGTGACGCGTCACTGCCTGCCTCGGGCTCTTCGTCCATCTGAGTCCACGCGCGTAATTGCCGCCGCAGATCGTCGCGTTGTTCGTGCAGGATGAGGGAAATATCGGCCATGCCATGTCTCGCGATCTTCGTGCCCCTACACCACCCATGAGACGTCTGGATGAGCCTCAGCAGCAGTGTATCTTCTGCCATTTTAGGCGCTGGCTGGCTCGCATGTCCACCTTCGCGGCGAGACCACAACTCGCGATACGCCCAGGGGGATTGTGTGCCAGGCGCAGGTGCCGTACAATCACCCGGCGAAGATGTCGCGGCCTGGTCGGTCCACTCGACCACGGAGGGGGGAGGCGAATGCACCGATGAATCGTGAGCCAACGCGGGTCGCCACGCTGCAGAGTCAGCCGCACGCAGTTCCTTCCTCCAGGACAGGGCAGTCAGCGCAGGAGGAGGCCAGCTCGCGCGACTGGTCGGGGCGCATCTATGATGGCCTCCGGGTTCGCGATGTATCGCCGGAGATCCACGGCGTGCTCGTGCAGGCGACCGGCGAGATTGGCACCGAGGCAGAGTTTTATCTTTCGGTGCTTGCCGCGTTTCTGAGTGACGGGCGCGCGAATCAGGCGGTGGGTGATCGCTTTCTGCGGCAGATCGAGATGTCGGCGTATCGTCTGGCGACGAGCGCGGAGCTCTTTGAGATCGCGGTGCAGAGTTATCTGCGCGCCGTAGAGTTGCTAGCTCCAGGCATGCGCGAGCGTGTCTCGGCAGCGCCGGTCTGGTGGACTGACCGGGCGTGGTCTGATGAGCGGGGTGTGGCAATCGAGATGCGTCTGCGGGCTTGCGGCTATCCCTACCGCGTGGTCGTGGGCCTGCAGCTCCCGGTGCATATCGAATCAATGGCGCAGCAACTCGCGCTGGTGTTGCACGCGTTGCAGTGCATGCCGCCCGCTGGAGTGCTCCCGTTTGAGGAACTCTGCGCTGGACTGTACGAGCTCGCGTCGATTGTTCAGGGCGACGTAGCTCTGCGACACATTCGGGATGTAAGCTCCAGCTACCCGGGGTTGCTCTCCTCTATCGCTCAGCTCCGTGCATTCGCGGCGCAAGGCGATTGCTCTCTGGCGAGCGACATCGCGTGGGCGCAGGCGCAGTACGCCTCGGTGGTCGATCAGTCGCGGCGCCTCAGCGCGCAACGCCTGGCCCCGCAATCACCGGGTCAGGCTGGCCTCCTTGACTGGACCTCGCATGCGGCTCACGAGTGGATGACGGTTATTCGTGCGCTTGAGCAGATGCGAGTGTCTCAGACGCCGAGCGTATCCACGCGCTGAGAGTCGGTAGATGGCTGCGCAAAAGTCCCCCCGCTGCCCATCGCCACGCCTCTTCGTCTCGCATCGCTCCTACGACTCTCCAGCCATTGCGCCGCACTGTTGCTCTATTCCGTTCTCGAAACGAAGTGTACATGCTCTAGCGAACCAGTGATATAATCGCCTGGTACCTAGCGCGACGGTCCTGTGATCGTCGGAGATTCTCGCGACGACCTTCTCCATCCACTGTTTATGGGCTGATGCCTCTGGACAATGAATCGTTCAATAGGCGAGGAGGCAAACATGGGTATTGGCACGAGTGGAAGTGGAATGGGCGTGTACGGCGGATTCGGCGGCGATGGTGGCGACAGAAGAGATGGCGGCAGCGGCAGCTCGTTTCGCCTCGACCGGTATTCCGTGGAGCCGCGCTACGACCTTTCCACCATCGTGCAACTCACGGGCGTACGTCCAATGACGTTATGGGCCTGGGAGCGGATGATGGGGCTGGCCTCCACACCGCGCTCGCTCGAAGACGCGGCGCCGTCCGCCCGACGGTATTCCGAACGCGATCTTCACGCGTTCCTCTGGCTACGCGAGGAAGTGCTGGCGGGCCGGTCAGTCGACGACGCCATCAGCCGACTGGTATCAGGGCAGTTCGGCGAACTGGGAATCGATCGCGGCGGCACGGGATCGACTGGTCCGGCTCGGTCATCGAAGACGGGGCCGTTGCTGCCGCCACGCGCGAAGACGGGTCCGCTGTCAGGGGCGCAATCGACAGGGGCACTCCGTTCCCCGGCAATCACCAGACAGCTCTCTGACGTGCTGCCTGACCGCGCTGCCTGGAGCGCGACTGAATCCTCATTCGATCGGCCGTACCGCGCGCCAGCGTCACGCCCGCTGTATGAGAGCGCTGCCAGTGGACCGCTCTCTGGCGGGATGCCACCGGTCATGCCGGGGTTTCCTCCTGAGGCGTTACGTCGCAGTTCGCCGTCCCACCCGTTGTGGATTGGCGCGCCGGGTTCACCTGAGTTTGGAAGCGCGCTCGATGTGCTCGTACGCGCCTTTGCGTCGTTCGATACGCTGCAGGCGAATCGCGTGCTGGGTGACGCGCTCGCGGGCCGCACCGTCGAGATGGTGTGCGCGAACCTATTGCTGCCGGCGGTCGTGCGCGCCAGCGACATGTGGGCGCGGCGCGAGTTGACTAGCCCTGAGGAGCACTTCGCCTTCAACTACGCGCGCGGCGTGTTGTATTCGCTCTTCTACATGGCCCCTGAGCAGGAACATGGACCCCTGGCGGTCGTCGCGTGTGGGCCGAAAGAGATGTTCGACATCTACGCGCTGATGCTCGCAGTGTTTTGGCGGCGTGCGGGCTTGCGGATCGTGTATCTGGGGCAAGACGTCGAGGCATCGAGCCTCGTTGCTGAACTGAGCACGCTGCGGCCCACGCTCGTTACATTATGCGTAAACTCGGCGTCACGGGTGCGGTCGCTTGCCAAGCTTGTCAAAGACATCCGCCAGATGCATGGCATCCACACCGTGGTCGCATTTGGCGGCCAACCCTTCTATCGCAATCGTGACTTGCAACAAAAAGTCCCAGGCGTCTACCTCGGCGACGATATCGCGCAGGCAAATTGGCATATGCGGCGTCTGCTCAACCTCAATGGCGGCATGTAGCCGGCGGCCGGGCATGTCGCGGCGATCGCGGGGGCTCATGTCGCAGAGCAGGCCGGCAGGGGAGAAGCTCGGGTCGGCGATGACGCCGAATGGCTCGCTTCCCCACTGGCCTGCTCTCGCGTGCTCGAACGAGTGACCCTATAGCAGGCCGACCCGGCGGTTATGTTCCGTCATCGTCGCCGGTGGGTGTGTCGCTATCGCGCTTGTCGCTCCTGCGGACGAGGTCAGTACCTGTCCACACCCATTCATCGGAGTCATCGCTCGCGGAGCTTGGCGGTGCTGACTGTTGGCCCGCCAGGCGCTGGGCGTCCGCGCTGCCTCCGTTCGGGGCGCTGTCTGCTGGTTGGGCGGCGTGTGTGGGGCCGTTCGCTCCGCGCGGTGTGCCAGCGACTTCGGCGTGGTCGCCGGTGCCCTTCTCCTCGATAGACCTGGCGATTTCGGCAGGGCCCGTCGGCGCGCCGGTTGTGGCGGTGATGCCGTGATGCCGGATGAGGTGGGCGACACGCAAGCCATGCGAGACCTGATAGCGCACATACTCTGGCGGCACGATACGCGAAAGCTGCCGAGCGACGGTGTCTTCGGCGACGATCTCTTGCGGGCGAATGGCGCGCCACGCGTCCGCGACGACGTCCACGCTGCCAATACGATAGACGTAATAGGCGGTCAAACCGCGCTCAGCCACGGCCACAGCGGCCAGGTGGAACGTACTCTGGGCCTCTCTGTCGGTCAGATATGGATCGTTGATCTGCAGAAGCTCAGGAGCCGGTGGCCTGCGTGACGTCACATAGAGGAACACGAGCGGCCGGTCATGCGCTGATTCCGTCGCGGCCAGAATGACGTCGCCGTTATGCCGCGATCCCGCGAGCAAGACCACCAGAATGGAATCGGGCACACGTGGCAACCGGCGCAGCGGGAAGACCGGACCAACTCCCGCTCGCCCCTCGCGCCGGTACGTCACAACGGCGACTGCGACCCCAACGAGGGTCAGACTTCCACCGAATGCCGTGGCCGCGGGTTTACTGACAAGGTTGGTACACCACGCCAGGACGACCAGGAATGTCGTGAGAAAACCGAGATAGTAACGCGCATCCGGCCAAATCCGGGCGAACCAGCTCCGCGAACGATGGGGATGATCCGCGACCTGGTCGTGTTGCGAGGGAGCACTGAACCGCTCGGCATCCGCAGGAGCGCGCCTGAATCGTGGTAGGCGGTCACCAAAGTGCTCGTGTAGCCAATCGACCCAGCTCCCGCCCGTCTGTCCGCTGGTAGCGTCGTCGTCATCATCCGCGTCGGGATCTTCGATCGCGCCGATGTGCTCACTGCCGTGACGCTCACGATAGCGGATGACGTCGAGCGCGATGGAGGTCAGCGAGAACGCGCCGAGCAAGCCGAACGCATAAAGCTCGCCAAGGCGATTGATGTCGCCTCGCACCGCGACCAGCACCGCCATTGGAATCGCCGTCGCAAGAATGATGGCGACATGGGGTGTGCCGCGAAACTTGTTGTGGCGCTCAATGATGCCTGGGAAGAAGTGCATGCGCGAAAGCGCGAGAAAGACGTGATATGCGCCGATAATGGCGGTATTGCTCGCGAAGACGAGCAAGGTCGACGCGGTGACGGCCGTCGCGATGGCGAGCAGCGGTCCACCGTATGTGCCCGCCAGTGCTGAGATGAACTGGCTGGGATCTATGCGAGTGACATCGAGAAGCGTCGTCGAGAATATCGTTAGCAGCGGACTGGTGATGCCGACGGAGATCGCGACGAACGCGAGTGCGGCCGTCACGGTCTTACTGCGTGGAGTCTTCATGACCGGCGAGAGCTGCGAGATGCTCTCCAGGCCGGAGAACGCCAGAAACGAGCCTGCGAAGCCCGTCAGCAGCGTCGTCGGACCGAGGTGACTTCCGCTGAACATCACATGCAGCACGCCCAGAATCGTGTGCATGGGGACATTGATGAGGACCACGACTATGATGACGAGGTCGCTGACAAAGGCGGCTACCGCGAAGACGGCACTTACCGTCGCGCTCTCGCGAATACCCCACCAGTTGAGAACTCCCAGCAGCACGAGCACGAGCAGCGTGACGATGAGAACATATGGGGCGAGCCGAGGTAAGACCACCTCGAAGTAAGTGAGGCCAGACAGCGAGCTGATCGCGGACGTCAGGAAGTAGTCGACGAGAATGAACATGCCGCCGACAGCGCCTGCCCATGGGTTGAGGCCACGCGCCGCGACCGTCACGACTCCACCACCTTCGGGGAAGCGAACCGAGACCTCGGCATACTTCAGCGTAAGGAGAATGAAGACGATGAGCGTGAGCGAGACGAACAGCCCCGCCAGACGACCAACCGTGCTGTAGAGAATGCCCGGCGTATAGTACACCGACGTGCCGATGTCGGCGAAAACGACCGACCAGCACAGAAATGCGCCGAGTCGAGAGCCGGTATGCTCAGTCGATGCGTCAGCCGGACTTGGCGCGACTGATGTCACTTTAGCCTCTTGGGCCACTGTATGTCAGCTCCTTCGCTGCGGAGGCAGGTGGGAGAATCCATTTCCGCCGACGCAAAACATGCGCCACTTCCCAAACTATCCAGTGTGCGCGGAGGGGCGCACATCGCATGCCACGGCGAAGTGTCATCGCTGCGCCCGTGGCATGCGATACACGCGGGTGTGGGCGGAGACAGGGTGTGTCGCGCCCGCACCAAGTGTACTAGGTGTCATGTCGCCTTGTTTACAGAGAGGCGAAGTAAGAGCCCTATAATCACGAAGTTCGCTATCACCGAGCTGCCGCCATAGGCGACAAATGGCAGTGGAACACCCGTAAGCGGCATGAGCTTGAGATTGCCGGCAAGGATGACGAAGGCCTGGAGCGCGAAGACGGATGTCAGGCCGACGGCGAGCAGTTGATTGAAGGTATCGTGTGCGTGCGCGGCGATATGCATCCCTCGGAAGACCAGCAGCATGAACAGCCCGATCAGCGCGAGCACGCCCGCGAAGCCAAACTCTTCGCCAAACGCCGACGGGATATAGTCGGTGTATGACGCCGGGACGAGGGTCGGATGACCGAGTCCGAGACCCGAGCCAAACACGCCACCAGACGCCATCGCGACCAGACCTTGGACGATCTGATAGCCGCTGTTCGAGTACACATTCGGGTCGAACGCGTTCGTGACCAGCGCCACCCGCACGCGAGCGTAGCTAAAGATGTGGTACGCGATAAACGCGCCGATGGCGAACAGGAGCACACCGCCGACCACATAGACGAGTCGGTTACTCGCGACGTAGGTCATCGCGAGGAACAGGCCGAAGATGAGGATGGCGAGGCCCAGCTCGCGCACGCCGACGAAGATGAGCAGTCCTAGTAGCAGCATCACGAGCAACGGACCGAGCTGCTTCAGCGGCGGGAGGGTGATCGGGCCGACCTTGTACCCGGCGGCAGCCAGCATCTCACGGTTCTCGCTGAGATAGCCGGCGCAGAAGATGACCAGGCAGATCTTCAGCAGCTCCGATGGCTGAAATGATAATCCGCCGGACCCAATCGAGAGCACGTCGCGGCTCGGGGCGTTGGTCGAGAAACTATGTGCGTGGACGAGGGTGATCCCGACAAGCGCCAGGCCCACGGCGGCCCAGGTATACTTGTAATTGCGTATCCAGCGCAGACTACGCGTTGCCCAGACCGTCGCGAGGCAGAAGACGAGGCCGATAATGACCCAGACGAGCTGCTTCGAGCCGAGCGACGCGACGCCGATGTCGGGGCCAAGCCGCAGCGACATGATCACACCCACGCTGCTCAACATGCCCGCGATGGGCAGTAGGGTCTGGTCGGCATCGGGGGCGAGCACGTTCAGCAGCACATGTGCGCCCAGCAGCGCCGCGATGAGGCCGATAGCAGGGGTAAAGGCGTCGAGCGGCGGCAGTGAGGTGCGGGTGACGAGCCCCGGCTGAGCATGCACGATTTCGAGCTCAAGCAGACCGACGAGTAAAAACATCGCCGGTAAGATGAGCAAGCTCAGCTCCGTCCATCGGTAGCGCCGTCGCCCGAGGCCAATGGCGCTCTCGCGATTAACGGTGCGCACTCCCATGATTCAGGCTCCCGTCCTCAGACCGCGAACTTAAAGCGGACATCGCCAACCTGTAGAATCGAGCCTGGGCTGACGGCGACTGGCTGTGTCACCGGGCGTTGATCGACCATCGTGCCGTTGCGACTGCCCATGTCCTCTACCCACAGCGATTTTTCACGATACATGACCCGAGTGTGCTCTGTCGAGATGAAACTACTTTCGAGCACAATGGTGTTCGTCGGCGCCCGGCCGATAGTCGTGATCGGCTCGATATCGAGCCGCGAGCCCGGCAGAAGGCCCGTCGAGCCGCTGTCGATCACGATGAGGTGCCCGACCACGGTCTTCGAGCGCGTGGCAGCTCCGGGTACGGCGACGGCCTTGCGCAGATCGCGGCGAGCGACGGCGACGACCTGCAGAATCACCAGATAGAGCACCACGACCAGCGCGATACGCAAGATGAGCAGGAACTGATAGGAGTCCATCGACGGCGCTACCTCCGCTGGAAGACAAATTCGTGGCTGCCCACCGAGATCATGTCATTGTTCTTGAGCGGCACCGCCTGGCGCGTCGTGACGCCATTGACCTTTACGCCGTTGGTGCTACCAAGGTCGAAGAGAATAAACTGACCGTGCTCGAAGCGGATTTCCGCATGATAGCGCGAGACCCTGCGGTCATGCACCACGATTTCGTTCGAGAGCTGCCGGCCGATGTGTATCGTCTGGTGCTCGAGTCTCATGGGCTGGCCGCGCGTCGGCCGGTAGAGCGTCAGCCAGGCAGGCGGAATTGAGTCGTTCGCGGCCGTCGCATAGGCCTGTTGCTCGACGAGCTGGCGCGCTTCCTCCTGGCTCATCGCGCGGGTCTCTTCGATGGATGCGACGCCCAGCGCCGCTTCGTCAGGCGGAACCGGTTGCGCGTCGAGCATCTCGGCTCTAATGTGCAGTTGCCCGGTGACGATGCGGCTGTCTTCGTGGAAGCGCACGATCGGCCGCGAGGTCAGCATGTAGCCCCGGTCGCGCGCCACGGCGATCAGCGCGTCGGAGAGCTGCTGCGCCAGCGAGCGCGCGTATGGCTGGAACTGGTCGAAGTCCCGCTCACTGAGGTAGACGTCGTAGAGGTTCGGCGCGATTCGACGATCCGCACCGATGCTGAGATTGTCCTCCATCGCGCGCTCGAGCTTGCGTGAGAGCTCTACCGGTTGGAGCTTCGTGCGGAAGACTCTGCCGAACGAGCCTTCGATCACACCTTGCATGGCGGATTCAAATCTGCTTGCGAGACCCATTGCGACTTCCTCCGAATTCACCCCGCGCTGCCCTGCGCCGCTGACTCACTGCCATGCCGTGTGACGTTCGTATAGTCCCGCAATATCTCTCTGCACCGCGCCACGTCGAGACGCATCTGCTCTGTGAGCGAGTCGATGCTCGAGAATCGCAACTCATCTCGTAGCCGGGCAATAAACTCCACCGTCAGAGGGAGCCCGTAGAGATCGATTGTCGCATCGAGGAGAAATACCTCTGTGAGCAGTCGATTGCTTTCACCAAACGTTGGCCGCACGCCGATACTCGCCGCAGCCGGATGCTGAGCCACCGGCTCTCCGGGCAGGCGTACCAGCACCGCATAGATGCCGTTGCGCGGCAGCAGCTTGCGGGCGTCCGGCGAGAGATTCGCGGTCGGGAAGCCCAGTTCCCTGCCCCGCTGATCGCCGTGGATCACCTGTCCGCTTACTGTGTACGGATGTCCGAGCAGGTGGGTTACCGTCTCGATGTCTCCTGACGTCAGCGCGGCTCGGATGCGACTAGGTACCTGCGTGTCATCTGGAGTCACAAATTCTATGCCGTTTGCCTGTCGCGACTGGCTCGGCTCTCCGGACGAGCCGGCCGATGCCGTTGGGCGCTGGCTCGCCACATCTGTGCGGATGAGAAGGGCAAGCGGCGGAGGTGCGAGATGCTCAAGGAGATCCAGGGTGTCGTCTATGGTTGCCGCCGGTGGAAGGACTTACGCGACATCGACGATTCCGAGACGGGCGAGCTCATCGAGACGTTCGTCAAGTGTCATCAGAAGCGACGGTGTGGCCTCGCTCTTGGACATTGCCTCGATACCGGGCCAGATGACAAACGCGGCGCTGAGCGCATGGTCCGCGCGCGCTCGGCGATGCGCCTGGGCAAGCAGCGTGCGGTCGAATGCGTCGACGCCATCGAATGTGCTGAGAACGCCGACAACTGCCCCAGACACTGGGGGATGAGCGAAGTGGTACAGTACCCGCATATATCCTCTATCTGGCAAACTCTCGCCCGTATACTATCACAGAACCCGACAATTTCAGTGTGGAGCATGCCTCAGGCGCACGGCGCCGCGAGCACGTTCTGGTCATGTGATACGCGGCTGACGACACACGGCGCCGTGTTGGGGACGAAGGACACACGTCCCTTGCATCCAGGGACCGCACTCTGGCAATTCCAGTGCGTGGTCGAAGCCGATTTCCGTTGAGGATGACCGATAGTGCGCTGATCCGCCCCATGCAGCTGCGAACCGTTATCCGCAACAGTTCACCGACGGGGTGACGCTCATTGCGAGGCGCTCACGCCAGCCGATCGTGTGAGCGGAGGGGGCGGCGGTCCACAAGTTCGATGATGCCCTATTATCGCGGTAGTGCCACTCCATATGCCCCGGCGAAGATTGAGGAGCCTACGGCTCTGACAGCACGAGGGGGTGTGTATGGTGACCGTTACTTCCTTCGCGAGCCTGGAGATTCTGGCCGGTGTGGCGTTCGTCGTGCCGCTGGCGCTGGACCTGTTGCATATCCGCTTGCTGCCTGTCGTCGTGTTCGAGATTCTGGCCGGCATACTCATCGGTCCCTATGGGCTGGGCTGGGTGCACGCCGATGCGGGCGTGCAAATCTTCTCGCTGATCGGCCTCTCGTTTCTCCTCTTCCTGGCCGGAATTGAGATCGACCTGCGCCATTTCCGCGGATCGTTGATGGGGATCGTCGCGGTGGCCTTCGTAGTGTCGCTCGCACTGGCGCTGCTGCTCAGTCTCGGGCTAGGAGCGCTGAACATCATCGTCGATCCGTTGCTGGTTGCCATAACGCTCGTGGCAAGCTCGCTCGGCATCGTGCTCCCCGCGCTGAAGGCAGCAGGGCAGGCAGAGTCGACATTCGAGCAGCTCGTGATCGCCGCTACGTCGCTCGCGGAGTTTGGCGCGATCATCCTGCTCACGATCTTCTTTTCTAGTGTGCAGAGCGGCCAGCTGGGTCGTGTGTTCGTGCTGGTGTTGCTCGCCATACTGGCCGTTGCCGTCGTCCGGGTGGTGCTGCGTGCGGAGCAATCGAAGCGGCTAACCCAGCTGCTCGTCCACCTGCAGGATTCCACCGCGCAGGTCCGCATTCGCGGCTCGTGGGCGTTGCTAGCGGCGTTTGTCGTGCTCGCCGTGAATGGGCTCGGATTGAGTGCGATTCTTGGGGCATTCATCGCCGGGATTGTCCTGCGCCTGATTGACCCGGACGAATCGACGCGCCATCCCGAGTTTCGCCGTGAACTCAACGCGGTTGGCTACGGCGTGTTCGTGCCTATCTTCTTTCTCACGACGGGTATTCAGTTCGACTTGCCCGCGCTCTTCTCCAGCCCCTCCGCGCTCGCGCTCGTGCCGATTCTGTTTGTCTGTCTGTTCATCGTCCGGGGCGTGCCGGTGGTGCTCTATCGCCATTTCTTGACACGCCGTGAGACGGTGGCCGCCGCGTTCTTTCAGGCGACATCCCTGACGTTCATACTGGCAGCCACTCAGATTGGCGTCGCGCTGCACGTCATGCGGACATCCACGAGTGCGGCATTCATCGCCGCCGCACTGCTCTCGGTGATCGTCTGCCCGCTGGGCGCGCTGCTCGCGTTGCGTGGGCCACGTGATTCCAGGGACTCGGTTCCTGCTGGCGGCGCGGCGCCACGACTCGGGCTGGCGCGCCTCCTGCGGGAACGTGCCTGACTGGCCGACTGCGAGGGACGGAGCGGGGATGGCAGACCTGGCGTACGGCAGCGCGTCACGCCTTGCCGAGTAGTCATGATATGCTACGAAACACAGCATGACACGGGCACTGTACATTCCATCGAGGGCGAGGGCCAACGATTGCAGCGCCGTAGTAGCTCAGGGAGCGACTGTGGAGCGACGCGTACTACAGGATGCGGTGACCGAGACCCCTATCGAACGCTTACGGCGTCTGCGGGTGCGGGTGACGCCTCAGCGGCTGCTTGTGCTTGAGGCGCTCGCGGCACACGGGGGGCATGTCACCGCCGAGGAGATTCTGCGCTGGGCAGAGCAGCGCTACCCCGCCATCAACATCGCGACCGTCTATCGCACACTCGACGTGCTGACCTCCGCCGGGGTCGTGTCGCAGACCGACCTGGGCGGCGGCGCGAGCCAGTTTGAGCTCGTGGGCGACGCGCCGCATCATCATCTCGTCTGCGAGCGCTGCGGGTCCGTGACGGAGATTGACGACGGTGAGCTCGGACCGCTGCGCGAATCGCTCCTGCAACGGTATGGCTTCCTCGCGCTGTCACGCCACGTCGCGCTTTTCGGCCTCTGTGAGCAGTGCCGCGAAGAGGAAGCCGCCCCAACGTCGGCGCCCCCCACAGACCTGTAAGCGGCTGGTTAGCGCAGTCCGCGCACACGCCGGTGCCGCATCAGGCGTATTGTGCCACCCGCGAACCCGCACACGCCGAGCGGCGTCGCGCGGCGGATGCCAGATGCTAGAATGAGAGATTGTCTTTCCGCTGGCCGAGGAGCCACAAGAGAAACTGGTAAATCGCGAACAGCTCGATGCCGAACGGGAGATAGCCCAGGTAGCCAGGCAGCGGCATCTCGAAGAGGTGGGGCAGACGATCCACGAAGGGAACCGTGTAGTACCACTTGGGCAGCGCGAAGTAGTTCCACATTTCCCAGAAGAAGCCGCAGCAGATCGTGGCGAGCGGGATCGCGACGATGAAGCGCCAGTCGCGCGCGAGCAGGTGCCCAAATGCCGACTTCCGGCCCAGGCGGTTATTGATTGGGTCCAGCAGGAAGATGACGAAGAGCCAGAGCAGCCCAAAGGCGTAGCGCGGGAAGAAAATAGGCAAGATCAGACAGACGATGCCCAGGACGAAGAGCCCAACGAACGCGGGCGTCGAGAGGCGCGGCCCAGGCTCGTCTGGCGCGAGACGCGGCCGCAGCAGCGCGAAGCTCGTTAACAGCGACGCGATCTCAAAAACGCCCGGGAGCACGATGCTGAAGTCGAGGCTCGCGATGAGGTTGTAGGCCACTGGCGAGTAGTTTTGATCCATCACGTAGTGCCAGTTTTGCACCGGCGCATTCATGGCCTCGAACAGCCACCATACCGGCATCGATAGCACGAACGTCAAGATAAAACGCGGCCAGCTCCGCGTCACCATCGACGATCCCTGGCGAGCAAAGACAAGACCATCGAGCAGGAGGATAAAGCCAAGCCAGATAGGAAAGAAGGTGAACGCTGAGGGCCCGATGCGTGTCCACGAGGATGCCCACGCCAGCAGGTTGAGCGCCAGCCCAGCGTATGCATAGGCCGGTATGCGCATGAAAAAACGCTTCGCTGGTGGCGAAAGCGTCTGATCGCGATCTGCGCGCTGTGAGTGGGTCGATGTGTGGATCATGCAGTCACCCTCCGCTTCACTTCCAGAGCCGCCTCATATGCATTCTTCCGCAGGAAGACGCCGGAGATCCGCTGCGCCGCTTCCTGTTGCCCGTCGAACGCCTGGCCCCCAAAGTAGTATAACGGTCGCGGCGCGGGTAGCTGTCGAAGCCGGTTTCCGACCTCCGTCAGGGCTTCGATGCGCGTGGCGAGCGCCGCGGAGAGCAGAATGCCGGATGGCCGGACGGACGTGACGGTCGAGAGCAGACTCTCGATCTCGACGTTCTGGCCCAGGTAAGCGACGCGCAGGCCAGAGCGTCGCAAAAACAACGCCAGCATCATGGCACCCAGTTCGTGCAACTCGCCGGGCGCGCATCCGACGAGGAACAACGGACCCTGCTCGGTGGCGGAGGCGGTGCGGTAGAGGCTTTCGAGCTGAGCGCGCACGATAGCGGAGCCGAAGTGTTCTACCGTCACACTCACCTCGCCATCCGCCCACATCCGGCCGATTTCAATGAGTGTAGGTGTGAACAGCGAGAGGCAGACTTCTTCGACGGAGAACACCGCGAGCGCCTGCGCGATGGTCCGGCTGGCGGAATATTCGTCGAGGTGCATGAACTGGCGGATCAGCGACGAGGAGATGTCGCCCATCGAGAACGTAGGCAGCGGTGGCGGAGACTGCATCGGTGCCACGACACGCTGCGCACTCGTAGGCTCGGCCGCTTCTGGCGGCGGGAATGTCTGCGGGAACTTGCCGCGACGGCTCCGCTTGCGTGACGGCTCCAGCGAGCGCAGGAGTGCAATCGCTTGTGAGATGGTCATCCCGGACGCTACACGCTCGCGCAGCCATGCGACGGTGGCCATGTCGCGCTCGGAGTAGAGCCGATAGTCGTTCTCGCCACGGCGCGGAGACAGGATGCCGTAGCGTCTCTCCCACGCGCGAAGGGTTGGCGCTGGGACCCCTGTTTGATGCACGACCGCCTTGGTGTTAAACAGGGGCATGTCCGAATAGGTCTCGAAGGAAGGCGGCTGAATGTGGGGCTCCTTCATGCCCATGCATCTCCCTCCGCGCACGATATCGGCGCGGGGTTGGAACCTAGACACATCGACACGTTGCACGCTCCTGAATGTACCATGAGTGCATAGCAAGTGTCCAATCTGCCGTTCACTCGATGCACTCGATGATGCAGCGCTGATGTGCGAAGTGGCTGGTATTGGGGAGTGCGATGGCTGAGTAGCGATTCAGGGCGTTCAGGCTCTGTTCATAGTTCGGCACATGACAGCACATAACGATACCGAGGTGGGTGGGTGTGACACGTACCAGCAAGGTGACTACCGCAGCGACCGAAAGTAGTCGACGATCGCCGCGTAGAGCTCGTTCTGGTGGCGGGTGAAGAGGTGATCGGACCCAGCAATGATCGTGAGTGTCTTGGGATCTGGAAGGTCGTCAAACCAGGGCACGAGCTCACTTTTCGGGCCGAACTCGTCATGTTCGCCCTGCACGATGAGCTTAGGCTTCGTGCAGCCTGAGAGCTGGCCCTCGCGAAAGTGCTCTATTGGCACGCCAACGCCAAGTAGTTGCGTGACGCGAGCGTCGGTACAGCCTACCGGCAGGCACACCCATGCGCCGAAGGAGATACCCGCCGCGCACAGCGGTAGTCCTGGATAGCGGCGTTCCAGCTCGTCTAAGGCCGCGCGCACGTCGGCTTGCTCGCCGCGCCCGTTGTCATACGTCCCCGAGCTCCTGCCAACGCCACGGAAGTTGAAGCGCAACGACGGAATGCCGCAATCGCCCAGCGCCTGCGAGATGCGAAACGCCACCTTATTGTGCATGGTGCCGCCAAACTGCGGGTGCGGATGACACACGACGGCGGCCATCCGTGGCGGGGTATCGGTCGTATCCGGAATCCGAAGGAGACCTTCGAGGTAGCCGGACGGGGCGGGAATATCGATGTTCTCAAGACGTGCCATGACGAATCTCTCCTCTCGGGGCGCATGCGGCGCGGGAAAAATTGTATGGCGCAGATGGCAGTTTCGGCAATCGGCGGTCAGAGGTTGACGACGCCGGACCGTTGACGTGCCGCGTCGTGAAGGCGATAATGATGCTGGATATATGCGGCTCCAGCCGTACGCATGGAGCATTGGAGATCGTGAGACACGATGTGCGAAACACCACTCAGAGGCACTCGACGCACCTGCGTGTCGTGCTGAGCATCCTTCCTCAGGAGCTCGGATGTACCAGCGTCCATCGTTCCGGGCGGCGCTATTCCTGACCCGCAACCCCCCTGCGCGCCGCGACGGTGGACTTCCTCGTTCAGCTCTTGCCCTCGTAGGGCTGCACTGTATAATTCGCGCCGTGTCTGAATGCTGAAGTTCTTGAATCCGGTGCGATAGTCGCGAAGGAAGATTTGATATGGCACTTGCCGTCTACAATACTGAGTCTGGCCAGAAAGAACCATTTGAAGCCCAGAGCCTGCCAGTCAAGATGTACGTCTGCGGATTGACGCCGAAAAATGAGCCGCATCTGGGGCACGCTCGCCTGTTTGTCGTCAACGACACCATCAGGCGGTATTTCGAGTATCGTGGATTCCCGGTGCTCTACGTCCAGAATTTTACCGACATTGACGATAAGATCATCGCGGCGGGACTGCGTGAGGGGATTCCGCCCTCTGAAGCTGCCAGGCGTTTTACCGAGTCGTATTTTCGTGACATGGACCGCCTCAATGTCCGGCGCGCGGATATCTTCACCTATGTGACCGAGTACATTTCGCGCATTATCGACATGGTGCAGGCGTTGATCGCGAACGGTCATGCGTATGAGCTCGACGGCGACGTGTACTTCTACGTGCCGAGCTTCCCGGACTACGGACGCCTCTCGGGCCGCGACGCCGATGCGATGCTGGCGGGCGCGCGGATCGAACCAGATGAGCGCAAACGCGATCCGCGTGATTTCGCCCTGTGGAAGGCGGCGAAGCCCGGCGAGCCCTGGTGGGAGAGTCCTTGGGGGCGAGGCCGGCCAGGATGGCACATTGAATGCTCAACTATGTCGATGGCGGAGCTTGGGCCACAGATCGACGTTCATGGCGGCGGGACAGACCTCATCTTTCCTCACCATGAGAACGAGATCGCCCAGAGCGAGAGCGCCAGTGGAGTCGTTCCGTTCGTGCGCTACTGGATGCACACCGGGATGTTGAGTCTGCCGAGCGAGGAGGCGACAGACGAGAAGATGGCCCACTCGGGCACCTTCGTGACGATCCGTTCGGTGCTGGCGGACGGCTCCGTGCCGGCGCCCGCGCTGCGGACGTATCTGCTGGGGCAGCACTACCGCGCGAACCTCGTCTATTCGCCCGAGCAGGTTGGGGCGAGTGTCGCGCGCTGGCGGCGCTGGGCTGAAGCGCGGCAGACGCTTATACGGCTTGGCGAGTGGTCAGAGCCGCTCGCGCGCCGCCCCGACACCGCTCCCGTCGGACGCGCGGAGGCACAGCTCGAAGAGGCCGCCGAGGCTGCGATCGCGGCGTTCACAGCGGCGATGGACGACGACCTGAACACCTCGTTGGCGTTGAGCGTGGTCGACGAACTGGCACACAGCGCGAACGAGTACGCCCACGGTCTGACGGAGGACAGAGTGACGGCCGGTACGCCTCAGGCGCTGCGGACCGCACGAACCGCGCTAGAGACCATCACCGGCGCGATTGGTATCGAGCTGGAAGACGCCGAGCAGACGGAGCGGCTCGACGAGCACCAGCGCGCAGAGGTGGAATCGCTGATTACCGAACGCACGCAAGCTCGGACCGCGAAGAACTGGGCCGAGGCGGATCGCATCCGCAAGCTGCTGGACGAGCAGTATGGCGTGGTGATCAAAGATACGCCACAGGGGACGACCTGGACGCGTCGCGGCTAATCGAACGTGTCGTGAGCGGTGTAGCGCATGTGTGCAGGGGTAGGTCGGCGGCCGGCTACCGCTGCATTGCGCTGCCACACCTCTCTAGTGTCGATACTTCCAAGTGTCGGTAAATGAATGGATACCGTATGGCGGACTATATTTGGGGCCGGTACCCCGTTCTCGAGGCGCTGCGCTCGCGGCGACGAGTCCACAGGCTGATGGTTGCTCAAGGGCCGCGCGATCCGGGCCTGACGCAGGTGCTCGATGCCGCCCGGCGCGTCGGCGTGCCGGTCGAGACCGTCTCGCGGCGGCATCTCGACGACTTGAGTAAGAATGCCAATCATCAGGGCGTGATGGCGGTTGCCGCTCCACGCACCTATTCCGATCTAGACGAGATTCTGGACTCGGTAGCCGAGCGCGGTGAAGAACCGTTTCTCGTCGTGTTGGACATGATCCAGGACGTGCAGAACCTGGGATCGTTGATCCGGACGGCCGAGGCGGTCGGCGCGCACGGCATCGTCATTCCCGAGCATCGCGCCGCTGGACTGACGCCGGCGGTCGACAAGACCTCGGCTGGCGCGGTCGAATTCCTCCCAGTCGCGCGTGTGACGAATATCACACGCACCCTGGACGACCTGAAGAAGCGCGGCATCTGGTGCATCGGACTGGATGGTGATGCCAAGACGACCTACGATCAGGCCAATCTCAAGGGGCCGATTGCCCTCGTGGTCGGCAACGAGGGAAAAGGTATCAGCAGGCTGGCGCGCGAACACTGTGACCTGTTGATCAAGCTTCCGATGCGGGGACACGTCCGCTCGCTCAACGCGGCTGTCGCGGGCTCGGTCGCGCTCTATGAGATTTGGCGCCAACGCGGGTGGCAGACCCCGCCCACAGAGGCAGAGTCAGTAGAGGGCGAGTAGCCCGGCACGAGAGCACAGCAGCGGGAAAAGCACCTCAACTGGCTGAGGTGACCAGTTCCGGAGTGTCGTGGCACGCCGGATGATTGTTGGCTTCCTCCGTCTCCCGGCGAATCACGTGCAGCCGAGAGGCGACGGGGAGGCGCTGTGCTATGGACGAGGTTCGCTGGCTCGACCAGTATGACGACATCGGCGACTTTCGTCGCATCCAATTCGCGGTGACATGTCCGAATTGCCATGCCCGCTACGAGACCGTTCCTCAGGTTCCGGTCGCTGACCCGGTGGTTGAGGCGCGCGTGGTGTTTGAGACATTCGACGCGGCATATCGCGAGATGGTGTGTGCGTGCCCGCGGTGCCACGCGATTACCTGCGCGCAGTGCTGGGACGCGGCCCATCAGCTTTGCACGCGCTGCGTCGCCCAGTCGGGCCAGGTGCCGTCGGGGATGGCCGTGGCCGGTCCGCTGGCTAGCGGCAGGCTACGTCTAGCACCTAGGGGCGCGCGTCGAACTCCGCCTGATTCTCAGTGGCGGCGCGCGCTCAGGCGCCTGCGAGAGGTAAGTGGTCCGGTTTTGGCACGGTTCCCGGGCCAGGCAAGGCATGCGTCGCTTGAGCCAATGTCTGGGTTTGGTGATCACCTAGCTGACGGCCCGGGGATCGAAGACTATCCGGCGGAGGTGGACTGGCAGGAAGGGCGGCTCACGTGCCCGACGTGTGGTGCGTTGAACTACGACTTTGTCTCCGCGTGTCATGAGTGCGGCGCGACTTTGCTGCGGTTCTGTCTCAGGTGTGGAGCGCTCAACCCTGGGAATGCCGACTGCTGTGCCAGGTGCGGCCGGACGCTGAACGTGGTCGAGCAGGCGGTCACGTTGGAGCGGCCCGCGAATTACTTCTCGGCGTCTGAGGTGCGCACCAAGATCTACCACATGCAGATCGTCGACGGTGCGGAGCGCGTGGAGCGCCTGGCGACTCGCTCTTTGCCGCGTGGACGGCATCGCTGGCTGTCGATCTCCAGACTGGGGTTGAGGCATAAGCAGGTGGCCGTCACCGAGCACATTGATGCTGGCGCTCTGAACGAGAGTACCCTGAAATCGCCGTCCTCTGGGCGGCGACAAGGCACCGCGCGACTTGTCGTTATACTAGCACGGATCAGCCGGAGCACTTCGGTTATGGTGTGGCTGGTCGTGGTGCCCGTGTGTATCGGGGTCCTTGCGGCGTCGGAGCTTTCGCCGACGGTGAACGATCTCGTGCGGATGGTGTTGCACATCGACATCCGGTCTGGCGTATCGCAGATTGTCGATGCTCTGCGCGCGTACTGGAACTTCGTGCGGAAGTAGCGAGTATACTAGCGGGAAGATGAGACGTGGTCGACCGACACTCCGTTCGCCGGCCAGGTGTTGCCGGAAGCGAGGGGACCGTGGCTGGCCCTTCGGCGAGAGATAGGTGCTGGCGTGGGACCGAAGACGATCTTGTTTGACGGGTACAACATCGTCCGTAATATGCCTGGCATGGCACAGGCTGAGCATGTGTCGCTCGCCAGCGGGCGCGAAGCCCTGATTACGCGTCTCGTCGCGGCGTACCGGCACACGCCGCATCAGGTGGTGGTCGTCTTTGATGGCAGCGGCACTGCGCGCTCGATTCACCCCATACCAGGGCTACCGCGCGGGCAGATCGTATACACCTCGGCGTCTGAGACGGCGGATTCGGTCATTGCGATTCTGGGTGTGGAACGGCGACGAATGGGCGAGGATGTGACGGTCGTCAGCGACGATCGCCAGGTGCGTTCCGGCGCCGCCACGGCGGGTGCAGCGACAGCGGTCGTCGGCGACCTGGCGGACCGGCTCGCGGAGCCACCGAGACATCTGCGGAAGCGCTTTCAGCATCAGCAGGCAGTGAGAGAGTTGCAACGCGTCGCGGACGAGGACCGTAATCCTGGTCGGCGCAAGGGGAATCCGCGTAAGAGCGCCAGACGGCGGAAGATAACGGACGAACGTCCGCTGTAGGCGACGCGTCACCAGACGATGATTGCCGTGAGAGCGCACTCGACAATTCGACGCGCTCATCGGCATCTTCCGATGGATGGATAGGGAATCGAACAGAGAGGGGGATATTCTATGGCGAGGCTCGACGAGGACGCGCTTCGTACGCAACTGCAAACGCTGAACGGCTGGTCCGTTGTCGATGGCAAGCTGTCGAAGACGTATGTGTTCTCGACCTTCCCTGATGGCATCGCCTTCGTCAATCGCGTGGCCGACGTCGCCGAGGATGCGGGCCACCATCCGGACATCCACATCGCGTACGCGCAGGTGCGGCTGGACCTTTCCACGCACGATGAGGGCGGGATCACTGAGAAGGATGTTGCCCTGGCACGACGTATCGACAAGCTCGTCGCCCGCTGAGGCATGATGGCAGAACGAATGAGGCCACCTGAGATACTTTCCAGTATCCGGTGGCCCTCTGCGTTTTCCCAACGGGAGCGCTTACTCGACGCCGATATCCCACGCCTGCTCGAGGTCTTCGCGCGAGTACGCCTTAAACGCCAGCATGGTCTGGGTGCGCTCGATGTCGCCGATATCGATCATGCGCTCGGTGACGACCCCGGCCAGGTCCTCATAGTGGGCCAAGCGGAGCACGGCCACGAGGTCGTATTCGCCTGTCACCGAGTAGACGTCGGAGACGCCCGGAATGCGGAGAAGCGCCTGAGCCGTTGAGTTGACGGCTCCGCGCTTAACGTTGAGCAGGACAAGCGCGGTGATCATGGCCGACACCTCCTCGCGTTTCATGGATAGCACTGGGCGATGACGGATCAGTCCTGGGCGCTGTTCGCGGCATCGTCGCGCAACTCGCGGCGGAGCACCTTGCCGGTGTTGTTCTTGGGCAGCTCCGACCGGAAGACGACGCGGCGGGGCGCCTTGAACGTCGCGATCTCGCCACGACAGAACTCGATGATCTCCTGCTCCGTCGCCGACTCTCCCTGCTTGAGCACGACGTATGCCATCACCGACTCGCCTTGGTACGGGTCAGGGTACTGGACGACAGCGGCATCCGCGATGGCTGGGTGGCGGAACAGCACCTCCTCGACTTCACGCGGGTAGACGTTGAAGCCGGAGACGTTGATCATGTCTTTCTTGCGATCGACGATCGAGAAGTAGCCATCGTCGTCTTCGATGGCGATGTCGCCGGTGTGCAGCCAGCCCTCTTGCAACGCGTCGGCGGTTGCCTGTGGCTGATTCCAGTAGCCCTTCATGACGTTGGCGCCTCGGCAGATCAGCTCGCCCGGCGTGCCATGCGGCACCTCCGCGCCGTTCTCGTCGACGACTTTGACCTCCATCCCGGGAATCGCTGGCCCGACGGTTCCTGGCTTGACGACTGGCCCGGCGGCGTTGGTCGTGACGACCGGCGAGGCTTCCGAAAGACCGTACCCCTCGCTAATCGGCACGCCGGCGAGACTCTCGAAGGTCTCCATCACCCGGACGGGAAGCGCAGCGGCTCCAGAGGCGATGTAGCGCAGGCTCGTCACATCGTAGTCGCGGAGATTCGGAAGCTGCGCCCACGCGACGAACATCGGCGGGGCGCCATAGAGCACGGTGCAGTGATGGCGCTGGACCTCCTCAATGCTGGACAGCGGCTCGAAGCGCTCGATGAGCACGATGGTGGCGCCGTTCATGAAGCTGAGGTTCATCGCGACGTTCATGCCGTAGATGTGGAATAGCGGCAACGCGATCCAGACGATGTCCTCTGGCCGGGCCGAAATCTTCTCGATCATGCTGCATTGCTGGCAGTTGGCGAGCAGGTTGCGATGGGTCAGCATCGCACCCTTTGGGCGGCCGGTTGTGCCTGACGTGTACGAGAATACCGCGACCGTCTCTTCGGGAATGTCGATGCCTGGTTCCTCGTCGGACGCCCGCGCGATCACCTCGCGCCAGAGCTGCGCGCCAGCCACCTCTTGAGGCGCTGCGACGATTACCGCTTGGGTCGCGGAACTGTTCTGTGCCGCCGCGATCGCGGTCTGGGCGTATGGAGCGCCGAAGGTGAGCAGCGCCTTCGCACCACTGTCGTTGAGGATATACTCGACCTCGCCCGTCTTATACAGCACATTCATCGGCACGACTGTCGCGCCTGCCTTGAGAATGCCGTAGTAGGCCTCGATGAAGAGCGGGATGTTGTGCATAAACAGACCGACACGGTCACCGGGCTCGATGCCAAGCGCAACGAGAGCATTCGCGACCTGATTCGCGCGGCGATTGAGCTCCGCGAATGTCGTCTTCTGGTCTTTGAAGATGACGGCGGTCTTGTCGGGAAAGCGTGCCGTGGTATCGGAAAGCATCTGGCCAAGGTTCACGTAACGACCTCGTTTCTCTCCATCGGACAGGCGGTATTCAGGTTTCAAGTCGCGTCAGGCGCATGATGTGTAGGTATTGCTGTTTCGCGGGAGTCGGCAGGCGGTGTAACAGGCACGACGCCCCGCGTCTCGGCATGTGGGACTGCGGCGCAGTCGCGCTCTCGCTGCTCATGATACGAGGAGTGGTGCGACGCCGCCGCTTCGGCTCGTTCCGGGTACAACAATCAAGGTCACGTTGCGGAGGCGACTCGATGTACCTGGCGAGGCGGATAGCGCGCGAACGCGACATCGAGGCCGCTAGGGAGAGCGCGACATGGCGCTTCCGCGCGGAGTGTGGCTCATCTTCACCCGATGCTCAAGTGGGCCGCGTGGTCTCATCATGGACCATGCCTCCAGTAAAACGGAGCCTCGCCACCGTATAGATCGGCATCCTCGTGAAAGGTGGGGACGAGATTGGTGTGCTTCAGGATAAGATGCTACCCTCAACGTGTCAAGCAGTGGAGCAACCAGTCAGAGGCGGCATGCCAGACGCACGTGAAGAATCGTTCGACGAGTTCATCCTCGGCGCGCGCTCACTTTGACTTTCTCCTCCCCCATCGCTATACTGCTTCGGAAATGCCCGCTGAGCGCACGCATCGCGCCCCAGGTCAGCCGTGAAGGCGCGGGACACAGGCGGGCGGAGACGGATGCACACCAGAGGGCGATGCACATGCAATGTCGAGGAATACGCGGAGCGACGACGGCCACCGGCAATACGCGCGAGGCGATCTTGCAGGCGACGGGCGAGCTATTGGAACGGCTAGTTGAGCGCAACGATATCGTGCCGGACGACATCGCGAGCGTCTTCTTCACGGTCACGGATGACCTGACCGCCGTGTATCCCGCCCTCGCGGCACGTCTGCTGGGGTGGACGGACACCGCGCTGCTATGCGCGCGTGAGATTCCCGTCGAGGGCGAGACGGTAGGGTATTGTATCCGTGTGCTGATGCACGTCAACACGCAGCGCTCAGCCGCCCAAATCCGTCACGTCTACCTCCACGACGCGGTTGCGCTGCGCCCCTCGCGTGCGGATGTGGTCAGCGGCCAGGACGACTGAGCAACCGGGCACCTACCCAAAAGGCTGTGTGCTTGCGAGGCCGCACGGGAGTTGTGTACCATATCACCACGCGCCTCGCGATGCGCTCTTCGCCGCCGGAGTCGTCGGTGCCAGACTGAGTGCATTGCGGGGCCGTCTTGCCCTCTATCCAGTCCGAGAAGGGGCCGAAGTGAGCAACGCACACGTTTGGTGGCAGGCACAAGAGCGACTGCGCAAAGAGATGACCAAAGGCCAGTACGATACCTGGCTGCATGGCACCCAGTTGCGCCGTGGTGAGGACGGAACCACCGTCCTGTATGTCCGCACCACATTCGACAAAGAGTCGCTCGACAGCCATTTCCGTGAGCGTATTGAGGCCGCAATCTCGGACGTGACTGGGCGGCCTTGCACGCTGCGGATTCTGGTCGGTGCATCGTCGGGTAACGAGCCGGTCGCGTTGCCACCACCAGTGCCGGTGCGTTCACATCTCGCGCCGCAGGCTCCACGACGGCGAATCTCTCCGCGCGAGTCACAACCAGTGGACCGTCCGTCGCTCTTCAGCGAACGGCAGATGGAGCCGCGCGAGCCTCGTCACGTGCCATCGCTCACGATGAACCGCACGCCGGTTTTTCGCGAGTCACGGGAATCTGATGAGCAGCGCCCGATGGTGGGGCATGCCGAGACGGAACGGCAGCCGCTCGGACGGGTTCGGTCAACGTCCTTGGGGGCAGAGACCAACGCTGCCACTGGTCGGGGACTGAGCCGCACGTCAACGCGTGCTGGCAGCAAGATGCGATGGCGGCATGTAAGTGGGCATGGGCTACACGATGATACGATGCATGGAGGCACAGAACAGACGAGCGCTTCCCGGCGCGGCATGAGAGATGGGACGGCGAGTATGGAACGGTTCGACGGTTCGGCTGCGGGCGGCGAGGATGGCGCGACGCCTGATCCTCAACCGTCGTCTGCGTTCCGAGACGAAGCTCCGGCAGGTGAGGCTCGTGAGGCGACGCCTGAGTCGCCGTCCGCGTCTGTGCTCGCGACGTCGATACCCCGTCCGCGCCTGAATCCGCGCTATACCTTCTCGACGTTCATCGTCGGCAGCGGCAATCGCCTCGCGCATGCGGCGTCGCAGGCGGTCGCGGAGGCACCTGGGCAGGCGTACAACCCACTCTTCCTGTATGGGGGCGTGGGACTCGGCAAGACACACCTGCTGCATGCGGTGGGGCACACCGCGCTGGAGCGCGATCTCACCGTGCTCTATGTCTCTTCGGAGACCTTCACGAACGAGATTATCAACGCGATTCTTCACCGCACCACGGAGGAGTTTCGCGCGAAATACCGTTCAGTCGATGTCCTGCTGGTGGATGATATCCAATTCATCGCGGGCAAAGACTCGACCGAGGAAGAATTCTTCCACACCTTCAACAGCCTATACGAGTCGAACAAGCAGATTGTGATCTGCAGCGACCGCCCGCCACAGGCCATCGTGAGCCTGGCGGAGCGGCTCCGTTCACGGTTCGAGTGGGGTCTGATAGCCGACATCCAACCGCCCGACCTGGAGACCCGCGTGGCGATTCTGCGGGCCAAGGCCGAGGGAATGCACCGTCCAGTTCCAGATGAGGTCATCGACTACCTCGCCAGCCGGGTGCAGAGCAACATTCGCGAGCTGGAAGGCAGCCTCAACCGGCTGCTCGCCTTCACGCAGCTTCAGTCACTGCCGCTGAACCTCGAAACCGCGAAAGCGGCGATGACGAGTGTCGTGAGCGACGGTATGCAGCGCCGGGTCAGCATCGCGGATGTGCTGGGAGCGGTGGCTGAGTATTACCATGTGTCGGCGAACGACCTGTGTGGCAAGCAGCGCGACAAGCACATCGTCGTGCCGCGTCAGGTCGCGATGTATCTGATGCGCCAGGAGACCGAAGCCTCGCTGTTAGAGATCGGTCAGGCGCTCGGCGGGCGAGATCACAGCACCGTGCTACATGGCTGCGAGAAGATTGGCCGTGAGGTCAACGAGAACAGCACGCTGCGCAAAGAAGTGCTCGCGATTCGCCAGCAATTGCTCGGCTAAGGATCGGCTCGATGAAAGCGTACACTACCTTCCTGCTCGATCTCGACGGCGTCGTGTATCGGGGCAACAAGGTGTTGCCTGGCGCCCGTGAGCTGGTCGAGTGGATTGACTCGACTGGCCGCAAGGCGATGTACCTCTCGAATAACTCGTTCGCCACTCCAGAAGCAGTCGAGGCGAAACTGGCACGCTTGGGAATGCCTCGTCCGCACGGACGGACCATGACGGCGGGATGGGCAGCGGTGCAGGCCGTTGCGGAGCGCTTTCCACACGGGAGCCTGTTCGTTCTGGGAGTGCCCGCGGTCGAAGAGATGGCCCACCGTGCCGGACTGCGGACAATCGCGGCCGGTGAGACTGACGTGTGGCCAGACGCCGTGCTGGTGGGACTCGACCGGACGCTCACCTACGACCGATTGAAGTTCGGGCTACGGTGTGTGCTGGCGGGCGCCGCGCTCTATACGGTGAACCGCGACCCACGGCTGCCGGTGGAAGACGGGTTCGAGCCAGGGACGGGCGCAATCGCCGCCGCGCTGGAGTATTCGAGTGGGGTGCGCGCCGAGATGATCGGCAAGCCAGCGCCGGGGATCGTCCATCAGGCGCTGCGGCAACTCCGGTCGACGGAAGCCGAGACGCTGATGGTCGGCGATGGGTTGGGCCTCGACATCGTCGCAGGGCATCGGGCAGGTGTCGCGACCGCGTTGGTGCTGACCGGGCTAACGACTGAGGCGGAGGCCGCCGAGGCCGCCGGTGAGAAAAGACCCGATTACGTCTTTCCGACGCTGCTGGATCTACTCGCCGCCGTTCGCCAGGTAGAGGCGGCGCCCCCAGAATCGCAGGCGAACCGGTAGAGGCGGGCGGCGTTCCGCACAGCGGGCACAGACGCGTCGCACGGTTGGTGGCAGGCATAGAGAAATTGCTTGTCAATAATCGACTAACTATGCTACACTCGTTCTGTCGTGCGTACCCGCACTACGTCACCGTCTGAGACAACCTGCAGGGCACGTGGGCGGCTTTCCGCGTGGCTCGGTATGCCCAGGCGAGCGCTTCAGCAGGGGCCAGCTTCACCCACCCTCTTTCCCTGGCCAGGCACCTCCCGTCTTGCCGGTGAACGTGGCAGCGGTGTCCTCTCGCGTCTTCGCGCGGCCCTGCCTCAACGCAGCGCAGCGTTGTCTAGGTCGACCTTGCGAAATACAGGAGGGCAAAGGCACTAGTGAACGGAATTATGTGGTGGCTGGCAGTGCCTATCGTCGCGAGCATCGTGGCGATTGGCTTCGCCTTCGGTCTTGCCCGCTGGGTGGTCTCGCAGGATACCGGCACCGCCGCCATGAGAAAAGTATCGGACGCCATTTTTACAGGCGCACAGGCGTATCTGCGTCGTCAATACCAGACGATCGCACTGCTCGCCGTGATCGCCGCCATCGTCATCGGCGTCCTGCTCGCGCTTATCGCCTCATCGACTGGCGCCGTCGGAGACCGCTTTACCATCGGGTTTCAGACCGCGATCGCGTTCCTCATCGGAGCGCTCTGCTCAGGTGTTGCAGGCTTCATTGGCATGCAGGTAGCCGTGCGGTCGAATATCCGCGTGGCGAGCGCCGCGCGCCGAAGTCTCGGCGACGCGCTGATGGTCTCGCTGCGTGGCGGCGCCGTTTCTGGTTTCCTTGTCATCGCGCTGAGCCTGTTGGGCGTCACCATCGTCTACATCATCTTCGGCGGTGTCGGTGATCCTTTTGCGACGACCGCGCGCATCGTGGGTTTCGGCTTCGGCGCGAGCTTCGTGGCGCTCTTCGCCCAGCTTGGCGGCGGCATCTATACCAAGGCAGCCGACGTGGGCGCAGACCTTGTGGGCAAAGTCGAGGCGGGCATCCCCGAAGACGATCCCCGCAACCCGGCCGTGATCGCTGACCTCGTCGGCGACAATGTCGGCGACTGCGCGGGACGCGGCGCGGACATCTTCGAGTCCACGGCGGCTGAGAACATCGGCGCGATGATTCTCGGCGCGGCTGTCGCGGCAGCAATCGGGGTGCATGCCACTGGTGGACCCGCGTGGGTGCTCTTCCCGCTGGTAGTGGTGGGCACTGGCATCTTCGCCTCCATCATCGGTCTGCTAGTCGTGCGCAAGTCGGGCGTGCGCGAGCCGGGCCAGGCGGGCGATAAGGACCCCGGCGAGATCGCGATGGGCCGCCTGAACTTTGGCTACTTCACCACGGCAGGTCTCTCGGCGGTCGGCATCATCGTCGCCGCGTACCTGCTGCTGGGCCAGACGGCGGGCGTGCAGAACTGGTGGGCATTCGCCGCCGCGGGCCTGATCGGCATTCTGAACAGCATCGCGTTCGTCTACATCACGCAGTACTACACGTCGGGCACTTTCCGGCCGGTGCGCGAGATCGCCGAAGCGGCCAAGACTGGCCCAGCGACGACGATCATCTCCGGTCTGGCGGTCGGCTTCGAGAACACCGCGCTGCCGGTGCTTGCCATCGCCTTCTCGCTGATCATCTCGTACTGGCTAGGCACGCTGGCCAAGCCGGCTGGCTACCACGTCACCGGGCCGAACATCTTCGGCATCTACGGGACGGCTGCCGCGACGCTCGGTATGCTGATGAGCGCCGGATACATCCTCGCGATGGATACCTTCGGCCCCATCACAGACAACGCCGGTGGCATCGTGGAGATGAGTGATGCGCCGGAGTCCGTCCGCAATATCACCGACGCGCTCGACGGCGTGGGCAACACGACGAAGGCGCTGACGAAGGGCTATGGCATCGGCTCCGCCGCGCTGGCCGCCTTCCTGCTGTTCAGCGCGTACCTCGAAATCGTGCAGTCGCACACGAGCCGGCTAATCGGCGGCGGCTACAACGTCAATCTGGCGAATCCGCCGGTGTTCATCGCGGCGCTGATCGGCGCGATGCTCATCTTCCTGTTTAGCTCGCTCGCTATTCGCGCGGTCGGCTCATCCGCTCAAGCCATGATTCAGGAGGTGCGGCGCCAGTTCCGGGCCAACCCCAAGATCATGCTCGGCGAAGAAGACCCCGACTACGCGCGCTGCGTAGAGATCAGCACGGCTTCGGCGCTGCGGCAGATGGTTTTGCCGGGTGTGCTGGTCGTCGCGGCTCCGGTACTCGTCGGCATTATCCTCGGGCCAGAGGCGGCCGCTGGGCTGCTGATGGTTGGTACGGTCGCCGGTATCATGATGGCGCTCGTCATGAACAACGGCGGCGGCGCCTGGGACAACGCCAAGAAGTACATCGAGGCGGGCTACCTGAAGGATGAGAAGGGCAACGTGCTCGGCAAGCGCACCGAGGCACACGCGGCCAGTGTCGTCGGCGACACAGTGGGCGATCCCTTCAAGGACACCGCTGGACCCTCGCTGCACGTCGTGATCAAGCTGCTCAGCACCATCACGCTCGTGCTCGCGCCGATCTTCATTGCGCTGCATCCGTAGCACTCGCCCGGTACAGCGGCAACACGAAGCGACCAGCCTGAGGTATACTCCTCTCGCTGGTCGCTTCGTGTTGCTTGGAGGGGATGGGTGCGGATGCCATGCGTGTGGGAGAGCCACCGACGTGTGATAGTCGGGCGGATGGTGATAGTGTCGTTCGCGCTGCTGACGCCGGTGTTGGGCGGATGCGCGGTGTCTCCCGCATCTTCGGCGACGCATCAGGCTGGTCTGTTCTCCACGGCCCCGAGTGGTACTCCCTGCCCGCCGAGCGGATGTGTCGTCGCGTCCGGCGTCAGTGGCGTGCAAGTGTTCGTCGAGCCAGATGCCGGTGCAGGGCCGATTGTGAATGCGATTCGGAGTGCGCATACGTCGATCAGCGTAGAGGTCTACTTGCTCACCGATAGCCGCGTGATTCACGCGCTCGAAGATGCCGCGAACCGAGGCGTGCAGGTGCAGGTGCTGTTGGAGCCGCAGCCGTATGGTGAGGGAGCGATTCCGGCGCGACAGACGATTGACACGCTCACGGCGGCAGGTATCCAGGCCAAGACCTCGGACCCCGCCTATCACTACACGCACGCGAAGGCAATGGTAATCGACAGTGCGGTGGCGTACATTCTGAGCTGCAACCTCACACGTTCCGGGCTGGGAGGCACCTCGACAACGGCCAACCGCGATTACGGCGTGATCGATGCGAATGCCCCGGACGTGCGTGAGGTCGCGGCAATCTTCGATGCCGATTGGAACAGGACCCAGCCAACGCTCAGCGATCCGAATCTGGTTATCAGTCCCGTGAACGCGCGCTCCAGGCTCACGGCGCTCATCGCGTCCGCGCATAACTCGCTCACTATAGAGGACGAAGAGATGTACGATACCCAGTCAGAGAGCGTGCTGAGTGCGGCGGCGAAGCGTGGGGTGCGGGTTGAATTGGTCCTGCCCGCGCCGCAGGCTGGCGGCTCGTCCAATGCGGCAGACGTACAGCGTCTTCTGGCGGGTGGCGTGCAGGTACGCTACCTCGCGGTACCATACGTGCATGCGAAACTGATCGTGGCCGATGGTACGGAGGCGTTCGTCGGCTCGGAGAACTTTTCGAGTACGTCGCTGGATCAGAACCGGGAGATTGGTGTGCTCATCGCCGACCGGAGTGCGCTCGCTGAGTTAACAGGCGCCTTTACGCGCGACTGGGCATCGGCGGCCGCGGCGTAAACAAGCGTAGGTCGTGAATGCGCATAGAGAAGGAGTGACGAGATGGTGACCGAGATCGCACAGTTTCGGCCTCAGCCCGGCAAGGCTGATGAATTGAAAGCAGGACTGATTCGCGGGCTCGAAGTTGTCCGGCGCGGTAAGGGCGTCCGCCAGGCGCGGCTGCGGCAATGCGTGGAAGATCCAGAGCTCTTCATCTACGAGGTCGACTGGGAAACACTCGAAGACCATATCGTCAGGTTTCGTGGCGGCCCGCTCTTCGCCGAGTATCGGAGCAACATCACCGGCCTGTTCATCGATCCGGTGCAGGTGAACCACTACCAGACTGTGGAGTAGCGCAGGAGAAGCGACAAGCAGACCAGATCTCCTGTCTGGTTGTGGGATTTCCTATAGCCTAACGCTACGGCATTCGTAGGTGGAGGCGAGCAAGGTGCAAGCGTGCCATGAAAAGACCGGCAGAAGCATGTGCTGCCGGTCTTTTGTGTACGGGCGTCGGAGCGTCTACAGGGGCATGTTGCCGTGCTTCTTGGGCGGGTTGGTGTCGCGCTTGTTCTTCAGCATCTCTAGCGCGGAGATGAGCTTCTCGCGCG
>CAYRVF010000026.1:0-20437 GCA_964427535.1 uncultured Ktedonobacterales bacterium
GCGTGCGAATCTCGGAGCCGAGCCGGTCTTTGAGCGGGGTGATGATGCGCCCGCGGTTCGTGTAGTCCTCGGGGTTGGCGCTGGCGACCACGAAGACGTCGAGCGGCAGGCGTATCTTATAGCCGCGAATCTGGACGTCGCGTTCCTCCATGATGTTGAGCAGGCCGACCTGAATGCGCTCGGCAAGGTCGGGCAGCTCGTTGAGGCAGAAGACACCGCGATTGGTACGCGGAATCATGCCGTAGTGGATGGTGAGCTCATCCGAGAGATAACGGCCTTCGGCGACCTTGATCGGATCGACTTCGCCAACCAAATCGGCGATCGTGATATCCGGCGTGGCGAGCTTCTCGCCATAGCGCTGGTCGCGCGTGACCCAGTGGATGGGGGTCTCGTCGCCCTCCTCGGCGATGCGCTGCTTGCACGCCTTGCAGATCGGCGCGAACGGGTCGTCGTTGATCTCGCAGCCGGCGATCACCGGCACTTCCTCATCCAGCAGGTTGATGAGGCTGCGCGCGATACGGGTCTTAGCCTGGCCGCGTTCGCCGAGCAGCACGATATCCTGCCCGGAGAGAATCGCGTTCTCGACCTGGGGGATGACGGTCTCTTCATACCCGACGATGCCGGGGAAGAGCTCCTCATCCTTGCGCATCTTACGCAGCAGGTTCTGGCGCATCTCTTCTTTGACGGGCAGCACACGATAGCCGCTTTCGCGAAGCTGGCCGATGGTCGCGGGCTTTGTAGATGTTGACATGCGAACTGGGAGCTCCTCTGTTGGTAGCACGGGCCTCGCCGACCGGCGCGATGTCTTTCCGCGCGCGGCGGGGCGCTGGCATGATGCCTAACACATTCCCACGCACTACTCACAACACGATAGGGACACATCTCCCCTCGCGGGTATGTCGAAGGGGACCATGCCGTCACGCCTCCCGCGCGACAGCGACGCATCTGGCGAAGAGAGGCCGCCGGTGTCTCGTTCATGGGAACGGCGGGCGCTCCGCTGAGATGTACTGAGTCGGTCTAGGTGTAACGGTTGACCGCGCGTCCGGACGCTCCGGAGCGTATCACGGTGATACGGAGGATAGCTGTCGCGCGGTGTAGTGACTACCGCCGCCCCACATGGCATCATTGCCGGAACCGCTTCCCCTCGACCGCACCGCATGCTCAGCATTCTATGTCGCCGGTCTGCCGAGATGCAAGGCAGGCAGTGGCGGACCGGCGAGGGGGGGCAGGTACACGGGCGGATACGCCTGCGCCAGGAGTCTTGGCGGCGGCAAGGCCCCCGGCGTCCGCAAACACCGGGGGCAACACCCGTTACGCCGGAAGTGGGCGCTGCTGCGCGAGAAAACGAATCTTCTGGGCCGCCTCGTCGCGGGTGAGGGTGCCAGCGCCGAACGCATCGAGCACGTCTTCGATAGTCACTGGGGTCACGGGGGACGCCGGTGTCGTCGGCTCGGCGCCGTCGGCTGGCGCACCGGCTGGCATCTGCTCTGGCTGCTTGGCCGCCGCCTGCTTGAAATACCCCTGGCGAAGTCCCTGCCAGCCGTAGATGGCGACGACCGCCGCGCCGGTGATGAAGAGGGCCAGTCCGGTACGCGCGGTGGCCTGCCAGTTGGCCAGCTTCGCGCCCAGCAGCGAGGTGCCCAGCGCATACAGCGCGATCGACGCACCGACCGCTCCAGCGAGCGCGCCCGCCGCCACCAAACCGAAGATAAAGGCGCGGTAGGGATGCGTCTCGCCCGTCGCCACGGTCGTCCGTTGCAGGTCGATGACGAGAGGGATCGACAGGAGGCCGGTTATGAGCAATGCCAATCCGGTCGCCCACGAGGCACCGTCTGGGGCTGTGCTAGAAGAGACGGCTTCGATGGCGTTGTGGAGCGAGACGCCGAAGCCCCACCAGAGCGGCACGGTCAGCGCAGCCGCCGCGAACGCTTCCGCGACTAGGCGGGCGTTGGCTGCCCCCATCGGGAGCGATGCGGATTCCCGGCGCAGCCAGAGGCCATAAGCCAGCGCGACGACAACACCTGATACGAGCACCGAGAGGAAGTCGTACGACGTGGCGAGGTCCGTCCACGCGACAGGTTCACGCAGCAGCGCACGCAGTGCCAGTTCGAGGCCTCGGTCGATGCCGACGACGGTGATGATGACCGCGACGATGAAGCCGATGAGATGGGCGACCTGGCGTATGGCCGAGTGGACATCAGCTCGCACGACACGGGCGTAGACGGCCCAGACGCCCGCGACGAAAAGCGCCGAGAGCCAGAGCGGGAGCACATTCGTCTGGCTGTAGCACGGACCGGGAGGGAACTGCGAAAATGCGCCGGTCGGGCAGGCGGGATATTGCCCCGTCGCATTGAGGAGGAAACCCATCGTCTCTCGCACCGCGCTTTGCAGCGAGGTTATCCCGACGGTGAGCGCGAGCACCAGCGGCAAGCCATGGAGGTGTAGCCGCTGGAATACGTGTGCGGTACGAGTGGTGACGGTCGTATGCCTTCGCTCCCACTCGACAACGGCAGTAAGTGCCAGCGCGATCAGCGCCGTTGCGAGAGGCGAGGCGGCGTTGAAGCCTGGGCTCGTCGCGCTAGATGCCCACTGACCCAGCAGCGCGGTGACAGAGGTGACGGCGGTCAGCACGGCGCCAACCTCAATAGCGTTCAGAAAGAAGGCACGGACGCCGCCTCCGCCCGCCTCCTGGGGGTGCTGGCGCAGATCACGGCGTATCAGCCAGTAGTGCAGTCCGCCTAGTATGCCGACGATCACCCACAACACGACGGCGAGAATCAGGCGTTGGACGACGTCGTCATGTGAAGGCGCTGGATATCCGCTCCCGCGCAGCTGGGTGGTCGAGAGCGCGCTGTCCAGCAGCAGGTTTGCGCCGACGGCGGCGGCAATGAGACAGCCCGAGGCGACGAGGTACAGGTAGACGCGGTAGAGGTTACGAGCCATCGTGCGACCTCACCTCTGACGTCGCGTGCTCCGCTTTAGGCGGTTCTGCCAGTGGCACGCACGCGGGGCCGCCCTTCAGGGCGAATGCCATCGCAAGCGTCCATGTTGCGTGCTCCTGGCGTCGTGGGAGCTAGCCGCACCATATCACACAAACGGCTCGCTTGATAGTCGCATCAAGACGCATTTCGGCGGCATCGAGGCGCCGAGCACCTGGGGTGAGCATTCGCGCGTGAATCAGTTCGCGAGTGCGTCGTCGCGCGTGGCTGAATTGAAGATAGGGGGCAGCGCTGATGGAGGCATGGCGCAACGGCAGAGATCCATGGCTGGCCGCACTCGCGTTGTGAGCGCGAGTGGCGCACGCTGGCTTTATCTAATCGACATACGAGCGCAGTTGTCCTTCACGCGCACGTTCGCAGGCCGCACAGCGTGTGGTGGACGGCCGGAGTTCCAGCCGACTGGGCGAGATCGGTCGGTAGCAGTCCTCACAAACGCCGTAGATGCCGCTGGCGGCGCACTCAAGGGCGTGCTCGGTCTGGCGCAGGTCGTCCCGCAGGAGCGCGCGAAGGGCCTCGCGCACCGGCTCGCTGTCGGTCACGCCGTCGGTTGGCGCGACTGGCGTCTCTTCGATCTCGCGCAGCGCGAGGAGCAGCGCGCTGTGCTCGCGCTCAAGACCGGCAAGCGCCGAGGCGAGTGAGCACTGGCGCCCCTCGCCGACACCGCCGCGACGGGTGTGTCCGACTCGACGGGGAGCGCATGTCGTGCGGAGGGCTGTGCTTCGTCCCGCCGGATAGGGACCACCCGTATCGTCTGCCTGATGTCGCCCGCTGCTCCCCATAATGAGTTCCTCTTCCTCGCGCCCAGCGTGTCGCTCCCAGAGCGCTCGTCCTGTGTCGGTCTCTCGTGTGTCGCTCTGGCCATTCCCTGCCAGGGCCACGTACACTCCCACGTCTTCGCCGGGAGCGGGTCCCCTCTCGACAAGTAGAACGCATGCGCCGAGACGTGGCAACTCAGCATGCTGGTCAGGCTAGTACATCGCGAGAGGACGCCGGACGATGTCTCACCTCGCGGCACGACTCCTCCATCGACATGCCGAGATTTCCGGATTCTCGTGGGCCGGTGGCGCTTTCTGCGGCCATCCTCCTCGAGAAGGGAGCGGTCGGTCAGAATTGACACTCCCACGACTCCAGTTTTATACTGCCAGGGACACTAAGTACAAGTGGAATGTCAAATGAACGGCCGCGCCGCAACACGCTCGCTCGTGGGCGATGTGGCGTGGCTGTTCTACTGAATAGAGCCGATTTACCGGGAGCTTGGAATGGCAGACGGCAACGACCCGCGTGACGAGACCATAGATATGACCGAAAGCGACGCCCAGGCACGGACGGATGACCCTCAGCAGCTCAGCGCCCAGCTCGATGCGGCGCGCGCCGAAGCGCAGATGTATAAAGACAAGTATCTGCGTGAGTACGCAGAGAAAGAGAACTTCCGCCGGAGCCAGGAGCGCCGCGCTGAAGATCGCGTGCGCCGGGCGAAACGCGCGGTGCTCGAACACGTACTTGAGATTGTGGATAATCTCGACCGCGCGTTGGTCTATGAAGAGACGATGGACCAGAACAGTCTGCGGCAGACGCTGCGGATGCTGCAAGCGCAGCTCAATGGAATGCTGAGCGCCGAAGGACTGACGCCGGTCGCGACAGTCGGCGAGCCGTTCGACCCGTACGTCCATGAGGCGATTGAGACTGTGAGCTCCAGAGAGCATCCGGAGGGCGTCGTGGCTGAGGAGGTCCGCCGCGGCTACAAGCAGGGCGATGAGCTGCTGCGGCCGGCACGCGTCAAGGTGAGCGCCGGACCTGACGCCTAGACCGGACGCGCGACGAGACGCAGTGGTCTGTCTGGCTGAGGTGCAAGGTGCATGGAATACAAGGACTATTACAAGATACTCGGCGTCTCTCGCACCGCCAAGACCGAGGAAATCAAGAAGGCGTTTCGCCGGCTCGCCCGGAAGTACCACCCGGACGTCAACCCCGGCGATAAAGCCGCGGAGGCCAAGTTCAAGGAGATCAACGAGGCCTACGAGGTTCTCTCTGATCCTGACAAGCGCAAACAGTACGATACACTAGGGCCGAACTGGACCGAGCAGTTCGGCACTGCCGCGGGAACGCGCACCCGCACGAGCACAGGGTCGCGGAGCTCGACCCGTTCGGGCGGCGGGATCCCGTACGATTTTTCCGACCCTACCGGGTTCTCCGATTTCTTCGAGGTGCTCTTCGGCCGTCGCGGGACGGGTGCGACGAGCGGCGGCTCGACCTCTACACGCACGTCATCGCCGCCACCGCCGCTGCAGCAGGCGGGCGCGAATATCGAGCAGCCGGTTGAAATCACATTGCGCGAGGCCTATGCGGGAACGAGCCGCCCCTTCACGGTGGAAAGCTCGGAGACCTGCGCGACGTGTAACGGCACTGGCCTAGCCAATGGGCGTGTGTGCCCCGTCTGTAACGGCACTGGCACGATACCGAAGACGCGCCGGCTGGAGATTAGCATTCCGGCGGGGGTCGACACGGGCTCGCGTGTGCGGCTGGCTGGCGAGGGGCAGCCGGGCATCGGCGGTGGGCCGAATGGCGATCTGTTCCTGGTGATAACGGTGCTTCCCGATCCCATGTTCGAGCGCAAAGGCGACGATCTGCTGACCGACGTGCCCGTGCCGCTGACGACGGCGGTGCTCGGTGGCGAGGCGCCCGTCACGACCATCGACGGTAAGCGGCTGCGGCTCACGATTCCGCCGGAGACGCAGAACGGCCAGACGTTTCGCCTCGGCGGCAAGGGAATGCCCCGACTGCGCGGCGCTGGCTACGGCAATCTGCTCGCGCGTGTGCAGGTGACGCTGCCGCGTAAGCTCTCGGCCCGCGAAAAAGAGCTGTTCAGTGAGTTGGCAACCATCGAACGTGACAGCGGCGAGGCCGCCAGCTAGCCAGAAGAGCACGCCTCGCCTCGTGACACGGCGGCGTATAATACAGTGGCGTACGTGTCTCGCTTCTGGCTGATGATGGCGCTCGCCGTTGCGCCTGGACTCTGCGTGTGTGCCGCAAGCCGGCACCTATTAGTCCAGGCCTGGCATATTCCGGCTGCCGCATGCCTCTCCGCGTTCGCTCGGATATACTCCACACGCGCGCGACATGTGACGAACAGGATCCAGGAGAGCTTCAGACATCGGAGCCTGAGTTCTCTCGCCCAGCGAGCAGCAGTTCAAGAAAGGCGACCTCCGCGATGAGCAGTGTGAGCGTACACAGTGGTCCGCAGGCCACCGTAGAGGACAGCCCGGCAGGCGTGAACAACTTCTGCCTGGTGGCTGCGACTGTGAATGGATCAGGTAGCCAAACCGCTAACACCTGCCTGCTCCGTGCGCTCTTCAAGATGGGTATCCCGGTCTGCGGCAAGAACATTTTCCCCTCCAACATTCAGGGCCTGCCGACGTGGTTCGAGATTCGTGTCAGCGAGGATGGCTATATCGCCCGCCGCGACACGACCGAAATCATGGTGACTATGAACCGCCAGACACTCGCCGAGGACATTCAGCGGGTCTCACGGGGCGGCGTAGTCATCTACCCGACCGAGTGGAAGATCCAAGAAGAGCGCGAGGACATCACTTACTACTCGCTGCCGGTGCAGCAGATGGCCAAGGATTCGGGCGCGAACGCGGACCTGCGGCCCTACGTCGCCAACATGGCGTATGTCGGCGCGCTGACCGAGCTGCTGGGCATCGACGTGGATGAGATCGAGGCAGCGCTGCTGCACCACTTCAACGGCAAGCGCAAGCCGGTCGATCTCAACTTCGGTGTCGTCAAGGCCGCCATCGAGTACACGCGAGAGAACATCACCAAGCGCGACCCGTTCCGCGTGCAGCGGTCGAATAAGACTGAGGGCAAGATCCTCATCAACGGCAACTCGGCGGGCGCGCTCGGCGCGGTCTTCGGAGGCTTCACCGTCGCCGCGTGGTATCCAATCACCCCCTCGACGAGTCTGGTTGACGCGCTAGGCGAGTATGCCAAGGACCTGCGCGTCGACAAGCAGACTGGCGAGAAGCAGTACGCCATTATCCAGGCGGAGGACGAGATCGCCGCGCTGGGCATGGTCGTGGGCGCGGGCTGGGCTGGTGCACGCGCGATGACCTCGACCTCCGGCCCGGGTATCTCGCTCATGACGGAGTACGCGGGGCTCGCCCACTTTGCCGAGATTCCAGCGGTTATCTGGGATATCCAGCGTATGGGGCCGAGCACTGGCCTGCCGACACGCACCTCCCAGGGCGACGTGCTGATGGTCTACTACCTCGGCCACGGCGATACTCGCCACGTCTGCCTGCTGCCGGGGAACATGGAAGACTGTTTCGAGTTCGGCTGGCGCGCGTTCGACGTGGCCGAGCGCCTACAGACGCCGGTCTTCGTGCTCAGCGACCTCGACCTCGGCATGAACCTGTGGATGAGCGAGCCGTTCACGTATCCCGATCAGCCGATGGATCGCGGCAAGGTGCTCAGCGCCGAAGACCTCGACCGGCTCGGCGGGTTCCAGCGCTACGCGGATGTGGATGGCGACGGCATCGGCTACCGCACGTTACCCGGAACTGATCATCCGCGCGCGGCGTACTTCACGCGCGGCAGCGGCCATAATTTCGAGGCGCAGTACACCGAGCGCGCCGATGAGTGGGAGGCGAACCTCGCGCGCGTCCACCGCAAGCACGAGTTTGCCCGCACGGTCGTGCCGAAGCCAGTCGTCGACGAGGTGAAGGGCGCCAAGATCGGCATCGTCTCGTACGGCTCGAACGATGCGGCGATCGCAGAGGCGCGCGATATGCTCGCCGCGCGGGATGTCAAGACGAGCTACCTGCGGCTGCGCGCGCTGCCGACGACCGAGGAATATCGCGAGTTCGTCGCGAAGTATCCGCGCATCGTCGTCATCGAGAATAATTTCGAGGGGCAGATGGCGACGATCCTCCGGTCAGAGTCGCCGGAACTCGCGCCGAAGTTCACCTCGATCTGCAAGTGTGAAGGCCTTCCGCTGACGGGCCGCTGGATCGCGAACTCGATTCTGGGACAGGAGCGCTAAGTCATGGCAATTGTGGAACCACCGGCCCAGGGAGTCAACCTCATTGGTCTGACGAAGAACGACTACAAAGGGCGCCCATCGACGCTCTGCAAAGGGTGCGGGCACGACTCGATCTCGGCGCGCATCATCTCCGTCGCCTATGACCTCTCGCTCAAGCCGACGCAGGTCGTCAAGTTCAGCGGCATTGGCTGCTCGAGTAAGACGCCCGCCTACTTCCTGAACCAGTCGCACGGCTTCAACGGCCTACATGGGCGCATGCCGTCGATGGCGACGGGCGCGCTGCTCGCCAACCACACGCTCAAGGGCATCGGCGTCAGCGGTGACGGCGACAGCGGCAGCATCGGCATTGGGCAGTACAAACACATGCTGCGCCGCAATGTGCCGGTGGTCTATATCATCGAGAACAACGGCGTCTATGGCCTGACGAAGGGCCAGTTCTCCGCGACGGCAGACGAGGGCCAGCAGCTCAAGTACGCAGGGCTGAACGAGCTGCCGCCAATCGACCTCTGCCTGGAGGCGGTCATCGCCGATTGCGGATTCGTGGCGCGCTCGTTCGCCGGTGACCCTCGTCAGGTGGAGTCACTGCTGAAGGCCGCGCTGAGCCATCGCGGCACCGCCGTGCTGGATATCATCAGCCCGTGTGTCTCGTTCAATGACCACGAGGACTCGACGAAGAGCTACGCCTGGGGCAAGCAGCACGAAGAGGTCATCTCGGACTTCAGCTTCATTCCGGCGCGCGAGGAAATCTCGGTCGACTATGCCGAGGGCGAGTCCGTGGACGTGCGGATGCATGACGGCTCGCACATCCACCTGAAGAAGCTCGACAACAACTACGATCCGACCGACCGCTACGCCGCGATGCGCCTGCTGGAGGAGGCCCATCAGAAGCAGGAGTTCATCACTGGGCTGATCTACATCAATGAGGAGCGCCCGGCGCTGCATGAGGTGGAGCGTCTGCCTGAGACACCGCTGGCGTGGCTGCCGGAGGAAAAGATGCGTCCGAGCCGCGAAGCGCTCGAAGAGCTGATGGCCAGCCTGAAGTAACTGTCTCGCGTGTCGCGTATCTTGGGGAGCAGGTGCTACACCTGCTCCCCCTTTTCTCGGCTTGTGGGCAGATGTATCTTCTTATAGCCAATGACTACAGATGCGTGGCGAAGGGAACCGAAGCTGCCACATGCGGGCGTTTCGTCGGAGGCATGTCCTGTAGAGAACGGGTCTCGCTCTGCATGGTAGACTGCCCCTGTCAGCCGTCATGCGTAGTCGTGTGAGATGTAATAGTTGATCGAGGGTTCGACGATGACGAGCAGCGCGAACGCCCGCGTATTTACCACGACGAGTCCGCAGGGGTTGCGACAGGATGTTCCGGCGATGCGGCTCTGGCAGAAAGCGAAGAAGCTCGGCATCTGGAATCCCTCTGACATCGATTTCACGCAGGATATCGCCGACTGGCAGGCGTTGACAGGACCACAGCGCGAGGCGCTCGTACGCCAGGGGGGCGCGTTCTTGGCGGGCGAGGAATCGGTCACGCTCGATCTGCTCCCGCTGATTCTGGTGATCGCGCGTGAGGGCCGCATCGAGGAAGAGATGTTCCTCACGGCATTCCTGTGGGAGGAGGCGAAGCATGTCGAGGCGTTTCGTCGCTTCTTGGACGTCGTCGCGCAGGACCATTCCGATCTGAGCCGATTCCACGGTCCAGCGTACCGTAAAATCTTCTACGAAGAGTTGCCCGCCGCGATGAACCGGCTGCTGACCGACCCGTCACCAGAGGCTCAAGTGCGCGCCTCGGTGACGTACAACATGATCGTCGAAGGCGTGCTGGCCGAGACTGGCTATTACGGGTATGCGCTGATGCTCAATGAGCGCCACATCCTACCCGGACTGCAACAGGTAATCTCATTGGTCAAACGCGACGAGTCGCGGCATATCGCCTTCGCGGTGTACTTCCTCTCGCGCCTGATCGCTGAGCACGGCGACGTCGCCTGGAGCGCGTTCGAGCAGCGGATGAACGAGCTGCTACCGCTCGCGATGGAGTTCTACTCATACTCTTATCCAGGGGGCGAGTCGCCGTTTGGAATCGACACGGGCGTCTTCCGTACGTATGCTGAGACCCAATTTCGCAAGCGTATGGAACGTATCGCGCGTGCACGCGGACAGTCTGTCGAGGACGTGTATGAAGTGGCCAACGCTCTGGAGGAGGCGCAGGAGTAGCGGCGCGCAGATACTCGCGACTCGGCGGTGACAGGCGTCTGGTGAGGACTCTATGCGGTCATGGGAGATGGTAGCTTCAGCCGCCCGCTTTCTTCTGAATGCACGTGTGTCTTCCTGGGCGCTTGCGACACATCGTGTGCCATGTTACACTTTGTACGGTATTTTCGGATGCCGTGCCTACTCACATGTCTCCGCCTGCGGTTGCCTCTGAGCGACACAAGTGGGTGCGGCACGATTATGTAGTTCGCTCGCCCCTGTCTGTTGGGTGTTGCCGCTCTAGAGCGAGCGACGCACGAAGAGGACATCAAAGCCGTATGGAGAGACCCGCTACCGCCTTCGCCGAAGTCTACAAGTTCCGCTTCGGCACATACGTCACCACCGAGGATGGCGAACTCAGCACACTGGTCCAGGTCGTCGTCGATCCGGCAGCGCGTGTGGTAGTGGGTATCGGCGTGAGATTCCGGCTCTTTGGGGCGGTACACTTCATCCCCTACGAGCACATCACCGACGCCAACTCGGCCGGCGGGCGCATCAACCTCACGCGCGACGATGTCGAGCAGAAGATGACCGAGAAGGCGCCCTTCCCTGCGCTGACCTCGAATACGCGCGTTCTGCTCGATAGCAAGCGTCTTGGCACGCTTACGCAGGTCACGGTTGTCCGCGAGACTGGTGCGCTGCGGCACCTCATCGTGAGCCGGGGTGTCCGCAATGAAGTCGTGGTGGGAGCGGAAGACATCACCAGTATCGAGGCGAATCAAATACACATCAGCCCGAGCATGCCGGGTGGTGTTCCAGTCACGCCTTATCGCCCGGACGCCGAGCTGCATGACGAGATCCGGCAGACTCTTGAGAACTACAACCGGCTGCGCGTAGATGTGCCCGGTATGGGGATTCGCGTCGTCGACGGCAACGTGTGGCTCCAGGGCTATGTGTCGAGTGACTTGAACAAGCGCCTCGCCGAGGATGTGCTCTCGGGCACGCGCGGCATCGCTCACCTGCAGAATGAGTTGGTCCCCGACACGCAGCTTGCCGCGAACGTCTCGATGGCGCTCGCGAAAGACCCGCGAACGGCGGAGGAGAAGATCGGCGTCTACCCGTCCCTGGGGAATGTGCGCCTGCGTGGTATGGTGCGGACGCCAGTGGCGCGTGAGGCCGCCGGAGCCGTCGCGCGCGAGGTGCCGCATGTACGCTCGGTCGAGAACGAGCTGCATGTGAACCCGAATGCGTCGGTGCTGCCCGTTCTGGCGAGTGTCACCAATACTGACGACATCGTCCCTGGCGGCGACTAGACGCGTCTGTTACCCGGTGGTGTCCATGTCCAAGGTGTGCTATCCTCTGCTGCCAACGGAGGAGGTCATATGGAGCCCTATATTAGCCTCATCACGCTGGGCGTCGCCGAGTTGGAGCGCTCGCTACGGTTCTACCGCGATGGCCTCGGGTGGCCCGTTTCCAGCGCGAGCGGTGGAGATGTGGCCTTCTTCCGCACTGGGGGAGTCGTGCTTGCGCTGTATCCGCGTGAACTGCTGGCCGCCGATGCGCACCTCGACGCGTCAGGGTCAGGCTTCGGGGGAATCGCGCTCGCCCAAAATGTACACAGTAAGGACGCGGTAGACCGGGCGCTCGAGGCCGCCGTGAACGCGGGCGGCACGCTGCTGAAGGCGGCGGAAGATGTTGAGTGGGGCGGCTACTCCGGCTACTTCGCGGACCCCGACGGCTACCCGTGGGAAGTCGCCTGGAATCCGTTTTTTCCGCTCGACGCGGACGGTCGGGTGACATTGCCAGAGTAGATCTACGCGGTTATCCCAGCACGCAGGCCCGGTCTTCGCGAAGACCGGGCCTGTCCGTGTTTTCGGGATCGACGGACATTTGCGTCACTGGCGTGTGGCTAGCAGCACGATCATCGAGAGGGCGAGCGCCACGCTCCCGACGACGAGCGCCGCGCCCGCGAGCCAGCGCATCTCGCGCGGGGTGTCGGGCGTCTGCCGCGAGAGGCTCCAGTAGCCGAGCAGAAGCGCGGGCAGGCAGAATGTGAGCAAGCTGGGCGAGACGACGTCGCCGAGCAGGCTGAGACTCGCGCTGACGAACGCGAGCACCGCGAAGATGCCCGTCTGCGCCTCCTGCCGCGAGGCGGGGTCGAAGATGCGGGGACTGCCGAATAGGTCGTCGAGCCGTGCGGACGGAGCGGCGGAAAGCGCGGCGGGGCCTCGCCCGACGAGCGCATCCGGCGCTGGTCGGTGGACAACCTGCGCTCGCATGTTGCGACGGGGGGGCTGCCCAGCGCCTGGCGGCATGCGCTGCGGACCCAAAAACGCAGCGTGCGACGCCGCTGGCTGCCAGCCCCACGACCGTGCCCGCGCGCCGCCGTCTCCTCTGGCCGCGAGCGGCGGCGCGGCTGTGTATTGGGGAGTGTGGCGGGCGGAGGTGGTGTGATCGGCGATGCTATTCGCTGCGGGCGAAGACGAGTCTGCCGCCGCGAGCGAGAAACCGCACCGCATGCAGAACGCGCTCTCCACAGGCGTGATGCCGCCACAGCTCGGACACGAGCGTGAGGAGGACGTCGCGAACGTGCGGGATGACGACGCGGCCGCAACCGGAGCCGATTCGAGCAGCGTCCGCCGGGCAGCGCGGAGCTCTTGCGCGAGCGTGTGCGCATCTTGCTGACGTTCCGCTGGGTCGAGCGCCATCGCACGCAGCACTGCTGCCTCGGTGAGGGCGCTCACGTGTGGGTTGAGCGAGCGCGGAGCCGAGAGGGCGTGCGCGGTCAGCCGGGCAGGTGCCTCGGTGGGTTGGTAGCCCGTCAGCAGGTAGAAGAGCGTGGCGCCGAGGCCATACACATCAGTGCGCCGGTCGGTCGCGCCAGACGCCTGGTACTGCTCTGGCGGGGCGTATCCTGGTGTGAACGCGAGCGCGGCGCCGAGCGTTGTCGTTCCGGCCGCGAAGAGCTTGGCGAGTCCCAGGTCGATGAGGATTGGAATGCCGAGGCTCTCGCTCAACTTGATGTTCGCAGGCTTGATATCGCGGTGGATGATGGGCACCGGCTGCAAATGGAGCGCATGCGCCGCCTCGCAGATGGGAAGAATCCAGTCGAGCACTTGCGTCTCGGGGAGCGGACGCCGCGTGCGCCGGATATGCGCGATGGCGATGTCTTCGAGCGTGTGGCCGTCGACGTAATCCATGACGAGATACATCCGGCCGTGCTGCTCGAAGACCGAGTAGCCACGGACGAGGTTCGGATGCCGCGCGTTCAGCAGGAACTCGGCCTCCAGGCGAAACTGGTGCTGGGCCTGAGGGTCGCGGCAGAACGCTTCCTTGATGGCGCGACGATATCCCAGCGCGAGATCCTGCGCCAGGTAGATGTGCCCGAATCCGCCTCCACCAAGAAAACCCTGTATCAGGTAGCGATTGGCGAGTGTCGTGCCAGGGGAGAGCGCCGGGAGCGTCTGCGCCGGCTGCTGCATGCCGCCCTCCTGCCCGCTAAGGCTCTGCGCAACATGGGGAATCCCGTCCTCGGTCCACCAAGTATACACAGTAGTGTCGAGATGCGGCAAGCGATTAGTATTATTAGTGGGGGCGACGTCGAAACATCCATGCGCACGGTGTTCGCTGATCACCGTGCGCATGGATGCGAGGGGGCGCCGGTCTGAGCGCACCCAGGTTCGTCAGTGTGGACGCTCTACCCCGGCAGCACATGAACGTCGATGTCGTTGTCATGGGTAAAGGTCACTAGCGTCGCTTCGCCCGAGCGGGTGAAGCGCAAGTGCGACGAGCGGCCAGCGAGCTTCAGCCCGCCCATGTCCGTCCATTCCAGCCAATCGGGCAGGTGCGGGCGGCGGAGTGTTAGCCGCTCACGCTCCGCGTCGGGCTCTAGCCCCAGCACTGACTGCAACAGTAGGAATGGTGCTCCGGCTGCCCACGATTGCGGTGAGCATGCCACGGGATAGCGCGTCGGTCCGTAGCCACTGCGGCGCGCGAAACCGCAGAACAGCTCTGGCAGACGCGCTCCTCCGAAATACAGGCTGAGGCCATACAGATTGCCAAGCAGCTTGCTGGCCTCGGTCTTGCGCCCATAGCGTGCGAACCCGGCTCCGACAAGCGCGGTGTCGTGAGGCCACACCGTGCCATTGTGGTAGCTCATCGGGTTATAGCGCTTCGCCTTGCTGGAGACCGTGCGGATGCCCCACTCGGAATACATATCGTCGCGGAGCAGGCGCGAGATCATCGGCTGTGCGTGCTCGTTGGGCGCGATGCCCGACCACAGACATTGGCCCGCGTTCGAGCTCACCACCTCGCATGGCTGCTTTTCGCCGTCGAGCGCGAGGTAGTAGACATCTTCCTCAGGCCACCAGAACTTCCGTTGGAAATTGCGCTGAATCGCCTGTCCTCTGGCGCGCCATTGGTCTGCCGCATCGGTGTCGCCCAAACGCCGCGCGAGATAGTCCATCTCACGGTAGGCTGCGTAGGCGTATCCCTGCACCTCGCAGAGCGCGATTGGTGGCTCGGCTAGGCGCCCGTCGCGATACGAGATAGCGTCCCAGGAGTCCTTCCAGCCCTGGCTGATGAGTCCTTTGGACGAGAACTTCGCGTACTCCAGGAAGGTGTCGCCGTCACGGTCGCCGTACTCGATCATCCAGTTCGCGGCCGCCTGCGCGTTCGGCCACAGCGCCCGCAGGAACTTCATGTCGTCGGTCCAGCGGACGTAGGCGCCAAGGGTGATGAGGAACAACGGATTGGCGTCGATGGTGCCGTAGTACGGGATGAACGGAATCTCGCGGCAGTTCGCCAGCTCACCGCGCCGGAACTCGTGCAGAATGCGGCCCGGCTCTTCCTCGGTAAATTCATCCACTCGCCGCCCCTGATGTTTCGCCAGGAATGTGAGCGTTCCTCGCGCGATCTCAGGCAGCCACGGCAGAAACTCCAGGCTGGTGATCAAGCTGTCGCGCCCGAACGGACAGGCGTACCACGGAATGCCCCCGTAGGGAATGAGGCCGTCGGACGTCTGCGTCGTCATCATGCTGAGGTCATGCAGACCGCGTTCGAGCATCCGGTTGAAGAACACGTTATCCGTCCGAATGGCCGGCAGCCCAATCGGCGGTGGTGTCTCCGCGTTGTTGGTGACGACGTATGGATCGAGCCCGGCATTCTCACCGTGCTCGCTCAGCGTGATGGTGAGGCGCAGCACGACCGTCTGACCCTGCGCGAGCGGAAAGTTCCAGAACAGGCCTCCATTGAGCACGCGGTCCGCGGGAGGATCGCACTCCACGCGCGTCTCGCGCAGAATGTCGTCGAGTCCGCGGTAGGTGAAGACGGCGGCGTGTTGCTCAATCTCTCGTGCCTGTACATGTCCGCGCTTCTCGCGCCGCAGGCCACGCACCTCGAAGATGTCACGGAAGTCCGCGCCGGTCTTGAGCCCGAGCGTCAGACTGAGCTGACGGGGATCGAAGCTGGTCATCAGGAGCACCTGCGTGAGCTGGTTGCCCTGCACACGCAGCACCCTGCGGATATGGACGGTTCCCTGGACGAGCGGCGCTTCCCCCTTGAGCGCGAGGTACGGATTGCTCAGATCGATCTGGCACGAGCCTTCTTCATCTGAGATAGAGTTCGAGAGCGCGATCAGCGGGCGCCCCTCAAGGAAGAGATCGCATGACCGCAGGAATCGCATGCCGTGCCAGAAAAAGCCTGTCTCCTGCTCTGATGTGGGGAGGTCACCACGGGCGTCGGTCACCATGAAGGCGTCGCCGTGCTTGAGTGCGATGGTTTCAACAGTCGAGCTTGCGGATCCGTGCAGAACATACGCGTCGGCGACTTCCGTCGTCGCCTCCTGCATGTTGTGGTCAAGCTGCATTGAGGTCGAGCCCGAGCCGTCTGGATGCGGATCGGTCATTGTAGCGAGAGTCTCCCGTCCAGCTCTCCTGGGGTGTCTATGAACGGTGAAGCGTTAGCGCTCACCGAAATGTCACTCGCAGCGCCCGCGGGCATCGCCGGTCCGACCGTGGTGTCCACTTTGGCGAGTCCCGCGGCCAGCGACTGCGACAGAGGCACGTGACGAGCAACGAGACGATTCTGGCGCAGCACCAATGAATACGCATTGAGATATTCCAACGCCATACGCCGGATGTCAAATCGGTCACGCGCATAGTTCCGACAGCGTTGACGCGAGAGCGTGCCCAACTGGCGCGCAGCCTCGGCAAGCTCCTCATCCGTCTCGCGGATGAATCCCGTCAGGCCGTCTCGTAGCAGTTCGGGCACAGAGCCGAGGGGACAGGTGAGCACGGGTGTCCCGCATGCCAACGCCTCGATGAAGACGATACCGAACGGTTCGGGCCACGTAATCGGCATGAGCAGCGCAAGCGCGTTGCCCATCAGTTCACGTTTCTTCGTCTCGTTGATCTCACCGAGCCATTCGATGAGTGGGTCGTCGAACTGCGGCTGAATGACGGTCTCGAAGTACTCCTGCTCCAACGGATCGACCTTGGCAGCCATCTTCAGCGGTATTCCCGCGCGCTTCGCAATGGCTATCGCACGATCCGGACCTTTCTCGGGAGACATGCGGCCGACGAATGCCAGGTACGTACCTGGCTGCGACCGGAATGCGAAGCTGTCGACGTCGACACTGTGATGGATGGTGGCGACCCAATTCAGTTCCGGAATCTGGCTCTGTTGACTGGCGCTGATGGAGATGTAGTTGGCGTCGCGATACGCGCGAAAGACCTCGCCGTATTCCGGCTTGTCGAGCCGGCCATGAAGCGTAATGACAGTTAGAGTGGTCGCGTGCGGAATCATTGGCAGCGTGAGGTAGTCGAGGTGCGAATGGATGATGTCGAAGTCTGAGGCGCGCTGGTAGACGTTGGTGAGTTGCTTCAGGTGGAGCGCGCTTACTTCCACACCGGGCGCGAAGTTGACCGCTTGCGGAGCACCCGGGACGAGCTGCGCGCTCGTGCGCGAGTCGCCGGTAGCGAAGAGCGTAACGTCATGGCCCATCTGGACGAGCGCCTCAGTCAGGTTGTAGACGCAACGCTCCGTTCCGCCGTAATTGCTCGGCGGAACGGCTACTTGCAATGGTGCGACCTGAGCGATTCGCATACGCGCAAACCTCGTGTTCCTTCTCGCGCGCGCAGAAGTACCGTTCCCTATCTCAGGATGAGATAGGGAGGGCGCGGCGTTTCGCTGACGAATACGGCCAACCGCAAGAAGCGTACCTTGTGGGCATGTGTGGCAGATACAAGCGGCCCATCGGCGCGGAGTCGCCGCTGCTTGGCCGAGCGCTGAGTACGCGGAAAAGGCACGGAACTCGCTGCACGCAGTGCCGGTGAGTCGGAGACATGGAGGAGACGCCGGCGATGGCTACATGCGACGCATGGACTGCTACAGACGTGGCCGGGCCGCCAGATGGGCACTGTATTCTGCTCGTGCATGCGTCCGGCTGGACACGGTCACTTTGGCTCACGCAGATCCGGGAGCTCGCAGACTGCTACCGCGTCGTCGCGCCTGACCTTCCGCGGCACGGGGTCCGCGCTGACGAGCCGTTCACGATGCAGTCCGCAGTCGACGTGCTCGTGGCCACTGCGGCGGCGCAGACCCACGGCCGCACGCTGCTCGTCGGGCTCTCGCTCGGCGGCTATGTCGCGCTGGCCTACGCCGCGCGCTCGCCAGAGTCGGTGGCGGGGCTCGTGCTCGCGGGCTGCACCGTCAGCTTCGATCGCTGGCTGGGCCTGCTAACGCGCATCAGCGCTCGAACGCACATCGGGATGGTGCGCTATGGAGGCCCACATGTGCGGAAGCGGCTGCGCGACCGGCAGGAGCGGGTGATTCGCGCCTCCTTGCCGCCTGAGATCGCGGAGCCGCAAATCGCGGCTGGCCTCGCATTGGACGTCTGGGGACGGGCGCTGCTGGAAGTCGCGCGCCACGACTATCACCGCATGCTCGCCGGGCTCTCGTGCCCGGTGCTGGTTCTCAACGGCGAATTCGACACATATAACCGCCGGGCGGAGGCGCGACTCGCCAGGACCGCTCCGAAGGCGGCGTTTCACGTCATCGCCGGAGCTGGGCATATCGCGAACCTCGACCAGCCAGAGCGCTTCACGAATGAACTGCGCTCGTTCGCCGGCACGCTGGACTGGTGAGCGTATCTTTCCCACGCGGACGACTTCGCTGCGAACAGGGTAATTGTGCGCATGCAGAGTTGCTCGCCTCAGTTCAGCCCTTTCTACATGCAATGTGCGCTCGCTTGTTGCGTCCGACATTAGGGTGACCTAATATGGAAGTGATGGTCCACATGGACGACGAGGCAAGGCACAATGACGAGAGTCTTCCACATGCATGCGCAGCACGCGCCATCCGAGATCTGCTTCTGCCCCCGCTGCCGACACGCCGTGCGCTTTGAGCAGGCGCCATCGGACGGCGCGTATGTCTGCCAGCGTTGCTTGCGCTATCGCATCAACGTGTCGCAGATGGCGCTCCAGTGCCAGATCAGCGCCATTGTCCGCAAGCAGGACGACTCCGAGCGCTAGCGCGACCACCCGCGCACTATCCGAGCCGTGCCGATAAGGACGAGATCACCCAGGTGGCCTGGCATGCTCCCTGGTCCCAATGCCACAGGGGAATCATCCCCGCGAGGGGTACGGTGTGCCGCTTTCCGGACTTGTGTCTTGGGGGTGGTCTGAGGGCGCATAGACGAGCACCTGGCCCGCTTCGACCTTGACATTGATGTGAGGCAGTGGCTGATAGGGGATAGAGGAGGCGGGGGAGGCGGTGCCATCCTCGTTGAATCGCCCGCCGTGGCAGGGGCAGTCGAATGTGCGAGCGGGACCATTCCACGCGAGCAGGCAGCCCATATGCGTGCATGTGCCCGAGAGCGCCTCAAATCCCGCAGGCGTGTGGCGCACGAATCCCACGATTGAGTCCGTCGTGAAGCGCTTGACGGCACCAACCGGAATCGCGTCCGCGGCGGCAACGGGTACCCAGTCGCCTAACGGTACGAGGGCGACCCCGCCCGACGGAGCGGACGTTTCAGTGATGCGATCGAGCGCCACACCCGCGCCTACACCTGCGGCGACCGCGGCCGCGGCTGCTGCCGCTCCGAACCCACGGCCGAGAAACCCGCGACGCGAGAAGGTGGCACGCCGCTTTACCGAGGGCGTTGGCTCCTTGGTTGACGCGGTGGGCCCAGCGGTCTGCGCGGGCGTCTCGGTCTCGCCAGCGAGTTGGCGGCGCATACGCTCCAGAAACTCCGGACGTGGCTCCGCGGCGCCCGGCGTGGCTGAGCGGAACAGCGCGGCCATTACGTATTCCGCGCCTCCGTCCACGGAGGATGGGTCGGCGCGTGTCGGCTTGACATCGGCCTTCAGCTCTTCGATATAATCGTCGAGCTCGTGCGCGTCACGCATCGTTTCGCTGATGCGCTCGAGTGGCTGCTCAGAGTCGCCTGGTCCACTGCCAGGGGTGATGTGCTCGTCGAAACTGCTCATCGTGCCATTCTCACTCACTCGCAATCGGACAGCGTAGACAATGTATGACGCGTCGCATACCACGTCGGGTTCAGACTTTCTTCGATCTCCGCCGCTTTCCGCAGCGCGCGCAACTGCAGCACCTTTACGTTTGCTTCGCTGATGCCCATTTGCGCGGCTGTCTCTCGAACGCTGTAGTTCGAGAGAAAGCGATATGTGAGCACGTCACGGTAGCGAGGTGGCAGATGCTCTAGCAGCAGGTGCGCGTGGTCGTGCGGTCCCTGTGGTGACGGCGGCGCACCTGTTCCCTGCTCTTGAGGGCCGTCCCAGCCAGCATCCAGCAGGCGGTCGAGCGACTGGGCGCGTAGTCGATAGTACTCTCGCCAGGAGTCCGCGATGGTCGTGCGCGCGACCTGAAACACCCAGGCCTGCATGCTCTCAAAGGTCCGCGTCTCGTCAAGGCCGCGCATGGCTTTGAGGAAGACCTGCGAGGTGAGGTCCTCGGCCTCTTCGCGATTGCCTACCTTGCTGTATACAAAGCGATAGACGTCGCGCACCAGCACGTCGTAGAGCCGCTCAAAGGCTGTATTGCCGCTGGCCTGGGACATGGCCCGCTGCCTCACATCCAGCTCGTCATCCTCTCGCGCGGCCATTGGCTGACCTCCACGGTGGATCTCCCGCATCGCGCTGACTCGCCCAGATCGCGCCTGGCGGACCACCCATCAGTCGTACGCCTGGAGGTTACA
>CAYRVF010000026.1:20537-44172 GCA_964427535.1 uncultured Ktedonobacterales bacterium
CCGGTCGGTGGCATTCCGGTTGGGACCCCGTCTGACACTAGTGTGATAAACTGCAGCTTGCCATCCCCCTGCTGCGCCGCGCTGCCGACGGCGACGACGCTGGCAACCTTGTTCCCCTGCAGTGTGGCACTGAACGGTTGCACTGTCATGCCGTTCTGCAGCACGAGATCGACGTTGTAGACCCCAGGCTTCACGGTCAGATAGTCACTGGCCTGCTTATAGTCAATGCGGGGGATGATGGTCTGGCCGTTCGCCAAGACGGCGGCGATTCCGGCGTCGGGCGAGAGGTGATAGACGCGGACCTTCGACATTCCCGCCGCGATGCTGTTGTCGTCCGTGAACGTGGCGAGTTCCTGCTGGGTGTTCGAGCCGCCGACCGTGGCGAGCGTATTTGATGTCCCTGGCGATACCTGGAATGAGGATGAGATGATCGTGGCGCTCTGCGGTTGACCACTCAACACGACTGTGAGCGTATGGCTACCCGTGCCGGCTGGCCAGTAGGCGGTGGCAGTGTCGCGGTCAACCTCCCGCGCCGACCGACGTCACGAACTCCGACCGTTCCATGCGCGTCATATACGTTACAATGCGATGAGACGGCCGCGACACGCCGGTTGGTTCCTGACGAACGGAAAGACGTTCCGTATGGTCGAGAGCACACTGTTGAAGATCGCCTGCGCCGGTGGCACTCTCACGATCACGGCAGACTTCGTGCGGCTTGAACAAGGCGGCATAGTTGAAGTGCCGCGGCGTGACGTGCTGGGCGTGCGCGCGGTGCGGCGGCCTGAGCACGCGGACCTGGTGATCGTCGCTGGACGGGGCGAGCGGATTCTGCTCGCTGAGGGGGTTAGCTTCCTCGACGCGCTGCGCGCCATCGATGCGCTGGGCACGGTGCCCGAGCCGTCCTCCCAAGACGGCAGCCAATCCACCGCCAAGGCGGGTGGGGCACGGGTGCGGGCCGGAGATATCCGCCTGCTCATTAGCCCCGAGACGGTGCGCGCCGAGGGGGCTCGCGTCTGGTCGTTCCCTCGCACGATGATACGGGGAGTCAGCGTGAATCTGGCAGCGAACTGGGCCGATGTGCGGCTCATCCTGGCAGATGAGCGTGAGATCCTCGCGCCGCAGGTACAGTTCGAGAGCGCCCTGCGCATGATCGAACTGCTGGGCTCCATTGATCGACCAAGAGACGATGTACTCGCCCATCACGCCGATGCCATTGAGACAGGGATTCCGCCCGTGAGGCAATCAGACGTGGCTCCGAGTGCGGACGCTAGGGTCGCGGATGCCTCGAAGACACTCGATGGTCCTGGAGACGCGTCACGGGACGATTGGACGCGGGAAGGCTGGCAGACAGATCGGCCGGGGGAGGGGGTTTCTTCGCGCGCCTCCTCACCGGACAGCTCTGCCGGAGCGCTTGCCCGAATGGAGCCCGCTCCATATGGATGGAATGACGCGGAGCACATCGAGTCTGCCGCACATGAGATGGCGGAAACAGCCCCTCCCATTCTCGAAGACCTCTCGCAGTCGCCGATAGCAGTCGGTATCGAGCCGGCGCTACGAGATGATCCAGAACCAGCACCGGAGGCGCCGCTCCCGAGCACTCCGCCGCCTGTGACCGATGTGTCGTCCTTGGTGGCCGCATCTTCCGCGGCTGAGACGCTGGAAGACGGTCCACGCGTCACTGAGGATGCAGCGGATGTAGCAGATGCAGCGGAGGTGGCGGGGGCGCAGGGGATGGAACCGAGCGAGCCACTGCCTTCAGTTCCGGCCGTGCGCGTCGTGCCAGTCGTGTCACGGCCGCGGCCTGGCGCGGGGACTGATTCGGCACGAGTGGTGCCAGTGCTCTCCTCCGTGGGCGCGACTGATGCTGACAGGACGCCGACCGCTCCAAGGCTGGCGATCGTGAAGGCTCCTCCTGCAAGGCCGGCCACCGCGAGCACCAGGGCGACCCGCGATCGGAGGCGAAGGCGCGCGCTGGTCGTCGCAGGCTGCCTGCTCGTGGTGTTTGCCGCCATCGCCATCGGTGGATATGCGCTGACGTCGTTGCGCTCTCCAGCCACGCCGACGCACCTCCAGACGCGAAGCACGCCGCAAGCCACCCACACGCCCGCGGCTTCGGCGCCAGCGCAAGCGGGGGCAGGGGGCGCCCCTCTGTACGTCGCGGCGCGCGACGGCACCCTGTATGCGCTGGACTCCCACACGGGCAAGTTGTTCTGGGCATCAAACGCGGCCGCCCATATCACCACCGCCGCCACCATCTCACAGGGCACCCTCTACGTCGGCACCCAGGACTCAACTGTCAGGGCGCTGAGGGAGAGCGACAAGCAGCAGCTCTGGCAGTTTGCGGCGCACGGCGCGATCGACGGCGCACCCGCAGTGGCGAACGGCATCGTCTACGCCAGCTCACACGATAATTCGCTCTATGCGCTCCGCGCCTCTGATGGGAAGCTGCTCTGGCGCTACACGTCGACCCGCTGGTTTGCTGGTCCGCCTGCCGTCGCAGACGGCACGGTCTACGCCAACTCATATAACAGCCGGACATACGCCTTCAATGCGATCACAGGCAGATTGCTCTGGAGCCACATCGCCTCCGGCTCGCTCATGTCCGCTCCGGCCGTCGTGGGCGGTGTCGTCTACGTCAGCTCAAGCGACAACTCGCTGTATGCGCTCGACTCAAGCACAGGACGGCTGCTCTGGCGGTACACGACTGGCGGCTCCCTAGTCTCGTCTCCGGCGGCCGGTGGGGGCATTGTCAGCGTTGGCAGTATGGACGGAGCCGTCTATACGCTCGAAGCGGCTACCGGCGCGTTGCGATGGAAGTACCAGACGCCCGACTCGATTCTCGGCACGCCAACCGTTACTGACGGGACGGTGTTTGTCGGCTCGACTGATGCGTATATCTACGCGCTCGACGCGACGACTGGTACCCCTCGCTGGCGCTACAAGACGGGCGGCGCTGTTGCCTCGTGGCCATTTGTCTCGATGGGGACCGTCTACATGGGCTCGACCGATCACAACCTCTATGCGCTCGACGAGCAGAGCGGCGTACTCCTCTGGCAGTTTACGACGGGCGGCATCGTCGATAGCCAGCCGGCCATAGGGGGCTGATGCGCCGCGACCAACCTCCCGTGCGCGAGCGGCGGCATCGCCTGTCTAATAGATGCGAGTGCGTGGAGAGCCGGAGAATGCGGTATAATCCTGACGACCTTGGGCTACGCCGCGAAGAGTATGCGGCGCAACGGTTCGCAAAGGCCGCGACGCCGTCAGACATGGACGCCAGAGAATGAGGAACCATGCAAACCCTTCCCCTCGCACTCTTTCTCGTCATGCTCGAGCTGACCATTGGATCGTTCGTCAGCCTATACATCCTGGATCTCCGTGGCGATAGTAGCCGCGGTTTTATCGTGTTCCAGGGCGTGCTCTATCTCGTCTTCGCCGGGCTCACACTGCTGGCGATGAACGCCTTCGCCACGCCGCAACTGGTGCATGGCTACGGGCTCGATGACCGCTGGCTGAACGCTCAGGGTCCGCTCGTGTTGCTCTTCACGGCGCTGATGGTGCCGTGGAACGTCTTGCTGTGGCGCGACCGGCAGCCACGAGCCGGAGCGCGCAAGACGGCGCGTGTGGCAGCCACGGATGCCGCTGAGACTGGCGGCAGTGCGGTGGCAACACAGACGCGCACTGCTGCGGCGACCTCGACCGGCATGGGCACCCCAACTGCCCGTCGTGTGCGATTCGCGCTCGGCGGGCTGACGTCGCTGGTAGGTCTAGCAGCGATTGTGGACGTCGGCATGGCGTATCGTGCGCTTGCCGCGAGTCGCCTGGACGGCGCCTTCGTGGTGCTGACGTTCGTCGCGGGCGCCATCGCGCTCGGTGGTGTCATGACGGCGATGCTGTTAGGCCACTGGTATCTCAACACGCCGACCGCCTCGGGCAAGCCGCTCGAATTCGCGGCATTGCTCATGCTGGGCGCATTGGTTGCCGAGATCGTGTTCTCGCTCGCGATTGGGCCGAGCACGGCGCATCCGTCGCTCACGCCGACGAGTGTCGCGCCGGGCACCACCATCCAGGCGACCGATCATGGGCTGAAAGTGAGCACCCCCAGCGCGACCGCACAAAGCCAGGGGCAGCAGCCATCGCAAGCGCGACAGACGCCCATCGACACTGGCGGGATGGTGTGGGCGCAGCTGCTCATCGGCTTTGCCGCGCCGCTCGTGCTGGGCGCGGTAGCGCTCTACCTGACGCGAGGACGTTCGTTCCAATCGGCGACAGGCATGTTATACCTCTGCGTGGCGTTCCTCTTCTTCGGCGAAATCCTGGGACGCGGGCTGTTGCTCTTCCCCATCTTCTAATGTGTATCGAGCACGCGAGTGCGGCATGCCAGGTTGAAAGGAGCGCGCTAAACCGATGACTCCACCGACGCAGATCAACCCGAACATCTTTAAGGCGTACGATGTTCGCGGCATTTACGGGACGGAGCTGACCGACGAGGCGGCCTATGCCATCGCGCGCGCCTTCGTCCAGTACCTGGGCGTAGACCGTGTCGCCGTCGGCCGCGACATGCGTGTCTCTTCTCCCGCCCTCGCCACCGCGATTATCCGGGGCATCACCGATCAAGGCGCCGACGCGATTGACCTCGGCATGACGACGACTGACGAGCTCTATTTCGCTGTCGGCAAGTTCGGCTATCCCGCTGGCATGATGATCACGGCTTCGCACAACCCCGCGCAGTACAATGGCATCAAGATGTGTCGTGCGGAGGCTGTGGCGATCAGCTCAGAGACGGGCGGCAACGCCATTCGGGACCTCGTGCTCTCCGGCCAAGTCAAAGATCCGGAGCGCAAGGGGCAGGTTCACCACCGCGACGTCACCGACGATTACATCAACCATGCCCTCTCGTTCATCGACGTGTCCAAGATTAAGCCGCTGAAGGTCGCGGTGGATGCTGGCAACGGCATGGCCGGCATGATCATTCCGCGTGTGTTCCAGCGCCTGCCCGCCACGCTGGTGCCGCTGTACTTCGAGCTGGACGGCACCTTCCCCAACCACCCTGCCAGCCCCATCGAGCCGGAGAACACCGCGGTGCTGCGGCAGACCGTGCGCGACCAGCATCTCGACATGGGCGTCGCGTTCGACGGCGATGCCGACCGCATGTTCCTGATCGACGAGCATGGCAATCTCCTGGGCGGTGACATGGTGACCGCGCTCGTTGCGAACAGTCTTCTCCGCAAGCAGCCGGGAGCAACGATCCTTTACAACCTAATTAGTTCGCGATCCGTACCAGAGTTGATCGAGCGCGACGGCGGCAGAGCCGTCCGGACGCGGGTCGGTCACTCGTTCATCAAAGCACAGATGCGGCAGGAGAACGCGATCTTCGGCGGCGAGCACTCGGGGCATTTCTACTTCCGGGATAACTGGTACGCCGATTCCGGGCTGATCGCGTTTTTGATCGTGCTGGAGCTGGTGAGCGAGAGCGGCAAGCCGGTCTCTGAGCTGGTCGCGGCCATCGACAAGCGATTCCGCAGTGGCGAAATCAACTCTGAGGTGTCCGACCAGAAGAGCAAGATTGCCGAGATTGAGGAGAAGTATCGCGCGCAGGGCGCTGAGATCGACCATCTGGACGGCATCACGGTGTCGTTTCCAACGTGGTGGTTCAACGTCCGGCCATCGAATACGGAGCCGCTCTTGCGCCTCAATCTTGAGGCCGACACGCGTGACGAGATGGAGCGGCGGCGAGACGAAGTGTTACACTTGATACGAGAATAATGTGCGCGCGCAGAGCGTGTGTTCATCCTCCTGAGGAGGCTGCACAGTGGGTGTCTTGTCTCGATTCAGTAACTACATCAAGACGGTCATGAGCTCGTTCCTTGACCGTGCGGAGGATCCGGGGCAGACGCTGGATTACTCCTACCAGAAGCAGCTCGAGCAGCTCCAAAACCTGCGCCGCAGCATCGCCGACGTTGTGACGAGCGAGAAGCGTCTCGAGCTTCAGCAGGCGCAGATCAACCAGCAGATGGACAAGCTCGACGGCCAGGCCCGGCAGGCGCTCGCGGCGGGACGCGAGGACCTGGCGCGCATGGCTCTGGAGCGTAAGCAGGGCATGCAGTCGCAAATCGCGACCTTCCAGACGCAGATCGAGCAACTGAAGGGTCAGCAGCAGAAGTTCATGGAGATGGAGCAGCGCCTCTCCTCGCGCGTGGAGTCGTTCCGCACGCAGAAGGAGATGGTCAAAGCTCAGTACAACGCCGCGCAGGCGCAGGTCAAGATTCAGGAGTCGGCGGCAGGCATCTCTGAAGAGATGTCGGACGTCAATCTGGCCGTCGAGCGTGCGCAGGACAAGGTGCTGCAGATGCAGGCCCGCGCCAACGCCATGGACGAGCTCACGCAAGGTGGAACCTTCGCGCAGATCGGCGATGGCAGCAACGACCTCGACCGGCAGCTCGCGGCGCTCTCGAATCAATCTGAGGTTGACCGGCAGCTCTCAGAGCTCAAGTCGCAGATGCAGTTGCCCGGCGGCCAGCAGGACCAGGCACAGCTTCCGCCTGCCTCCAGCTCGAACGCGCAGTAGTATGGGGGGACGCGGATGATCGTGCGCATACTGGCCGACAACCAATATCGGCTGGATGACGAGCACATGGGTGAGGTCGCGCGGCTCGACAATGAGCTGCTAGCTGCGATGGATGCTCAGGATGAGGCGGGTTTCGCCTCCATACTGACGCGGCTCGTCGAGTTCGTGCAGCAAAACGGGACACCCCTCGCGGTCGAGGAGCTCGTGCCGTCTGACGTGATTGTTCCGGCGCAAGACATGACACTCGCAGAGGCGCGGGAGGTCATAAGCAAGTCCGAAGTGCAGCACGCCGACTAATTCAACGCCATCAGCCTGCCTCACAACACCACCGCCGGTGCGCCCACGAGCGCCGGCGGTGGCGCTTCTCGCGTACATCCGCTCGATGTCACGGGCTGGATGTTACAGCCACAGTGCCCGCTCTCGCGTCTCCGCGCGTGGCGCTACTGCCGGCCGGCTTTGCTTTACTTTATGAAGTTTTGGTACAATACAGGTAGTGTGTCGGTTCGAGCGCCTGCGTGGGCTGATTACCGTGCTCCGCTAGGCTATGTGTGACGTATAGTGCGGTGGAGTGGCCATTCGGCAGAGGGTGGCTACTCCACCGTTGCTTTTCGCACGGAGAGGAAGCGTGCTATGCATGTGCTCGCCGCTATCCTGGCTCTTTTCCTGATTTTCGTCGCCCTTTTGGATGCATTTGAGACCGTCATTCTGCCGCGTAGAGTGAGCGGGCTCGTGCATCTGACAGGACTGATCTACGCCTCAACGTGGCAGCCGTGGAAGGCGCTCGCCCAGCGCATGAGGGGCCAGCACCGCGAGACCTTCCTGGGATTTTACGGGCCGCTCGCCCTGTTGTTCTTGCTCGTCACGTGGATGACCTTGCTGATCCTCGGCTATGCGCTGTTGCAATGGTCGTTTGGCTCCACAGTGAGCGCGGTCGGGTTACAGGGCGATTTTGGCACCGATCTGTATTACAGCGGCACGACGTTTCTGACGCTCGGCCTTGGCGATATCTCGCCCCACTCGGGTATCGCCCGCTTTCTGACGGTGATAGAGGCTGGCACTGGCTTTGGCATCCTGGCGCTAGTCATCGGCTATCTGCCGGTGCTCTACCAGGCATTTTCGCGTCGCGAAGCAAGCATCTCGCTGCTCGATGCGCGTGCTGGGTCGCCGCCGAGCGCCACTGAGCTGCTGGTGCGGTTCAGGCGCGACAACGCATTTGACGACATCTCGCCGTTCCTCGCGGAGTGGGAACGTTGGTGCGCGGAGTTGCTGGAGAGCCAGATTTCGTATCCATCGGTCGGATACTTCCGCTCCCAGCACGACAACCAGTCGTGGCTCGCGGCGCTCTCCGTCGTGCTCGACGTCTCGGCGCTGATCCTGGTGGGAGTGGACGACATCCCGAAGGTGCAGGCGCGGCGGACCTTCGCGATGGGCCGGCACGCGGCCGTCGATCTGAGTCAGGTGTTCTATGCACCGCCCTATGCCGGCCCCTATGATCGCCTCTCCGAGCGGGACGAGGCGCGTATGCGTGCGCTCTTCGCGGAGGCGGACGTTCAACTCGCGAGCGGCCCTGAGGCTGACGAGCATCTGCGCGCCGTTCGACAGAAGTACGAACCCTACGTCGCCGCACTCTCTGAGCGGCTGCTGATGCCCCTGCCCCCGTGGGTGCCCATTGAGGGCGCGATGGACGACTGGCAGACGAGCGTCTACGAACATCTCCCTGAGCGCGCCTTCGAGGAAGCGATAGGGTGAACCTCACCCCCTACGCCATTCCCTTGAGGGTAGGGGCCGCTAATCAGGCATTAGAGCTAGAGGACGGCGGGGTGGTAGTGCGACCGTTGTGGGGGCCTCACTTCCGGCCCCTCTCCCTGCGGGGAGAGGGGAGCTAAAACGGCAGGTCCCAGGCGGGGAACCAGCGTTCGAGGTCTTGCTCTATTGGCAGCTCGTTGGCGAGTGCCGTGGCGAGGCGCATCTCTTCGGCGTTGTCGCGCTCGCGGCTGCGGGAGTGGCTGTCAGGACGCGGCACGAATGGATAGAAGGTGCCGCGCTTGTAGTTGTACATCCAGTACACCGGCTGGCCATGTTCGTCCTTGAAGGCGAAGATCGCGAAGAGGAGCTGTGTGCCGTACCCGCGGTCGAGCAGTGTCTGGCTGGCGACGTGCAATGTCGTCACAAGCGACTGAAAGTTCGGGCTCTCGAAGATGAACCAGCGGTAGTTGTACTGGTCTTCATATGGCCGGATGCGCAGCCCGTCGTCGCGACCCGCGATCTGCAGCAGTTGCTCCAGCTCAGACTGAATGGCTTTGAATGGGCCAGAGGCGAGACCCTTGAAGCACAGCGCCGCGGCTCCAGCCGGGGTCAGATTCTGATCGGTCTCCAGCGTGAGTTGTGCGGTCGACATCGCGAATAACCGCTCGGGGCTCGGCGGGACGGGCTTTTGCCGCCCGAAGAGCGCGTCGAGGAATCCCATGAGCATACCTCCCAAGACACACGACAGCGCGGAGGGGGGAAATTCCGACCTTCCGCGCTGTGATGGCTCACTGGTGAATGACGCGAACCATGCCGTAGCTTAGAACCTCGGCGCCTGTTCCATCTGCTGCTGCATCGCCTGCAGGCGACGAACGCGCTCCTCAGTGGAGGGGTGCGTCGAAAGAATGACGGCGAGCGAGTCGCCACGCAGCGCAGGAACGATGAACAGTGCGTTCACCGCCTCGGCCTGACGGAAGTCTTGCTGCGGGATGCGCGCGTGCTGAATGGTGTCCGAAATCTTGAGCAGCGCCGAGGCGAGATGCTCGGGCGCGCCAGTGATGAGCGCCGAGCCGCGATCTGCCGCCAGCTCGCGATAGCGGGACAACGCGCGAATCAGTAGGAAGCTGACCGCGTACGCAACGAAGGAGGCGAGGATCACCAGCGCCGCGGCACCTCCGCCGTTGTCACGATTGCGACCGCCACCAAAGCCACCGCCGCCACCGAACATGGCGATCCAGAAGGCGTTGCGTACGATGAGCGCGGCAACCATCGAGAAGAAGGTCGCGATGGTCATCACGAGCATGTCGCGGTTGATGATGTGCGTCAGCTCATGTGCGATGACGGCCTCGATCTCTGGCTGGGTCAGCCCGTGATGATAAAGCAGCCCCGTGGTGACGGCGACGACCGCGTTGTTCTTGCTGCGCCCAGTCGCGAAAGCGTTCGGTATGCTGGTATCGACGATCGCGATCTTCGGCTTTGGCAGATTGGACTGCATCGCCAGCCGCCCGATCATGTCGTGCAGCTCGGGTGCTTCTTGCTCGCTGACGATGCGCGCTCCCATCGAGGCGAGCGCGATCTTGTCGGCGAAGAAGAACTGCACGAACGCGATGACCGCGGCGATTACGATCAAGAAGATCAGTGAGACACCGAGGCGGGCCAGCACACCGGCGAATACGACATAGACCGCGCCAAGCAGAAACATCGTGAGCACCATGCGTGCCGCGAGCCCCCGGTCTGGCTTATACCAGCGCGGTTTCGATTGAGTAACCATAGTAACTTGCACTCTCCAGTGCCGCTGCCACTCGAAGACGGCGCGACTAGTGCTCAGAAAGATAACAGGGAACGAGCGTGCCCTAATGGGCATCTCTGACATAGTATACGCCGGGCTGGCGCAAAAGTTAGCAACGGTTCCGCTCGATATGAGCGTTCACATCCAGGGAGCAGAATCAGCGCCGCGCGCCTAGCGCATGAGGTCGGCGTACGTGACTCCAGTGCGAGAGGGATGGTTGATGCGCGATAGCAACGTGCCGCCCGCAACGCTCCGCACACAGCGAGCAGAGGCGCGAACGGCACGCTTTCAATGGCCGCGTGAGAGGTTTACGAGTTCCGCTCTTTTTCCTTGAGCGCCTTATAGTAGCTCTTCGGTTTGGGGTGGCGGTCGTTGTCTTCGTAGGCGGGCCGCACGTCGTCGTCGCGCGTCTGGCGCTCCTCGTGGGCCGACATCAGCTCCTGCAAGTCGTTGTAGATGGAGTAGTTGTCGATGGCCTCACGCTGCTTCAGCAGGTGCCGGAGCATCAGAACCTGAGCAACCGAGGTCGAGCTGTTTTGCTCCGGCTGCGCCCTGCGGATGAACTTTTCAACGAATTCCACGCTATCTTCACTCGCGCCGTTTTGCTCCAGCCGATCTCGAATGGCGAGAAGCTGCTCATAGGCGTTCACGAATCGCTCCCTTCCTGTCCGGCCCGTTGCCACGCGTACCCGCATGTGAGCCGCATGCCGTCTGGTGCCGGATGCTGAGCCGCGTGCTGGATGTGTTGCGGCAGAATGGGCGCACGCTCACCATGCCCAACATATGAATTATAGCGCACATCGGGCGGGCTGTCATGCTGAGCCGTGACATAGCGGTTCATGTGCCGCGTCGAACGGCGCACGTGCTGGTCGCTTACAGGCCCCTACCCCGCGCTGGCGAGCCGGAAGACGGAGAGATAGATGTCGTCGGTGACGGCGCGGTGCTCGAAGCGTCCGAGCCCAGCGGCCGTCGCGTCGGCGAGCGTCTCTTCGGGTGAGATGCGGTCTTCAAGCGGGGGGCCTACCTCTGTGGGGTGCTTCTCCCACTCGATGACGACGAGACGACCCTCCCGCTTGAGCAAGCGCGCGAGCTTGTGCAGAAAACTCGCGCGATGCTCGATCTCGTTGAGTGTAAAAGCGAGCAACACGACATCGCATGTTCCTGGCGGGATCGGCACATCGCTCTCGCTGGTCTTGACCACCCGCACCTGGGTCAGGCCTTCGGCAGTGGCGCGACTGCGGACGGCGGTCAGCATCTCGCCCTGTACATCCGCGGCGAGTACCACTCCCTTCTTGCCCACGATCTCGGCTGCGGGAATCGTGAAAAAGCCGGGCCCGGAGCCAATGTCGGCAAGCGTATGGCCAGAGCGCAGTCCCAGATCGCGCAGCAGTTGTGCAGGTTGCAGTATCTCGTGTCGCTCGTCGGTGAGGAGCAGTTCTTTATGTCGAGCGTCGAATTTATGCGGCATGTGCGGTCCCTCCAGGCGCTATTTCTCTTCGCCATCTGTGATGGTAGCACATGCCAGGGCCACCGTGCGTGTGCTGGCTGGCCTACAGTTGCGGCATCAGCGGACCCAACTGGTCCGTCGTGGGTTCCGCTCAGCAGAACCACGGCTCACTGAGATGCGGAATCGGCTTCCGTCCAGCTCCGACGGGCGCCAGCTCACGTATGCGAGCCTCCACCGGCGCGCCAAGGACCTCCGCCGTGAGGTCGCATACCTGCCGGAAGATCTCAGTAGATGAATGCCGCGCGCCGAGGGTTCGTTCGACGAGTGCGGCCATGCGGCGGTGCAGCTCGTCCATTCGCTGGTCGGGATGCTCCCAGCGATAGCTGAAAGCCTCCTGGTCGAGCGGACCAAGCCAGCCAGCGGTGTCCTCCGCGTCGAGCAGCGCCGAGCCAGGCGGCACCAGCAGGCGAATGGTGTACTGCACCGGATCGACGTTCTCGACAAGGTCGTGATCCGCGATGAACGCGAGCATGGCGCGATAGTCGTCGGCAGTCGTCCAGGGAGTGAAGGCGACCCAGGTCGGCCGCATCGGAATCCCGGCGTCACACAGCGCGTCGAGCGCGTCGGCGATATCGGCGCGAGTGTGCTGCTTACGCAGGTGTAGCAGCACGTCGTCGCTGACCGACTCGACGGCGGTAACGATGAACGCGCAGCCGAGCTCCGCCAGCTCGCGCATCATCGTCTGCCGCTCCAGAATGTGCTCTACCTTGATGGTAGCGTCGAAGGTCACGTCGGGGAACTCGGCGTGCATCGCGCGCACGATCTCCAGCGAGTGGCGCGGCCCGTTCAGGAAGTCGGGGTCGCCGAAGGTGATATGCCGCGCGCCCGCCTCCACCTGCGCACGGATGTCGTCGAGCACGACCTGCCGCGGCACCACGAAGAAGCGCCCACTGTAGATTGGCGTGATCGGGCAATGCGCGCAGGTATGCAGGCAGCCACGGCTCGCCTCGACGTAGCCCGTCCGCACGGCAGTGGTGCCGCGCACGAGATAGGCGTAGGAGGAGAGCGGCGCGAGGTCCTCGCGGGAAGGCGTGGCGAAGGGCAGGCGTGCGAGCACCGGTGCGGCGTCGTGTATCGCCGTGCGGACGCCGGGCACACGTCCTGGAGCGCCAGCCTCGAGTGCTTTGGCGAGTGCGAGCAGCGCCTCCTCGTATTCCCCGCCGATAATTGAATCCGCGTGCGCACGCAGCAGATACTCGGCATTCAGCCAGGCGTAGAGACCGTAGAAACAGATATGCGCCTGGGGATTGCGTGCCCGCACCCCCTCGGCGACTCGCGTGCCCAGCCGGAGCGCGGTGTGCATGGGAACGGAAATAGCGACCAGCTGGGCACGGTCGATCGCGCTATCTGGCAACGCGTCGACAGACGTGTCGATGGCCGTAGGCGCGAAGCCACCTCGTCGCAAGACGGCGAGCGGCGACGCGAGTGTGATCGGCTGATGTCCAAGCTCATAGCATGCGACGAGCAAGATGCTTCCGGGCGTTCTCATTTCTTCCGTGCCGGTCCTCCACCGCCGCCCTTTGAGGGTGCGCCTTTGCCGCCACCGCCCTTGCCGCCGCCGCCACCGCCCGGTCCCTCAGGAGTCCACCCCTCTGGCTTGCGCTCTTCGCCGCCGAAGAGGAACTCGATCATCTGCTGGCGCAGTAGCTCGCGCGCGTCGGGATCGGCGAGGTTCAGTCCGTAATGATTGATGAGCAGGCGGGAGTGTTCCTGCCACATCTCCCATGCCTGGAGTGAGATGTTGTTATAGATGCGCTCGCCCAGCTCGCCGGGTACTGGTGGCCGGTCGAGTCCGGGCAGACGTCGACCGAGTTTGACGCAATTGACCATGCGCTGTCGTTGCTGCATCGGCTTCACTCCTGCCTGCCGGACGCGGCGCGGTAGGGGCCGCCGCCGGGTAGTGGATATGGCGTGTCGTTCGGCCTATTATAGCGCACACGCGACGACGAGTTGGGAGCAGCTGCGGCACGTGCCCCAGTGGACGCCTGACGGCATCGGTTGATAGGATGTTGGGTACGAGCACCACTTGTAGGTCGCGATGTGCGGAGAGACGCCCAAGGACGCCGTGCGTGAATCTTCGCCAGAGGTGCGCTGGGACGGAATAATGTCGGCTACTGTTGAACCCGTGCCGCGTGTCGTCTTTTTCGGCATGTCCGGGCAGTTTTCGCGTCTGCCGCTGGAGGCGCTGATAGAGGCAGGCTTCGACGTGCGTGCGCTCGTCGTGGCCGCGGCGGGCGCCAGCGCCGCGAACGCTCAGAGCGATGCGGAGCCCTTCACGATGTTGCGGCTTCCCCCGCCTGCGCGCCAGCAGTACCGGCGCGGTCTGCCGATGCTGCAGCAAGCTCCCGAACCGGGCATGCTCTCCATCGCACGCGCGCGGGACATACCGGTGCTCGAAGTCTCCCGCCTCGGTGATGAGCGCATGCTGCGGGCGCTGGCGGCATTTGAGCCGGATGCGATCTGCGTGGCCTGTTTCCCGCTGCGCCTGCCCGAGACGGTGCTGCGCCTGCCCAGGCTGGGTTGCCTCAATCTGCATCCCTCGCTACTGCCGCGAAATCGTGGTCCTGACCCACTCTTCTGGACGTTCCGACAGGGCGATGAGACGACCGGTGTGACGGTCCACATCATGACGGCCGCGATGGACACCGGGCCGATCGTCACGCAGCAGGCAATACCTGTCCCCGATGGCATCACCGAGCATGAGCTCGAACGACGGGCAGCGTTGGTCGGCGGGCGGCTGCTGGTTCGCGCGGTGCGCGGGCTGATGATGGGCGAGATACACCCGCTCCCGCAGGACCAGACTGTGGCGACCGTCTTCGGTTTCCCGGAGGGGGACGACTTTCTCGTCTCGCCCGACCGGTCCGCGCGCTGGGCCTTCAACTTCATCCAGGGCGTGATTGGCCGGGGAGAGCCGATGTGGATTCCGACGCCGGACGCGGTCTTCCGCGTGGTGGCAGCGCTTGACTACGACGTGCGGGCACAGCAGATGTCGTTATGGCACACGAGCGGCGATGAACTCTGGCTGCGCTGTACGCCGGGCGTGCTGCATGTGCGCATCGAGCGTGACGAGCACGACGAATGAGGGCCCCTCCCGTTACTCGCCGAGCGGCGGAGGTTATCGGGAGGGGCCTTCAGCGATGAGAGGGCGCGCTCAGTCGGGGAGCGCGCTTGTCGCGAGGGAGTCGCGCATCGTCGCCGGACGTTCTCCCTGGTCGGCTCGTACGGTGCGGGGACGGTGGAAGGTGTGCAGGCAGAGGTAGCACTGCACGCCAAAGAGCAGCGCGATGACCCCGCCGTGAGCGAGCGTGCTGAAGAGATCGAGGCGACTCAGGACGACGAACGCGCCCATCAGCGACTGCAAGACGACCGTGATGACTGCCGCGATACTGGCCCAGTAGAGGTCGGGCCGGGACGGACGGAGTCGCCGCGCCCACACGAACAGCCAGACGATGCCCGCCGTCAGCAGCAGCGCCGAGAGCCGGTGCGAGAAGACGATGCCCACGCCGCCCGCGAAGCCGGGGTAGATGTGGCTGTTGCAGAGCGGCCAGCCGACGCAGGCCAGGCTGTCGTTGTTGTGCCGCACGTACGCGCCGAGGTACACGACGAAGTAGGTGAAGACGATCAGCCCCCACACGAGCGCGACGAATCCGCGCGGTATGGCCACATCGCGAAGGGCATCCCAGGTATCGAGCTCGTAGATGAAGAGTGTGGTGAGCAGAATGCTGGCGAACGAGATCAGTGAGACGCCGAAGTGCAGCGCGAGCACGAAGGGTGGTTCCAGCCAGACGACCGCCATCGCGCCGAGCGCCGCCTGCAGCAGCAGGAAGACGATCATCACCGGCGCGAGAATCTTGATCTCAAGCCGCGAGCGCCAGAACCAAAGGACGCCGGCTGTCAGGGCGAGCACGAGCATCGTTTCGAGTGCGGTCACTGAGCGGTGGCTGAACTCGATGAAGGTGCTGACCGCGAATTGCGGAATGAACTGCCCCTTGCAGAGCGGCCACTGGTTGCCACAGCCCTGCGCGGAGTTGGTGTTGGTTACGAGTGTGCCCATCACGACGACGAGGAACATGCCGACCGTCGTCACGACGCCAAGGCGGCGCACCAGTGTTGGCGTGATGACGCGCTGGAGGATGTCGCCCGCGGGACCCGCCGCGGAGCGCAATGAGTGCTTCAGGCTACGTTGCATGGCTCGTGGATACCTTCTACTTTGGCGCGGCTGTGCACCTCGGAAAACACGAGTGGGATGAACCGCGAGTGTCCGCACCTAGCATACGCGAAAGCGCGCCGTCCCGCAAACTTCGGAGCGAAGATTTCAGGGCGCGGTCAGGACCTGCGGGCGGTGGGGCGTGCGCACTATTCTTCGGCTGGGTCAGCGGTGACAGCGTCGTCGTCGAAGAGGCCGGGGATGGGGTCGACGCGCACGACGCGGTTGGCCTGATCGAAGTCCTTCACGAAGGCTTTGACGGCGGGGAGGAAGACCTCATGCCCAGTCAGGTCGCGCACGACGAAGAGGTCGGTGCCGCCTGCCGAGAGCACGTCGGAGATGGTGCCGAGTGGCTGGCCGTTGACGTGCTCGACGCGCATGCCGACGACGTCGTGAAGGTAGAACTGGTTCGCTTCTAATGGCATCAGCTCGGTAGCGGGGATGTAGAGGCGTCTGCCGCGCAGGCGCTCGGCGAGGGTGGGATCGTCTAAGCCGCGGAGATGGAGCACGACCTGCGATTTGTGCTCACGCGCGCTCGTCACCTCATATGGCGTGTGCTGCTCTCCCACATATACCGTGGGCGTCCGCGTGAAGCGGTCGGGAAAGTCGGTGAGGGGGGCCACCTTGAGATCACCGTGAATGCCGAATATTCCGGTGATCTCGCCAATCGCCGCCCAGTCGTTGTTTGGCCCGGCGGATGTCTCGTGGAGGGAGTGGCCGTCGTGGGCCGCGGACGGCTTATTCGTGTGTCTGCGGTCCCCGCTCATCGATTTCGAGCCCTATGTGTTGCTTGCCCTGCAACGCTGCCGAGGCACGCATCAGCGTCCGCATAGACTTGGCGACGCGGCCCTGGCGCCCGATGACTTTGCCCAGGTCGTCGGCCTCGACACGCAGGCCAAGGACGGTCGCGTAGCGGTCATTGCGAATCTGGCGCACCTCGACGCCGTCGGGGGTATCGACCAGATTGCGGGCGAGAAACTCGATCAATCCCTGCATGCGTCGCTCCGGATGGAGGCGCGATTCACGCCGCCAGAGGTGGATGTCTACTCAGCAGCCGAAGTCGCGGTCGCGGCGGGCGTCTGGGCAGAGACGATGCCCGCGCGGCGGAAGAGCGACTGCACTGATTCGCTCGGCTGTGCGCCGACGCTCAGCCAGTGCTGCGCGCGCGCGGCGTCAATCTGAATTGTCGATGGCTCGGTGCGCGGGTTATACCAGCCGATGTTCTCGATGATGCGGCCATCGCGAGGAGAGCGCGCGTCAGCTATCACCACGCGATAGCTTGGCTGCCCCTTCATGCCGACCCGCATGAGGCGAATTTTGACCATTCCCTAGCAATTCCTCCGTGCTGAAGACGGGTTTTCCGTCGTGAATCTTCGTTCCGCCCGTCCCGTCGAGATGGGCCTGGGCAAGCCTTCCTAGCTTATCATGCGCGGCGCGATGCTGTCAACGAGCAGGGAAGCGCCCACTTCAGCGCGCTTCGGCTCAGCCGTAGTGGCGCATATGCCGATCGGTTGCTGCGAGGCGCAGACCTTGACAGAATCGGCTGTTTGTGACATTCTTATCTAGTTGGGGAGTCCAAGAGCATCCGCATGCGTACCCGGCGGAAGGTGCCGCGGTGAGCGGAGTGTACGGCGCTCTCCGATTGCCTCATTACCTACGAGTCATGTTCAAATTGTCCCAACGCGAACAGCGAAGGTGTTGCTATGGGAGCTTAACCAGGGCGCTCGTTCCCGCTCAGACTGGGCGCGGCATGCGGGCTCTTCTCTGATTGCTCGAATCGACGAGACACTGTCGCGTTGGGGCTGGCAACTTCCATACTGATGGGAGTCGCCAGCCTCTTGCTATTTATTTTCGCTACAGATGAGGAGGGCTACATGCCAGATACGACTTCTCGCTCGTCGAGCACCTCTCCACAGAATCCGCCCCGTGATCGCGCGCCGTCTTCGCCTACTCCTCGACCGGGTGCACCAGTCAATCCGACTGTCCGTCCGGCGGGTGGGCCGAATGGGAACGGTGGCATGGCGCGACCGGCGGGTGGCCCGAATGGGAACGGCGGTGCGCGTCCGGCTGGGCAGAGCCGACCAGGCAGCACGACAGCTCCGCGTCCGGGTGCGCCGCGTCCCGGTGGTGGCCAGGGGCGCCCCGGTTTCGGTGGTGGCCGTCCTGGCGGCGGTGGCGGCGGTGGCCCGCGCCCGGGTGGTGGCGGCCGTGGCAGGCCCGGCGGTCAACGTGGCGGTCAGCAGCGTGGCCGGCCAGCGCCAGGCGTTGGGGCTCCGCGTCCAGCGGCACCGCCGAAGCCAAGCGGCCCAATCGCGCTTCCGCCACAGATCATGGTCAAGGACCTGGCGGATCTTCTGAGCGTCTCGGTGAACGAAGTCATCCGGAATCTGATCGGCATCGGCATTTTTGCCAGCATCAATGAGATCGTCGACTACGCGGCTGCGTCGCGGGTGGCCGAGGCGATCGGCTTCACGCCTGAGGAGGCGGCAGCGGCGGCACCACCGCCAGCGGTCGCGGCCCGGCAGGAGTCGGCCCGGATTGGCGCCCAGGCACGTGCCAGCGAGGTCGGACGCGTCCTGCGTCCGCCGGTGGTGACGGTCATGGGACACGTCGACCACGGCAAGACATCGCTGCTCGACGCGATCCGCAATACGCGTGTGGCGGCGGGCGAAGCCGGTGGCATCACTCAGCACATCGGCGCGTATCAGGTCGAGATCAACGGCCGGAAGATTACCTTCCTCGATACGCCGGGTCACGAGGCGTTCACTGCTATGCGGGCACGTGGCGCGCAGGTCACCGATATCGCGGTGATCGTCGTCGCAGCCGACGATGGTGTGATGCCGCAGACCATCGAGGCGATCGATCACGCGCGCGCCGCACAGGTGCCGCTGATGATCGCGCTCAATAAGATCGACCGCCCGAACGCGAACCCGGACTTCGTGAAGCAGCAGCTGACCGAGTACGGCGTCGTCATCGAAGAGTACGGCGGCGACGTGGTCTGTGTGCCGGTCTCGGCCAAGCAGGGCACCGGCATCGAAGAGCTGCTGGAGCTGATTCTGCTCGTCGCGGACCTGCAAGACCTCAGCTCGAATCCGAACGGCGCGGCGCAGGGTGTCATCATCGAGGCGCGTCTCGACCAGAGCAGCGGCGTCACGGCGACGGTGCTGATCTCGGAAGGCACGCTGAAGGTAGGCGACGTCGTCATCGTCGGTAACGCGTTCGGCAAGGTGCGCGCGATGTTCGACGACGCGGGCAAGCGCATCAAGAAGGCTGGCCCGTCCACGCCAGTGAGTATCCTTGGGTTGTCCGAGGTGCCAGGCGCAGGCGACCGGCTTGAGGTGGTGCCTGACGAGAAGGTCGCGCGGAGCGTCATCCAGGAGCGCCGCAACGCGGCTCAGACGGCACAGCAGACCGTGAACCTCGACACGCTGTACATGCAGATGCGCGAAGGTCTGGTCAAGGAGTTGAACCTGCTCGTCAAGTCCGACGTGCAGGGCTCGGCTGAGGCCATCAAGCACGCGCTGGCACAAGTCGGCGAAGAGCACGCGAGCGAGAACCTGAAGGTGCGTCTGATCCACGACGCGGTGGGCAATGTCACTGAGACGGACGTCCATCTCGCCGCGGCGTCGAAGGCGATCATCATCGCGTTCAACGTCAAGGTCGATCCCGCGGCGCAGCGTCTGGCCGCGATCGAGGGTGTGGACATTCGGTCATATAACATCATCTACCAGCTTGTGGATAGCATCGATCTCGCCCTCAAGGGCATGCTCGAGCCGGTCTACAAGGAGCAGGTGGACGGTCACGCCGAGGTGGTGCAGCTCTTCAAGGCGGGACGCCAGCTCATCATCGGTGGCTGCCGCGTGACGGACGGCAAGATTACGCGGTCATCACAGGTGCGCGTGCAGCGCGACGGCAAGGTGGTCTTCACCGGCCTCATCCAGTCGCTGCGACGTGGGAAGGATGACGTGCGCGAGGTCGCTCAGGGCTTCGAGTGCGGCATCACGGTCGAGGACTACAACCAGCTCGAAATGGGCGACGTCCTCGAAACCTTCTCGCGCGTGCGCGTAAGCTAGGCCCGCCGCGAGGGTGTGACGACTCACGAAACAGGAAGGCGCGGGTTCTCGAACGAGACTCGCGCCTTTTTCATGCGCGACGAAATGTGTGCGGCTACGTCGACGTGGTGGCACGAGAGTTGGTGCTATGGAGAGCCATATGGCCCCACCTGTTGCGGCCATATCTCCCGCGCATTATCCTTTAAGCAGCGCGGCGGGCATTCCGCCGCGCATGGCGGAGGCCGGCACGGTCCGTGCCAGTCATTGGAGGTACGCTATGCGGAACTATCGACGCCAGGACCAACTGAGTGGTGTAATCACTCAGGAGCTGAGTGACCTTCTGCGGACCCGCATGAAGGATCCTCGTCTTGGCTTTGTCAGCATTACCGATGTCGATCTCTCCGCGGATCTCCGCCATGCGAAAGTATTCGTCAGCGTCATGGGTTCGCCTGAAGAGCAGCGAGCAACCATGACGGCGCTCCAGCGCGGCACTGGATTCCTCCGGCACGAGCTGGCGCAGCGGCTGACCATTCGTCATGTGCCCGATCTCGCGTTTGTGCTCGACCAGTCGATCGCGCGCGGGGCGCACATGCTCGACTTACTCAACCAGGTGGCGGCTACCCCATCTCGCACCGAGGCCGCTTCCACCGATTCGCCCGACGAGGAGATGACACGCGCGTAGGCTAGCTTCCGCACGCTGGCATTCAGGGGACGGTGAGCACACCTCGCCGTCCCTTTTTGTATGAGCGCGCGAGTATGCGCGTGCAAGTAGAGAGCGAGAGCAGACTCTATGAGCGAAGTCGAACCCGTTGTGATACGCGAGGCGACCCTCTCGCCAGAGCGCGTGGCCGAGCTGGAGCGTCTGCTTGCCGGCAGTATCGACGCGGAGGCCGCCGAGAGTGCCTGGCGCATGCTCGACGTCGCCCGTGACATCGTGCTCCTGGCGCATGAGAACCCTGACCCCGACGCGCTCGGCTCGGCGTTGGGGCTGGCACAGTGCCTTGAGCCGCTCGGCAAACGCTGTGTCGTCGCCTGCGCCGATCCCGTTCCGGCGTCGTTTACCTTCCTCCCGGGCCGCGAGTCGGTCGTCACCGAGCTGCCGGACGAGCGGTTCGATCTCGTCGTCGCGCTGGATGCGGGCGATCTGACGCGCTATGGAGCGCTGTACACCCGGCATCAAGCGTTCTTCGACGCCGCACCGATCGTGAATATCGATCACCACATCACGTCGCCGGGAATCGGCACCGCGATAATCGATCCCATCTCAGCCGCGACCGCCGAGCTGCTGACGCTCTTTCTCGCGTACTGTCAGGTGCCGCTTAGCCGCGATGCCGCGCAGAACTTGCTCGCGGGCATCATCACCGACACTCGCGCGTTCGAGTATGACGCGACCACCGACCGCACGCTCGCGGCAGGTGCCTATTTAGTGAGCCAGGGCGGCGTACCGCTCTCCATCATCAAACCGATGTATCGACTCAAGCCACTCGCCCAGGTGCGGCTGATGGGCCTCGTGCTGAACACGATCGAGAGCGAGGCGGATGGTCGCGTGCTCTGGGCGCGCTTGCCCCTGGAGTTCCTGGAGCGCGCGCATGCAACGCCTGACATGGACGATGGCCTGCCCAGCTTCCTGATGGACATAGAGGGTGCGGATATCGTCGCGCTCTTCCGTGAGCAAGCGCCAGGGCGGACCCGCGTGAGCCTACGTGCGGCTGCCCCGTTCGACGCCGCCGAGATCGCCGCGCTCTTCGGCGGTGGTGGGCATCTGCGCGCCGCCGGATGCACCGTCGACATGGACCTCGACGACGCGATACGTGTGGTCGTGCCGCACATGGTCGCGGCGTTGGAGCGGCAGGCGTAACGCGCCGCCGTCCACTTCACCTCTTCTTACTGATCGAGCGGAGTGAGCAGCGCCGCCGGGTCCAGCGTGTCGGCTTCGACGACGACAGCGGTCATGCCGGTGTCTGTGCCCGCTGCGTGCCACTCGCCTCCGCTCCAAAACGCCGCCTGTCCAGCGTGAATGGTCTGGCGTTCCTCCTCGGGGCCGCGCACCCATCCCTCCCCCGCGACGACGAGAAAGAGCTGCGGTGTGCTCGCCTGATGGTATCCCACCACGTTCCCTGCATCGAGGTACATGCAGCCAATGCGCACGTCGCCCTCCGGCCGTGCGAGCGGGGTCATGGTGAAGTCACTGCCATATTGCGTGATGTGCCTGCCTGCGCTCGCATCGAAGCGGAATAGCTTCATACCACATCTCCTCGTTCCCCAGATTGCCAGCACAACGACAGCAGGACGCGGCCGGAATAGTGGATGCTCCTCCGGCCGCGTCCATCAGCTGACGATCGCTACTTCGTCGCTGCTACAGCGTCGCTGCTACAGCGCCTCGTAGATGGCGGCGATACCTTGACCGCCACCAATGCAGAGCGAGGCCGCTCCGTAGCGCAGACCATTGCGGCGCAGCTCGTTGATGAGCGTCATCGAGACCCGCGCGCCACTGGCCGCGAGTGGGTGCCCGATCGAGATCGCACCGCCGTTGACGTTGGTCTTGTCACGGTCCAGCCCGAGCTCTTTCTCTACGGCGAGATACTGCGAGGAGAACGCCTCGTTGACCTCAACCCGGTCGAGTTGATCGAGCGTGAGGTCGGCGCGCTTGAGGGCCTGCCGGATTGCCGGGGCGGGACCGATACCCATGATCGTTGGGTCGACGCCGACGATGCCCCACGAGACGAGCCGCGCAATCGGCTGGAGTCCGCGCTCGCGGGCCACCTGGCCGGTCGCGATCACCAGCGCGGCACCTGCATCGTTGATGCCGCTGGCGTTGCCCGCTGTCACGACCCCACCCTCGCGGAAGCGCGACGGCAGCTTGCCCAGCGCCTCTAGCGAGGTCTCGCGGATGCCTTCGTCGCTGTCTACTACGGTCTCGCGGCCTTTGCGGTCCTTGACCGTCACGGGGACGATCTCCTCCGCGAGCCAGCCCTGCTGCTGGGCGTGGCGGGCGGCTTCCTGGCTGCGGAGCGCGTATTCGTCGACGGTGCGCCGGTCAAGCGCATACTGCTGGGCCAGATTTTCGGCAGTGATGGCCATGCCGCAGCCGCAGTAGCTGTCAATCAGTGACTCCCAGAGGTAGTCTTCAAGCTGGTGCTCGCCGAGGTTGAGGCCGGTGCGCGCGCCGCGGATGACGAAGGGTGCCTGGGTCATGTTCTCGGCGCCACCGACGAGCGCGATCGTGCCCTCGCCCAGCAACAACGACTGCGCACCGGAGACGATCGCCTGTAAGCCGGAGCCGCAGAGGCGGTTCACCGTCAGCGCGGGCACCTCGATGGGTACGCCCGCCTTGAGGGCGACGTGTCGCGCGAAGTAGATGGCGTCTTTGCTGGTCTGCAGCACGTTGCCCAGCACCACCTGATCCACGTCGGCGGGTGTCACGCCTGACCGCTCGATCGCTGCTGTGGCGGCGATGGCGCCGAGCTCGATAGCCGAGATGTCTTTCAGCGAGCCCATGAACGTCGCGAACGGCGTGCGAGCGGCACCCAGCACGACGATATCCCGATCCGAATACGGCATCTGCATCCCTCCTTCGGGGGAGTCCTGACGCGGAGCACGCCAGTGTGCTCCCTGCAGGCATGTGCTAGCGCTTCTCGGCGTAGTCGTAGAAGCCCTTGCCGACCTTCTGTCCCGTGCGCCCGGCGGCTACCATGCGGCGAAGCAGCGTCGGCGGCGCATAGGCGGGGTCCGGGTACTCCTTGTAGATGGCTTCGGCGGCGTAGAGCGT
>CAYRVF010000027.1:0-44139 GCA_964427535.1 uncultured Ktedonobacterales bacterium
TCGACATCGCCAAGGCCCGCTACGGCAAGGTCATCATCATGGCCGACGCCGACGTGGACGGCAGCCACATCCGCACGCTGTTGCTGACGTTCTTCTTCCGCCACATGGAATCGCTCATCACCGGTGGGCACCTCTACATTGCGCAGCCGCCGCTGTATCGCATCCAGGTCGGCAAGAACCGCTCGTATGTCTACAGCGATCAGGAGCTCAACGACTTCCTGGAGCGGCTCGGCCCGGGCAAGAACGCGTCGGTGAACCGCTACAAGGGCCTTGGCGAGATGGACCCCGAGGAGCTGTGGGAAACCACGATGAACCCCGCGACGCGCACCGTCCTGCAGGTCACCGTCGAGGATGCCATCAAGGCCGACGAGACCTTCTCGATGCTCATGGGCGACGACGTGCTGCCGCGCAAGCGCTTCATCGAGTCGCACGCCAAGAGCGTCAAGAACCTCGACGTCTAACCGAAAACGGCCCTCTTACGACCGAAAGCCTCTTCCACACACGTGGAGGAGGCTTTCGCGTTTCTCCTGGTTCGTCGACACCAAAACCGACTTCATAGTGGCCGCGCGTCCAGTTGGCCTGTATGCCTCCCACCTACGGCCAGCCATCGCCAGGTGCGGGTACCTCCACCATGACAATCTGACCTGTAGGTGCGCGCGTCCCGGGCGCGGGCATAGGGAACTCTGCCGCCATGATGAAGAGTGTGCGCCGGTCGGTGCCACCGAGCGCGCAGGCGAAGCAGCCGCGGTCCAGCGTAATAGTCTGCAGCGTCTCACCGCCTTCGCGCACGCGTACGCAGCGCCTAGCCGGAACGTCGGCATACCACACGGCTCTCTCGGCGTCGAGGCAGATGCCGTCGGGATGGGCGCCGTCGAGGGGGGCCCACACGCGCTGATGCGACAGACTCCCATCCGCGGCGATGTCGAAGGCGGTGAGCCGCGCCCCGTAGGACTCGGCGACAATCAACGTCGCGTTGTCGGGCGTCACGGCCATGCCGTTGGGGAAGGAGAGGCCCTCGGCGACCTGTCGAACGGCTCCATCAGGAGTGACCAGCGCAATGATGCCGGCGGGGGCGAATTCGCCCGCCGGAAACTCGAACCCGATGTTGTCGACGTAGGCGTTCCCCCGACCGTCCACGACTAGGTCATTCCAGGGCTGGCGCGAGAGGCTCGTGAGGTCGTCATGCGTGACCAGCGACCCGTCCGGCTCCCGGCGCAGAAGAAGCCCATCGCGCATCGAAACGATCAGCAGGCGTCCATCGGGCAGGAAGCCGAGGCCCAGGCTCGGGACGCGGGCGACGACCTCGGACGTCCCCGCGAGATCAACGGCCAGCACCTGGCCCGCACCCATGTCGGTACACCACAACCGGTTGTCGTGCCAGCGTGGCGCCTCACCCATCACGAGGCCGCTCAGCAGGATGCGTGGCTCAGGCATCGGCAACTCCCTGTCTTGGCCGCGTTGGCCCGGTCGCGAACTCACACGACTTTCTGTGCATTCCCACACCCCAGGGCGACTCCTGTCAACACCCATCAGATTGGACCACGAGCGCGTCGACCAGCCAGGCGAGCAAAGCAGGCGCCGTGTCACACGAGATTCCCCGACGCGAGCGCAGTCCGTCAAGGATGCCCTCCGCCACGAACGCCTGCCACACGACCCCTTCCCTCTAGGAGACAGGGGACGGGGGTTAGGTCAGACTACCGCCCCAGCAGTACCAATAGGGGTGAGAACGCGCTGACCGAGAGGATGCCCGCGTACGCGCCGCGCAGACTACGGAGGCGTATCTGCGCCGCCAGCACAACCGCCAGCACAATCGCGGGCGCGGACAACCTGGTCGGCGCCCAGTAGTCGGCCCAGTTGAACCAGTAGGTCAGGCTCAGCAGCAGACACGAGACGAGCACGAACAACGGCACCGGATCGTCGAGCAGGACGCGCGGGCCATGCCGCCAGATGACGGCCAGCGCGATCGCGCAGGCCAGCAACATCGGCACGACAACGAACATCAGAATCAGCGTGAAATCGTGGAGCGTCGCGCGGTGCGACCAGAGCCCAGCGAACGGTACCGCAACCAACTGCGCCGCCTGCGAATCGCCTTGAATGAGCGCCCACGGACCGTAGAGCACCTTCAGCACAAGCTGCCAGGCAAGGAATGGTCCGAGCGCGAGCGCCGCGCAGCCCGCTAGCAGACCCCAGCGCCGCTGCGCGAGAACGGGTAGCGCCAGCAGCGGCACCTCGAAGATCAGCGACTCGCGTGTCAGCAGCGCCGCCGCGACCGCCAGCGACGCCCACAGGTAGTGCCGCCTACGCAGCAGCAACACCGCCAGCACCACCCACATCACGCTGAAGGGGTCGGCCAGGTCACGCAGGAAGCCGAGCACTTCTCCCGCAAAGAGCCCGGCCGCCGCTCCGAGCCAGCGCGACGCCCCCGCGTCGACGCACATCTGCCCCACGAGCACAACGGTAAGCAAGATGGCGAGGAAGTTGACCAGAAGCAGCGTGTACGGCAGCAGATGCGCGTGACCAAGGGCGAGCACACGTGCGGTCATCGGATAGAGGATGCGCTGCCAGCGGAACTCGGGCTGATAGGTCGGGCAGGTCGTCGGGTCATGCGGACATGTCACGATGATGCTCGGCCGGTACGCGACGAAGTAGTAGAACTGACCGTCATAGCCGGTATCGTTGCCGATCTCGATATTCTGGATGCCAAGCTGCTTCGCCGAGACGCGATTGATCTCAGCAAATCCCGCGACTCCCGGCCCCTGACCAAAGCCCTGAGCGGAGTAGTGGACGCGCGCCATCACGATCAGCGTCGCCGCGACGATCAGTGGAGGACCAAACCACGCGCCATAGCGTCCCACCAGCACCGCGATATGGGCAAGCGGCGGCCAGTGCAGCGCTACACTCCGCATCTGCCGTGCGCCCCAGCTCTCGGAGGCGGGGGTGGCGAGACTGGGAGAGTCGAGCGGTTCCGGCACCCGTGGAGACTGTACGCGCATACACTTGGCCCCTCATGAGATACTGCCGATGATGGACCCATTCCAGCCACCGGGTCTGGGCTTGGCTCCATCATCGCGGGCGGCGACCTCAGGCGGGTCTGCGCCGGTTTCTGGGTACACGTGTGAACAAGTGGGCACGCGTGAAATCGGGCACTGGCACCTGGCGGGCGTACCGGCCGTGTAGGCCATTCCAGCGAATACGCGCGATGTCTCCCAGCATCGTCAGCGTGCTGCGCGCGGGCGAGACGCGGCTGCCTGGCACGTAGTACCAGGGTATGGGCACCTCGCGCACCGTATATCCACGTAGCCGTGCGATGTAGAGCCACTCGACGTCGAAGCCCCAGCCGTTCACCGTCTGATAGCGCGACACATCCAGCGCAACCTCTCGCCGCATGCGCTTGAAACCACATTGTGTATCTTCGACACCGGGAACGAGCACCAGTTGCACGAGCCGGTTGAACGCGCGGCCCATCAGGTGCCGGTACCCCGGCTCTTTGACACGCAGCGCGCCGCTGGCCTCGCGAGAGCCGATGGCAAGATCGATTGCACGCACGTCCTCCGTCTCAAAACGATCGAAGTGCTCTATCGGCATCGAGAGGTCAGCATCGGCAATCGCGATAGCCACCCCATGCGACGCGAGAATCCCCGCGCGGACCGCGGCACCCTTGCCGCGGTGTCTGCCGGAGAGAAGCCGGAGCTCGGGCCAGTCGCGAGCGCACCGTGCCACCACCTCGCTTGTCATGTCGGTGCTGCCATCGTCGACGACGATCACCTCATATCCATAGGGCTTCGCGTCGAGGTACGCGCGCACGCGAGTCAGGCTCTCGAGCAGCCTGCGCTCTTCGTTGTACGCCGGAATCACCAGCGAAAGCTCCACAGCGCGGCCTGTCCGTGCCAGCATGCTCGTCGTCACGTCCACAACGCCGATTCCCTTCTTCCACAGATGAGCCCTATTTGCCCCTCGCACGTGAGCCGCCTGATTCTCACTGCCGCCCGCCTGCGCGGGTCGCTGGCCTGTTCCGTGCTACACCGCCAGTTTCGAGCCTGGCGATGCGTCCACGGCTAAGGCAGATGCGGCGAATCACGAGGTCCGCGAGTGAGGCGAGCGCAGTCCAATCGAATACGACCTGCCGGAGACGGCGTTCCAGCCGAGCGGAGGGCCAGAGAAAGCGTGCCCGCACCGCTCCCTTCAGCGGATAGCGTGCCACCTGGCGGCGAGCCTTCGCGCGCCACGATCCCGGCGAACGCAGCCATCGCGCCCAGCCCTGCGACAGAGCAACCGGGCGATGGGGGGCGAGTCGTACGCCCTTCCCGCGTTCCACGCACGGTGCTTGTCGCCGTCTGCGTTGTCGGGCTGCTGTTGCTCGCGGTGATAGCGAACTGGCTCGCGGCGAATCCACTCATACGTGCCCAAGCACACACGCTCGCCGCGGGCGTGCTGCAACACACCATTCCCAACCCCAGGACGGCGCCACATAAGTCGCTTCTGCTCGCTTCGCATACAGCGGTGTCTGACGCCCAGTCGCCGAGCCTGGGGCAGCAGTTTACGCTCGCCGGATGGCCCGACGTCGCGCTCCTCGGAGTGTGGCTGCTGACGGTCGAGATTCTCGGGCTGATCACGTTCCCGCTGACGCACACGGTCTTCCCCGGCCTGCACGACCGTGGCTGGGGAGTTAGCAGGCTGCTGGGGATGCTGTTGCTGGGCTATCTGGTCTGGCTCCCTGCCAGCCTGGCACTGCTCCCTTTCGCTCGGTGGACGGTAGACCTCGCGGTTGTCGTCCTGGCGCTGGCGGGACTGGCGGCAGGCTGGCTCTGCCGCACGACACTGCTGACCTTCTGGCGCACCCGCTGGAAGACGCTGCTCGGCAGCGAGATCGTGTTTCTCGCCGCCACCCTTTTTCTCACCTGGATTCGCGCGCAGGACCCGAGCCTGTTCTACTTCTCCTTCACGGGCGAGAAGCCGTTCGACCTGAAGATGATCGACGGCATACTGCGCAGCCGCACGCTGCCGCCACTGGAACCGTGGTTCAGCGGGGGCTACATCAACTATTACTACTACGGGCAATTTCTCGTCGCAACGCTCATCAAGCTCACTGGTGCGCCGTCGCCCATCGCGTATAACCTCGCGCTCGCCACGCTCTACGGCGCAACCTTCGCGGGCGCCTACGCCATCGTCTCCAGTCTCACCCGGCGCTGGTGGGGTGGGCTCGCCGGTGGTTTCGCACTGCTGCTATTGGGGAACCTGCAGGGTTTTCAACAGGCGCTCGCCCAGATCCAAGCGGCGCTCGCCCATCGCACATCCCCGGCCTTCGACTACGTCGCCAGCACGAAGGTCGTCCCCCTCACGGATAACGAGTTCCCCTATTGGAGCTACCTGTTCGGCGACCTGCACTCGCACGTATTCGGCCTCGCGCTCGCGGTCCTCATCCTCGCCTGCTGCGCCTCCTTTCTGATGTGCGGCGCAGCGGAACACAGGACGTGGTGGCGCAACGTGCCCACGCTCGGCGCGCTCGCGCTGGCCATCGGCACCGAGTGGATCACCAACACCTGGGACCTACCGACCTATGCGCTGCTGGTCACGGTCGTCGTGGCGCTCTCGCTCTTTTCCGCTAGGTCTCCTTCGGTCCAGCAGGGGTGGCGTGCGGCGCGATACGCGCTGACATGGCGGCGAGTCTGTGGGTACGTCCTTGTGCTCGCCGGTATCTTCGCAACCGCCTACGTGCTCTTCCTGCCGTTTCACCAGGGCTATCAGAACTTCATTCCGGGCGGTGCGGACCTCGTCTCCGCCGCGCCGCGCACGACCAACGACGAGTTTGTGATCCTCTTCGGCGCCGCGATGTTCGTTCTCGTCAGCTACTTCGCCGCCGGCATCTACGACCGGCTCCATCAGCACCTCGCAGGTGAGCCCGCATGGGAGGCGATTCCGCCCCTGGTGCGCGCGCTGGGCGTGGCGGCAGGCTGGGGCGCGCTGCTCGTCGCCGGATACCGAGCGGGATTCCTGCATCTGATGGTCGGGCTGTTCGTCGTAGGCGTCGTACTCGCGCTCAACCCGCGCCACACGCCGCTCGCCCTCTTCACGTACCTGCTCTTCCTGCTGGGCTTGCTGGTCGCGATCGTGGTCCAGGTGCTCTACATCCGCGACTTCTCGGCGGGCGCCCCGCTCGAACGGTTCAATACCGTCTTCAAGTTCTATCTGCAGGTGTGGTCGTGCCTGTCGCTGGGCGCCGCGCTGGCATTCGTGCAGCTCACCGTGCGTCTAAAGGGATGGCAGATGCAGCCGCTGGCAGCCCGATCGGTGATCCTCGTCGCGCGAGTCGTCTGGCTGGGCGCGCTCGCGCTCTTGGTGCTCGGCTCCAGCGTGTTCCTCGTCGAGGGCACCGCCGCCCGGCTCCATGACCCCCAGGTGTGGGCCGCCGCCGAGCCGCCGCCCGGTGGAGTGCAACCGGCGGGACTCTCGCTCGATGGTATGGCATACATGCGCGGCTGGTATCCCAGTGATTACGCCGCTATCACCTGGATGAACGATCACATCAGCGGCGCGCCGACCATCGTGGAGGCGACGTCGTTTCATCCTTACACGTACTTCGCGCGGGTCTCGACGTACACTGGCTTGCCGACTGTAGTAGGCTGGGCGAGCCACATGACGCAGGAGCGTTATCCCGATCAGGTGCTGGCGCGGCTGGCCGACGTGCAACACTTCTGGAGCACCAGCGACTCTGCGAGCGCCCGTGCATTCCTGCGGCGCTATGACGTCCGCTACGTCTATCTGGGCACGCAGGAGCGGACGTGCTATACGTCGGACGCGAACGGGACGTGCCAGCCGCTATCACCGCGCGCGCAGGCCAAATTCGAGGCGCTCGTGCGGATGGGCGTGCTACGGCCCGTCTACCACAACGCCCAGGTCGTGATCTACGCGGTGGCGTAGAATGTCGATGACGGGGGGATGCGACACGCGAGCGACCGAAAAGGAGACCAACATGGACCGCGCCGCTGTGCAGCGCTGGCTCGACGCCTACATTCATGCATGGACCACATACGATACCGCCGAGATTCGCAAGCTTTTCTCCAAAGACGCGGCCTGCTACTACCATCCCTTCGGCGAGCCAATCCGCGGCCGCGACGCCATCGTTGCCTCATGGCTCAGCCCCGACCGACGCGAGATGCCTGGCACCTATGCGGCGGAACACGAGCCAATCGCCATCGACGGCGACGTGATCGTGACCCACGGCCGCAGCCACTACTACGAGCCGAACGGCAAGACGCTCAGAACTGAGTTCGACAACATCTTCGTGCTGCGCTTCGACGAGGATGGCCGCTGCATAGAGTTCCGTGAGTGGTTCGTCGAGCACAACTAGCCGGGCGAGCCGCTTGCCACGGCATGCCGTCGCCCTACTCGCCCTCCTGGTTGTGCGAGACAGTCGAGCCATTCGGCCAGGACGGATGTGTCCTGCGCGCGACCGGCCGCGCGGGCAGCCGCCGCATCAACGGTGCGACGAACACCGCGCCAAGCAGAAGCACGCCGATACCGATCTTGCCGTAGAGGAAGCCCAGAAACGCCGCCGAGAGCAGCGCCCAGCCCAGCGCGACCAATCCAACCGCCATCACGAAGCTCGCCCGGCCTGGCTGCCCGGAAATCGGCATGCGTGTCCACCGGGCAGCGGGGAGCGGAACGACACGGAACCCCACGAGCAAACTGAGCAGCGCCAACAGCGCGCCGGCAATCGTCACCGTCACCGTGCCGTCGAGGAGCGCGGCTTGCGAAGGCATGGCGAAGCTCGCGATGGCATAGCCCACGAGGCAGGCCAGCATGAGCACACCCACGGCGAGCAACATGGCACGATTGCGCCAGTCCGCCGGGCGCTCCACTAGCGGCGCCATACCCGACTTCGTCAGCGGATGCCGTGGGTCGCCTGAACGCGGTATGGCCGTCGAGGGGACATGCGCCAGGAGTGCGGCGCCGCCCGTGACAGCCACGCATCCGACCAGCGGCACGAGCAGCGCCATCCAGCGCGGCAGACTCCAAAGATCGACGGGCAGCGCCAACAGCAGCGGTAATATGAGCACGCACAGAATGCCCAGACAACCCAGCAGCGTCCCGCGCGTAACACGGTTGGACAGCGGTGCCTCACCGCCGGAGGCGTCTGTCTCGAAGCCGAACTTGTCGTTCATTCGATGCCTACGCCTTCCGTCTGGGGAACGTCGCGCCAGCGGCGCAGTCGCTCCGTGCGCAGACGCTCCACCAGTGCTGTATACCGCTCAGGGTCTCTACGGTGCCCGCGCGCATCCCAGCGCCGCCCCTTCTCCCCATTGCAGCGCGAATGCGTGATGCCGAGATTGCGCAGATCGTTCGAGCCACCCAGGCCACGAGGGAAGATATGCTCGATGTTCGCGCCCTCGCCCGTCGCCGCATCGAACCGCAGTGGCCCATTACAGATCAGACACTTTCCCACCCAGGTCGTGCCCTGCCGGGTAAAGGTCGCGTCGGTCTCCGCGATGCGATTCATCTGATCGGCATTCGACACGCGACCCATCCCTCCCATTCGGGGTTCGCTCTCCCTTCGCGCCTACTAAGCATAGCCTAAACATCGGCGCACGGCCAGGGCACGCGAGCGCTTTAGAGGTGCGTGGCTGAGGCGGCCCACCGCGCGAAGATGCGGTCGAGATTCTCGCGATAGCCCGACTGGGCGAGCAGCGCGCCGGGGATGCCATGGCCCGCGCGGTAGCCGTCGGTGACACGGCAGAGCCAGCGCTCTACGGGCGGCGCGTCACCGATCTGACCTGAGGCGGTCTCGTCCTCACCCTCGTACTCATGCAGATTGTGCGCGATGACGGTGATATCACCGGGCTGTCGCCCCAGCCGCTCGCCCGCCAGCCGGAGCCACGCCAGATCGTGCAGAAAGTCGAGCTGCGCGCCGCCGACGACATCCAGCGAGCGGTGCTCGTGGACGGACGAGATCGGGCGCTCCGGGCTATCTGGCAGCAGTTGGAACATCTGATAGGCGGGCTTGCCCATCTCGGGCCGCAACTGCGCCTCCAGATGGGGATAGCACAGCGACGGCACGACAGCACGTCGCGAGTGCGGATTGGCCTCAACGTCACCGATCGCGGCAAGCAGCGTGTCACGTCGCCACGCGGCAGCCGTTTGCGCCGCCAGCTCAGGACGTTCCAGATAGCGTGCGAGCACCGCTGGCGGATACATCGCCAGCAGACTGAGGACGGTCTGCAGATGCAGCGTCTCGCCAAGTGCGTCCACGGCGTCGGCAAAGGCGTCGCGTGAGCGGACCATCTCCACGACCGAGAGGCCGAGCCCCCTGAGCGCGTCCAACAGGGAGACGAACGCGGCCCATCCGGCATCCCAGAAGCGCGAGCGGGCAGCGTACGTATAGGGGAAGAGCAGCTCGCCCGGCGCGACGGGCCGCAGCGGGTCCGTCTCGTCTGACGCTTCCACGAAGACGCGCAGGTACCACGCCGCGTCTTCAGCGGTCCATGGCAGCACGCGCTCATCGCCGAGACGGTGGGGCGCGAGCCAGGTCAGCGCGACGAGGTTAGCCGTCCGCGTGGTGCCGCGCTGGGTGGTGTGTTGCTCGCCGTGCTCGCGCAGAAACGCCCGCGCCCGCACCAGAAGATCCGCTAGGTCGGCTGATGCCAGCGCAAGCGCGAGCCCGTCTTTCCGTCGCTCGCCGTTCTCCATGAGCTCTCCTCACTCAGCGCACGACCGCGTACCTCAGGTGGATGCTGCTCTCGTTGAGCCGCACGACGTCGAGCAGCTTTAGCTGAACGTCCTGCACACGCTCCCCCAGCAGCGGAATACCCTGCCCAAACAGCAGCGGCTCGACCGTGAGCCACAGCTCGTCCACCACACCCGCGCGCAGATACGCCGCATACACCGAAGCTCCACCGGCGACGACCACCTCAGTGTAGCCGCGCTGCCACAGCTCGGCGAGCACCTCTTTCGGCTCACCGCGACGGTGCTCCACCAGGCCGGGGATGTCGGTGTAGCGTTCCGGCTCCGACGTCAGCACGACCTGCAACCGCCCTGGCAACGGCTTGGGGAACGTCTCGAACGTCTGCCGCCCGACGACGACGACTCCCGCGCGCTTCGTCACGTCGACGAAGAGCTTTTTGTCCTCGTGTGAGGTCCAGGTGACAGGTTCGTCCAGGTAACGTGCGATTCTCCCGTCCGCCGTCATCGCGGCCAGCGCGATCACCCGGCGGCTCGTCTCCTGCTTCGGCATAGGGGAAGGCTCCTAGAGGACGATTTTCAGCCCCGCGATCGGCGGCTGTGGCGTGTACTGCTCCTTGACCTGCCGCTCCAGCTCGCGCACCAGCTCGGCGTCGCCAGCCATCGCCCGGGTGTAGGCGTCCGCGGGTACATGCAGCGAGATGGGCGGATGGTCGGGCGTGCGCGCGCGCAGCTCCTCGGCCGCAGCGAAGTGGATGTCGTAGATGTGCGCGTGGGAGATCGAGTGTGTGTATTTGCCGGGCCGCACCCCCAGCCGCGCCGCCAGGATGTGCTGTAGCAGGCAGAAGCCCGCCACATCGGTCGGCAGCCCGAGCATCACGTCGTTCGAGCGAACGATGTTGTGCAGGTTCAGCCGCCCGCCGATGATGTTCACGATGAACATCACTGGACAGGGCACGTTCTTGCGCTTCACGCCAGACGCCAGCCCGTCCGTCGCGGGGTCCCAGGCAACGACCACACCGTGCCGCGACGAAGGGTCCGTTTCGAGCAGCCGCACGAGGTCTTCGATCTGGTCACGGTGGAAGTGTCGTCGCCAGCGGTAGCCGTACGCGGTCGTCACCACGCCGTCGATGTTGGTGAACTCGGCCCAGATGTTGGTGAACTGCGAGAGGAACGCATCCGCCAGCCGCTCGCCGGTGAGGAACCACACCTGCTCCGCGATGAACGTGCGGACAGGTATTCGCCGCAGTGTCATCAGCGGGAAATCTGCCGCGACGTCGTCGAACTCCAGCGTCTGCCCCGCCAGTGCGCGCACGACGTGGCCGGTGCGCTCGTTGCGCTCCTCCACGCCATCCGTCATCAGGCGCGAGACGAGCGCGAGATACTGCTCGTCAAAGCTCCCCATGCGCGCCCCCTCATCTTAACTAGACACCCGCCCGGCCGATTACTGTTCGTCTGCATCCCGCACGGGATGGAACCGGTTGGGGCCGCGCACATACCAGTCGCTTGCCGCCTCGCTCTGGCGCCGCTCCCACAATTGGCGTGCGGCCTCCGTAAAGAGCTTGGGCTTTACCCGCGCCTCGCGGTCCGGCCGCAGCGCGCGCTCCACTGTGCCACCACGCATGGTGTGCTCGCCCAGCTCGAACTCGCAATCGAGATTGTCGGCATCCTTCACGATGCGCGACTCGATGCTCTCGCGCTGCTCGTACTCGTCCCAGAGCGCCAGCATCTCACCTGCCAGCGGCGTCTCGGCGAAGATATCGCGCATGGCCGCGTCGTCGTCCGCCTGCACGTAGATGCTCTGCACCTGGTTGACGTCGCCAGTCCGGCTCTCGCCCAGATCGTGGACAAGCGCCATCTTGACAATCTTACCACTGTCGCCCACGCCTTCATGGGCGGCGAGCAGCAGCGCGATCCAGGCAACGCGGAAGCTGTGCTCGGCCACATTGGCGGTGTCGACGCCCAGGAACTGGCTCCAGGTCCGTTTGAGATGCCGCAGTGCGCCAACTTCGTAGAGAAACTCGATGGACCGGTCCACGTACCTCTCCTCGCATCCTCTGATAGCTCGCTCAGGCAGCAGCCGCCGCTTCAGTGTGGCACACCCGCGCTCTGGCTGCCGTGTCTCCCGTCTGAAATGGCTATATGCAAGCTCTCATCGGTTTCTGTATGGCCGCGCTTGCGGCGCAATGCCACGATGGACTATGCTTGCGGCTGATATCCGCGCGTTACTGGTAGACATTCTCTACCTTCCCGCCTCACCTGTCCGCGCGAGAAATGGAGACTTTGGGCATGTCCCTGCTTACACGCGACGAGATTCTCGCGCACATGCGCGCTGGCACCCTCGGCTTCACCCCCGCCCTGGACGACTTCCAGATGCAGGCGCACGCGGTTGATCTGCGACTCGGCTTCACGTTCCTCGTCGCCCGGCATTGGGAGTTCACGCAGCAGGGACGTATCGCGCTGCAGCTCGACCACCTGAAAGGCGGCTCGGCGCACTTCGATCCCATCGAGCTGGAGCCAGGCCAGGTCTTCGACGTGCTGCCGGGTGAGTCGCTGCTCGTCTCGACGCTGGAGACCATACGCATGCCCGCCGATCTCGTCGGGCACATGTATCCACGCTCGTCGGTGAACCGGCAAGGGCTGGCGGTGGACCTCTCTGGCCTGATTGACGCGGGCTACGAGGGGAACCTGGTGATTCCGGTGCGCAACAACAACATCAGCAACGTCGTCCGCCTCTATCCCGGCGAGCGCTTCTGCCAGCTCACCTTCACCAGCCTGCCCGAACCGGTGGACGGCCGCCGTAGCCGCTATCACAAGCGCGACATCGCGGCCGGCGTGCTCCCCGAGCAGGACGACGAAGAGATCCGTCTCATCAAGAGCGGCGATATCGCCGGCCTGAAGCGCCGCTTCAACGTCCTCCGCGACGACGACCAGCCAGGCGAGCCGGGGCGTCAGGAACGCTAGCGCATCCTCACCTACACTCCTCGCCTCTCAAGCGCAATCGCCCGCCGCACGACCCCTCCCCTCTCAGGGGAGGGGGTAGGGGGAGAGGTTCTGCGGTCACTTCCCAGCAATGGTGACGGGATACGGGTGGAGGCGACTACACCCGCAGCCGCGACGGCAGAATACCCAGTGCCTCGCGGTACTTTGCCACGGTGCGGCGCGCGAGGGGCAGGCCGCGCTCGCAGAGCTGCTCGGCGAGGTCTTCGTCGCTGAGGGGATGCGCGGTATTCTCCGCCGCGATCAGCTCGCGCAGCACGTCTTTCGCCGCCAGCGAGCCGTCGAAGAAGTCGTCGAACGAGATCGTGCGGCCCTCGGGCAGCAGCACATATTTGTTCGCGGTCGCGCGGCTGACGGTCGATTCGTGCAGCCCCACATGGTTGGCTAACTCGCCGCGCGTCAGCGGACGCAGGTAGCGTACGCCGTGCTCGAGGAAATCGTGCTGGAAGTAGATGAGCGCGTTGGAGATGACGCTCAGGGTCTCCCACCGCTGGCGCATGCAGGCCATGAAGAAGCGGGCGCGCGTCACGTACTGGCGAATGTGCTGGCGTCCCGAATCGTCGATGTCTTCGCCCGGGGTGCGGTGGCTCTTGGCCTGATCGTAGAGCATCCGGTACACCGGGCTGACGCCGAACCGGAACCGCCGGCGCTCGATCACCTCAGCCTCGAAGCCTTTATCCGTCCGCCGGATGACGACGTCAGGACGGATGATGACGCTGCGCTCGCCGCCGCTCGACAGGCCGACTCCGGGCACGTCGCTGGAGCCGAAGGCATGCGCGGGGAACGGATTGAGATTCGCCTTGATGAACTGCCAGGCGCGCTTCACCTCGGTGCTAGCGACGCCAAGCTCACGAGCGATATCGGCGAAACGGTGCTCGCCCAGCGAACGCAGATGGCCATCGACGAGGCGGCGTACGAGCGGCGAGACCTGCTCGCGCTCCTCGAAGACGCGCAACTGAATCAGCAGGCACTCGCGCAGATCGCGCGCCCCAATACCCGGCGGATCGAGTGCCTGCAAGGCGGCCAGTGCGCTCTCGACTCGCTCTTCCGGCACGCGCAGCACCTCGGCGGCCTCAGGCACCGTGACGGTGACGTAGCCATGCGAATCGAGGCTCCCGATGAGGTATTCGATGATGGGGAAATCGTCGCTGGAGAGGCTCGCGCCAAGCTGGCGCATCAGATATTCGTTGAGGGTGCCGCCGGAGCGGACGAAATCGAGCGGATTATACGAGTCATCTTCGGGAGCGGCGGCTGGCATACCACGCAGTTCATTGAAGTCGTCCCACGTCTCGTAGTCGGACCGTCCATCGAGCGCCTGCTCGCTGACGCGGTCACACGAGGGGCAGATGCCCGCGCGCAGGGTCGAGCCGCAACGCAGGCATTGCACGACCTCCTCCAGGTCCAGCGCGGGATTCTCCCCGATCTCCTGGGCAACTGCCTGTTCGAGTTCTTCAGCCGAATACTGCAACACCTTGATCGAGGCGATAAGCTTGGCGGAGATGTTGACAGTCTGTGACTGCGACGGAAGTTGCAATTGATCGAGAATCATAGCTACCTGCCTTGCGAACGATGCCCGCATCCATTCAGTTCACCCGCATCAGGTCGCCACCCGCGTCCCCGGCGACGACGGATTGGAGTCGGAAAAGGGCATCCTAACTCATGCCAAGCTCCCACTTGGCATCTTCGGTCATGCGATCGGGAGTCCACATCGGCTCGTAGGTGAGCGTGACGTTGACGTCGGCGACATCCGGCACCTCGCGCACGTGCTGCTCGACGTCCGTCATCACCTCAGGACCGACCGGGCATCCGATGGCGGTGAGCGTCATCAGGATATCCACGGCTGTGCCTTCGATCCGCACGTTGTAGACAAGCCCCAAATCGACGATATTGACGGGAATCTCGGGATCGTAGACCTCACGCAGAGCCGCGAACACGGCATTTTTGTTGATCGGCGTCTCCCCGATGATTTCGGCGTTTTCGACATCTTCTATGTCAGCCATGAAACTCTTCCCCCCAGGCGCGAAACCGCGCTCCATCCTGTCTTGCGCTTCGGCTCAATTCTTGCTGCCAGCGCCCACCCACACTCTCCTTATACCCTATGTCATTCGACGGGCTAAAGCAAGGCGTGTTTCCCCGGAGACGCATCTTCGCCGAGAGCCGCATCGAGCGCGGCAAGCGCGGCAAGCGCGGCGGGCGTCAGCGGCAGCTCGTTGGAAGCGCGGCCATTCCGGATTTCGCTCAGGGTGAAGAACCGTCCACCACTGGTTTCGGTGGGATGGAAGGTGAAGGGTCCGTCGCTGTGCGCCACGAATACGGCGGTCTGTTCTGTCTCTGGCGCCGTGCGCACGAGCGTCTTGGCCACAAATGTGAGATCCGCGACGACACCGAGCTCCTCGGCAAGCTCGCGGCGGGCGGTCGTCAGGTAGTCTTCGCCGCTCGCGACATGCCCGGACGCGGAAGCGCACCAGTAGTTGGGGAAGAGGTCTTTGGCTGCGGAGCGCTTCTGTAACAGCACGCGCCCGTCGTGCGAGAACACGAGCACCTGCACACTGCGATGAATCAGCGCGGGATTCCGGTGAGCCTCGCCGCGTCGGACCTGACCGATCACGCGGTCATCCAGGTCCACGAGGTCGAAGAGCTCGTTTGGGTCGTCCATCGACGTCTGAAGCGTCGTGTCTCCCGGCTGGTCCGTCGTGTTCATCGCACCCCCTACTCCCTGCCCTCAGCGCCCAGAGAGCGTACGCGGGTCCTGGCGGTGCACGGAACCGCACCGTCAGGCGTTCCCTACCGTGAACCCCGTAAACTCCGGGGCCACCTTACCCGCCTTCGCGACGTAGACGCCCCAGGCGGTATATGCCGCTGTCCCCACCGTCGTGTCGGGACCGTTGAGCAGCGCCATACCCTGTGACGTCGTCACGCCAGCCTTGCCAGCGGCGGGTGCCCACGACCCGACACCATGCCAGGTTGAGCCGTCACTACTGGCGCTGGCAGTGAAGACGCCGCCCGTCCGCGTGATGCGGAGCCAGAGCGTCCCTCCGCTGCCCACCGAGACCGGCGCGCCGCACGCGCTCTTCTGCTCCGCCTGTGCGCAGACACTCACCGCACCACTACTAGTGGTGCCAAGCGTGAGCCATGTGCTCTCGTCAAGATAGAGCACCAGCCCCGCCGTGGCATCCGCAGGAGTGCCAGCTGGCATCCCCACGTGAACGCTGAGTGTCGCGTCTCCAGCCACCGCCTGTTGCAGCAGCGCCGCCGTACCAGACGCCCCCGCCCGCAGCGAGAGTCCGCTAGCGCCTTGCGTGGCCTGAGCGTCGGCCGCGGAGAGCGACCAGCGCGCGTCGAGCGGCATGCCGGTGAAGGCATCTGAGAACGCACCGGTGGCCGCTCCCACGCTCAACGGTAGCACGGCGGCCGCGCCACTGCCAGGCTTTTGCGAAGTATCGCCGCCAGGCAGCATCGTAGATACAGCAGAAGTCGTGCCAATCGCGCGAACGCCCTTCGCATCGGCACTCACGAGCACGCTTGCCGCAGGAGCGAGCGCAATCGCGACCCCTCCAGAGGCCGTCGTCGGCGAGGTAGACGCGGATTTCGGCGCGGTGAGCGCGTCCCACACCGGCGTTGTCGCGCCAGAGGTCGCGGGATCGGCGAGGAGCGCGCCTTCATATGTGCTGGTCGCGGTCTGCAGGTAGAGATGCACGAGGCTCCCGAGCGCCGCGCTGGCTGTGCTGCTCCCCGTGGCCGATGGGGTGTAGCCGTCGATGGCGACGCCCGAATCGGACGCGGGCACCGCGACGCCACCGAGTAGCGCGGTCGCTGGAGCGGGCTCGGCGACCTGCGTCGTGGTCCATCCCCGTTGCGCGTTGGCCAGTCGAAGCCGCCAGATGTGCCCGGCCGTGTCGAGCGCGAACACGTCGAGCGGCGTGTCGGTGAAGAGGCCGATGGTGGCATGCCCCTGCGGCACCTCAGGCACGGCTAGCAGTGGCGCGGTCAGTTTGACGCCGGCCAGCGAGCGACGCAACCCGAGCCAGTCGCTCCAGCCTGCGCCGGTACCGTCGCCCGCGCCCGTCTCGCTCCACAGACGCTCGTAGAGCACGCCGTCCGTGCCGAGGGCGAGCACGAGCGGATCGCCGGTTCCCGGCGTGCCCACCACGAGCGGACTGCCGGTGAGCGTCACGCCGCGTGGCCTGCCGGCCATGAGCCAGTTCCCCGGTTCTCCCGCTGGCCCAGCGCGCCACCACAGGCTGCCATCCGTGCCCAGTGCGACCACCGCGATGCCACTAGAAAACAGCGCCGCCGACGGCGACCCGGTCAGCTTGACGTGCCCGGGGATGCCGAGCGATGCCCATGACGGACCAAGCTGTGTTGGTGCGATGCGCACCGCGTAAAGGCTGCCGTCGCTGCCGATCACGAATGTGTGGCGGGTGCCATCTGACATCACCACCGATGCGGGGGTCTGGCCACTCGCCACCGTCGTCCCTGGCGGCGAACCGAGACTGCGTACGTGGACAGACGGCGTCGCTCCGGTCTGGGGAGACGTCACGCCCGCGAGCAGACCATCCTCGCGCCACGTCAGATCGACGACCGCGCCGTTCGACACGACGGTGCCTGCCGTCAGCGGCGGCAGCACGACCGGCTTCTGCTGTGCAGGCGGCGTAGCGGCGGGAGCTGCGGTGGCCGCGGGTGCCGGCGAGCCCGGCGTTTGGGGCGGCCGTACGGCCACAGCCTGCGTGTGCGTGCTCGGGAACACGCCGGTATTCTTTGTGGAATGTAGCCAGCCATAGGTAGCGCGCGTCGAGCCCATCGTGCTCGGCCAGCGATACGTCGGCAGCGAATAGGCGGGCCGCGCCGTGCCGCTGACGATCCATGAGCTACCGCTATGCGCGAGCGCGAGCGTATCAGAGGGGTGGTCTTGCGTGCCCCACAGCACATTCTGCTCGGCAGTCGTGATGATGCCGTTCTTCACCGATGCCACGACGCCGATATGGCCTCCGTGCTGCCCGTCTGGGCCAGCGGGCCAGGGCTGCCCCGCGCTGTTCACACTGCCCCACACCAGGATATCGCCCGCGACCGGCGCGTGACTTGAGCCGTTCGGGTACATGACGAAATCGGATGGGTGGTTCGCGGGCAACCAGAGGTCAGGCGCGTTCCCCAGCCATGCGCCAGGATTATCGCCGAATGCCCACGCGGCAAAACGGTCCACCAGCTCGACGCACTGGAAGGTCCAGCCGTAGCCATCGCTGGTCGGTTGCCCAGACCCGCAGCCCGCCGAACCGTTCGCCAGAAGTCGCGTGCAGCTGACGCCCCCTCCGCCTCCAGCCACCATGTTCACGCCATTCGAGCAGACATCCACGCCGAACCAGCCGCCGGCCGCGCCGTGGCCGGGGAGCACCGTCCGCCCCCAGCTTGGGCCGTTGGTCGCGGAGGGGCTGACGCCCGCGAGCACCGCGCATGAGGCGTCGGCGGAAATGGTGCGCGCGGATTGGGCATAGACGTTTGGCAAGGCCGGAAGCGCTGTGAGCATCGTCGTCAGCAGTGCGAGCGCCATCGCGGCGCCGACCAGGCGACCACGCCGTGACGAACGGAAGCCTCGCCGCAATGAGGCCCAAGGACGACGGAAGAATGACGTAGACTCGCGATGGAACCGGATGAATTGTCCGCTCACAGTGCGCTACCCCTTCCCCCCGGCACGCATGCCATCCGTTGTCCTCGAGCAGCACCAGCCACTGCCCGCATCCCACTATTCCGCCGCGTCACCCGAGACATTCGCCACATCGTCCAGCATCGCCTGCTCGCTGTCAAGCACGTACCTGTGCAGCGCGTGTGCGACGCCATCGTCGTCGTTCGATGTCGTCAGCGCCTTCGCCACCGAGCGCACCCGGCGCGGGGCGTTCGCCATCGCGAGACCCAATCCGGCGGCCCGCAGCATCGAGATATCGTTCAGCCCGTCGCCGATCGCCAGCGTTTGCTCCGCTGGGATGCCGAGCAGCCTGCCGAGTGTCAGCAGCGCCGCACCTTTCGAGGTCTGCCGCGAGAAGACCGTCAACTCGGCCATGCCATAGCTGCCCGCGAGCAGCAGTTGGCGGGCAAAGCCAAGCGGCGCGAGTTTCGGCGCGACGACACGCAGCACCGGCAGCGGTCCAAACGCGACGATGCGTAACGGATCGGGCTGACCGGTGCAGAGCCGCTCGATTGGAACCATCTCGACTTGATCGGGATACGATCGGAAATAGTCCGCCGTCCACTCGGGGTGCGTCGGGCACACACTCGCCCGCAGCCGCTCGTCGTCCGCGCCGCCATATTGCGCGACGGGTTGCAGCCCGTAGCCGTGCATCAGCTCAGCCGCGCGCTGTGCCTCCGCCGCCGCTAGCGGACGCACCGCGAGCACCTCACCCGAGGGGTAGTGTTGCACGATGGCACCGTCATACAGGATGAGAGGCCCGTTCAGATCGAGTGCAGACGCGATGGGAACGGTGCCGGTCCAACGACGAGAGGTCGCCAGCACGAAGCGTGTGCCCCGCTCGACGGCCGCACGCACCGCGTCACGTGTGCTGGCGCGCACGACGCCCGATGGATCCAGCAGTGTTCCATCCACATCGCAAGCGACCACCCGGTACACCGCCATTCCATCCTCGATTCACTTCCCACCACACGGGCGGCCAGCCACACCTACTAGGACGCGGATTGAGCGGGACCCGTTCCATGCGGAGGACGAAGGAGCCAGCGCCAGAACACAGCGTAGAGCACCCCAAGCGCCACGAGCACCACGGTCGCGATGGTGAGCGCCATGTCGGCACGCCCACGCCAGAGCGTGAAAATAGCGGTGCTCGGCGCACCGGTATATGCGCGAAGCGTCTCCATCCCAGAGACGATCAGTTCGGCGATGCCACTACAGACAAACCACGCTCCGGCGAGCGAGGCCACGAAGATGCCAGGGCGCCGCCAGCGTTGCCGGGATGCGGCCGAGAGGACCAGAGCCGCGCCCACAACGATCTGGCCAACGCCGAAGAGGAGGGAGAGGAAGAGAGAAGGAGTCGTGTGCGTGATCCTCGTCGTAGTGATCATCTCCGCGAAAACATTGTTTGCTCTCCGGCTCGCCCTGTCAAGTGGCACGTATCTCGCGGCGCTCTTGAACTGTCAAGCCTACCCCTGGCACTCACCGGCTGGTTCGTGCTATTGCTAAAGCGAGGCGACGCAAACTCGCACGCTCCATGCGCGGACGCACATACCTCCAGCACCGGCAACGCCCCACAGAAAGGACGAGAGCAATGGATCTCCACGGCGTGCAGTTCACCTGGCTCGGCCACGGCACAAGTCTGATTCGGACGCCCGAGGGCAAGACGATTCTGGTTGATCCGTGGGTGCAGACCAATCCCGCCTGCCCCGACGACAAGAAGCAGCTCGGCAAACTCGACGCGATGCTGATCACCCACGCGCACGGCGATCACATCGGCGATGCCGTCACAGTCGCCCAGCAGTCGCGGCCCGACCAGGTGGTAAGCATTGTCGAGCTCGGTGCCTGGCTACAGAAGAAGGGTGTTCAGAACATCATAGCGATGAACAAAGGCGGCACGATCGACGTCGCCGGCACGCGTGTCACGATGGTGCATGCTGACCATAGCTGCGGCATCACCGACGGTGACCAAATTCTGTACGGCGGCGAGCCCAACGGCTACGTGGTTGACGTCCAGAACGGCTTCCGTCTCTACTTTTCGGGTGATACCAATGTCTTCGGAGATATGCGCCTCATCGCCGAACTCTATCGGCCTGACGTCGCGATCCTGCCGATCGGCGATTTTTACACGATGGGGCCGCGCGAGGCAGCCTATGCGGCACGTCTGCTGAACGTGCGAGCGGTCATTCCCACGCATTACGCCACCTTCCCCGTCCTCACGGGACGCCCCCAGGCGCTCCGCGAAGAACTCGGCAAGCTCAACCTGAGCAACGTCGAAGTCGTCGATATCCACCCGGGGCAGACGATTCGCTAACCAGGCGGCGGATTTCGCCGCCCGCACGCATCGGCTCTGGCCACGCTAAAATGCTATACTGCATGAAGCATCGCGAGAAGAGTCGTCGAAGTAGCGGGAGAAGCGCATGACCGACAACGGAGGTCGCCAGCAGGCGTCGCGACTCGATCTGGCGGAGGTCGCCGATCTGGAGGCGGTCCCGATGACGGGGCCGCTGGTGGACAGTTACGGCCGCCGCATCAAGAACCTGCGTGTCTCCGTGACGGACAAGTGCAACTTCCGCTGTGTCTACTGCATGCCCGCTGAAGGGCTGCCGTGGCTCTCGCGCGCCGAGATACTGACGTTCGAGGAGATCGAGCGCTTTGTGCGCATCGCGGTCCGTGCGGGCATCGAACAGGTGCGGCTGACGGGCGGTGAGCCGACGGTACGCCGCGACATCGCCGAACTCGTCCGCATGCTCAACACGATTCCCGGCCTGCGGAGCCTCAGCATGACGACGAATGGGCTGCTGCTCGGCAAGCTCGCCGCTCCGCTCGCCGAGGCGGGACTGACGCGCATCAACGTCAGCCTCGATTCCCTCGATCGCGAGCGTTTCACCCAGCTCACACGTCGCGACCAGCTCGATCAGGTGCTCGCCGGCCTCGAAGCGCTGGAAGCCTATCCCAGCATCGCGCCGATCAAGATCAACGCCGTAGCGATGCGCGGCTTTACTGAGGCCGAGGTGCTCGACTTCGCCCGGCTCGCGCGCCGCAAGCCCTACGTCGTCCGCTGGATCGAGTTCATGCCGCTCGACGCCGACCAGATCTGGCGCAAAGACGACATCCTGACGGGCGGTGAGATTCGCGCGATCATCGAGTCGGAGTTCGGCCCGCTCGTCCCGATCACTTCAGGCGATGCCTCCGAGACTGCCCGCCGCTACACCTTCTCCGATGGCATCGGCGAGGTCGGCTTCATCAACCCGGTGAGTGAGCCGTTCTGCAAAGATTGCGACCGCATCCGCATCACCGCCGATGGCCAGCTCCGCACCTGCCTCTTCGCCCTCATTGAGACCGACATGCGCGCGCTACTCCGCGCCACCGACGACGACGCCGAGATCGAGCGCGCGCTGCGCCTGGCGGTCTGGCAGAAAGAGCTGAAACACCACATCAACGACAAGCAGTTCCAGCGCACTACCCGTTCCATGTCCATGATCGGCGGGTGACCGAAACCGCTCGGACCTCCTCCTGCTCAGCTAGCCAACCCGAAGGCACGCATGTCCGCCACAGTGCCCCTTCCCTCGAGGGAAGGGGGTTGGGGGTGAGGTCGCCTCAGAAGTCGATGCCCTTCTTCGCCTTGAGGCCCTTCTGATACGGGTGCTTGATCTCGCGCATCTCGGTCACCAGGTCGGCCATCTGAATGATGTCGGGGTGCGCGGAGTTGCCTGTCAGCACGAGGTCCAGACGCCGCGGGCGCTCGGCAATCAGCCGCTTCACGTCGTCGACCGCGATCAGCCCCATGTCTACGGCATAGTTGATCTCATCCAGAATGACGAGGTCGTAGGCGTCGGTGGCGATCTTCTCGCGGGCCAACGCGAGGGCGTGCTGGGCCGCCGCTTCATGCGTCTCGATCGGCTTGTCGTCGTCGATGATGCCGACGAATCCCTCACCGCCGCGCACCAGCTCCACCTCCGGCGCGAGCCGCTTCAGCCCATCCAGCTCGCCGTAGTGCCAGCTTCCCTTGATGAACTGGAGAATCAGCACGCGATGGCCATACCCGGCGGCGCGCACCGTCATGCCCAGTGCCGCCGTCGTCTTGCCTTTGCCCCCGCCCGTATACACGATCAGCAGTCCACGTCCGTGGCCCATGAGGTCAGTCTCCTTTCTCAGCGGTTCCGTGCCCGAGCGCGGTGACTACCGCGGCCGTCACGCTACCTGGCGCATCTGCCCACATCGCGCCCGCCTCGCCCAGGGCACGGTACAGGTCGATGCCACGTCCGCTAAAGTCGCGCGCCTGGATGTGCTCGAATGCCGGAGACTCACCCACCATTGTGCCCGCGCCTGGCTCCAGCACGACGGTCGGTGTGCCAGCATGTGCCGCCGCCAGTGCTGCCTCGAACGCGGCGATGTTGCCGGGACCAAGCGGCGCGGGACAGCATACGATCACCTCCGCGCTCGCCAGGCGCTGCTCCAGCGCGAGCAGGCTAGCGGAGGAGACCGGCGCATAAGGCGGCTCCGCGATCACCTCCGTCGCCAGCCGCTGGGCCAGCGCATAGTCGCTATCACCGATGTTCAGCGGACCCGCGCCAAAGCCGATACCCGCGTCGGCCAGCGCGCGCATCACGATCTCGCCCGAACCGCCACCGGCCAGCACATGCACTGGAGTAGCCGCGCCGGTGGACCTCGGTCCTACTGTCTCCACCACGACGCCCGGCGGCAGCACGCTGAGATGCGTCTCCCCACGCAGGATGCCCACGCGCACCGGCGTTTCATAGACTGCTGAAAGCAGTTCGCTCTCCAGCACGCGCGCAGGCGGACCATCTGCCACGACGCCCCGATCGAAGAGCACCAGGCGCGGAAAGTAGCGCGCGGCGAGGTTCAGGTCGTGCAGCGCGGCGATGACCGTCAACCCACGCTCGGCGTTCAGACGCCGTAGCAGATCGAGCACCTCGATCTGATGTTTGATGTCGAGATGCGCGGTCGGCTCGTCCAACAGAACGATGCCAGCATCCTGGGCGAGTGCGAGCGCCACCAGCACCCGCTGCCGCTCGCCGCCGCTCAGCTCGTTGAAGACTCGCTCGCCGATCTCGGCAGCGTGCGCCACCTCCAGCGCGGTCTGCACGGCGGCACGGTCGGCCGCACGCTCCCCACTGCCTAGCGCGCCGAATGGACCGGCGTGGGGTGTCCGTCCCATCTCGACCACCTGACGCACCGTGTAGGCGAACTGGACAGAGAACTCCTGCGGTACGACCGCTACACGCCGGGCGATCTCGCGCCTGCCCAGCCGCCGCACGTCGTCGCCGCGCACGCACACGCGCCCTCTGTCCGGCCGCAGCACCCCTGCCGCCAGCTTGAGCAGTGTCGACTTCCCCGCGCCATTCGGGCCGAGCAGCGCCAGCATCTCGCCTTGCGCGACACGGAGCGTCACCTGCCGCACGGCCGCCCGCCGCTCGTAGGCGAACGAGACATCCTCGAAGGCGAGCGCGTCCGGCGCGCGTGCCGTCTCGGAGCCCATCGCGTCCTGCACGTCTACCATGTGTACCCCTCGCCCGCACGACGCAGCAGCAGCAGGAAGAACGGTCCACCGACGAGCGCGGTCAGGACGCCCAGCGGCAGCTCCGTCGGCGCGACGAGCGAGCGCGCCAGCAGGTCAGCCATGACGACGAAGAGCGCCCCGCCCAGCGCCGTCGCAGGAATCAGCAGGCGATGTCGGGGGCCCAGCAGCAGCCGGCAGAAATGCGGCGAGACAAGCCCGACGAAGCCGACCAGTCCGCTGATCGAGACCGCCGCCGCGACGAGCAGCGACGCCACCGCGACGATCGCCAGTTTGTAGGCTTCGACGCGCAGCCCCAGATGCATCGCCATCTCTTCACCCAGCGCGAACGCGTCGAGCGCGCGGGCCAGCGCGAGCGCCGCGACCAGCCCGACCAGCACCGCGACCGCCACGACCTGCACCTGCGCCCACGATTGCACGCTCACACTGCCCGCGAGCCAGGTATAGAGCGAGGTCAACTGGAAGTTCTGGCGGTTGCGGAAGGTGACGAGCAGCGTCTGCACGGCCGTGCTGAGGGCGCTCACAGCCACACCCGCCAGCAGCAATGTCACGACCGGCGTGCGGCCACGACGCGAGGCGAGCACGTAGACCAGTGCCACGGCGAGCAGCGCGCCCGTGAACGCCAGCACGCCGACGAGGCTAAAGCCCAGCACCACCGTCGTGAACGTCGCCGGCAGGAAGAACGCGACCGTCGCCCCAAGCGCCGCTCCCGCCGATGTTCCCAGCAGCAACGGATCGGCGAGCGGGTTCCGCAGCAGCCCCTGAAAGAGCGCTCCGGCGATGCCCAGGGCCGCGCCGACCAGAGCCGCCCCGAGCACGCGTGGAAGCCGCAGTTGCAGCAGAATGTCCGACTCCCACGCCTGCCAGGTGTGCGGGAAGGCGAAGAGATGCGTCGCGTTGAGCAAGATCGCGGCGGTATGCAGCGGTGAGATCGAGACCGCGCCGATAGCCGACGCCAGCACAATCGCGACAAATAAGGCGACCGCCAGCGCACCGAGCGCCAGTGCCGACCGCGCCGCGCGCAGCCGTTCCCGCCCGCTGACACCCCTCCCATGCCCAGGCCGCGGAGATGGCGGAGGCAAGCGCCCTCGCTCCGCAGCCGGAGACGAGGAGGTCGCGCGATCGAGAGTATCCGCCACGCGCTCTTGCCTCCCCTACTGTCGCTCCCACGCCTCCGCATGTGTATGTGTACGGTAGGCGGGGTGTTTCCACCTCAGTACGTGGGACGCTATGGGCGTCCCACACTTCCACGCCCTACGGGAATAGCTCCGGATGCAGGTCATGCGCGAGCTGCTGCAGCCCATCCACCACGCGCGGTCCAGGGCGCTCGACGAGATTCGGGTCGATCGCATACACGTGATGGTTGGTCACCGCCGCGATGCTCGCCCAGCCTGGCCGGGTCGCGACCGTCGCCGGATCGCCGCCGTAGTGAGGATCTTCCGTCAACACGATCACCTGCGGGTTGTCTTTGATGATCGACTCGTCACTCACGGCCGGGAATCCGCCGCCCGAGGTATCGCTCGCGAAGATGTTGGACCCGCCCGCGTCGACGATTATGTCGTTGCCGAATGAACCACCACCGAAGGCATACGGCGGCGACGGCGTGTAGCCGACCTCCATATACACGCTATGGCGCGCCGCGCTCGCCGCCTTCTGCCTGATGCTATCGATCTTCGCCTGCATCGAATCGGCGAGCGTATTGGCTGCTGGCTCCGTGCGCGTCAACTGGCCCATCAGCCGGATCTCTGTCACCGCGGTCGCGAGATTGGTGATCGGCAGGTCATAAAGCGTCACGTGCGCCTGCAACAGCTTTTGGTCGGACTGCTTGAAACCACCATACTCCACCACGAGGTCAGGGTGCAGCGCGACGATCTGCTCGACGTTGGGCGAGCCATTGGCGTCGGTCACCTTCGGCTTGGCGGCCATCGTGGAGGGATAGTCGGTGAAGCTATCGACTCCGAGCACCTTCGACTCGAGATGCAGCGCGGCGAGCACTTCGCTGCTGGTGGGCGCGAGCGAGATGATGCGCTGCGGCGCGGACGCAGGCAGCACGATCGAGGTGCCGTTGGCGTCCTGCGCCATTACCGGCTTCTCTGGCGCCGAGACGCTTGCCGCCGTCGACGTGCTCCCGCACGCCGCGAGGCCAAGCATCAGCACGAGCGCGGCCAGTGCGCACACGCGCCGTGATACGCCTCGGCGGCTGAAGAAAACGAACATCGGAAGAGTCCTCCGAAACGAGAACAGGCACGGCACGGCGCCACGGCCCAGCCCCAGCGGCGAGAGAACGCGGAGACACCGCGCCCCTCGCACACGTCAGTTGCCAACTTCGCTGTGGCGCACGCCCAACAAAAATGCCCTCTGCTCCTGATTCGAAGAGCTAGAGGGCACACGTCGAGACGGCTGTGCGATCTCCTCTTGGCGCGAAGGAGCCGTGCACAACCGCGAGGTCGGTCTCCTGGCTTCCGGCGTGCCTGGCTAGACTGTCGCGTGCCTTTCGACTCGCGTGATACAGACCAGCAGGGCCATTGCTCCTACCGCCTTCCCACCGTACTTCAGACGGCAGTGGCGCCACGCATCGTGCGTGGACCGAGGAGCATACATCCGGTTACAGTGGCGCGTCCGCATCGGTATTTCACCGATTTCCCATGCTCAACCCGCAGTGCGCGGGACGGGCCACCTCGCGATTCCACATATGAAGTTGTCGGCCGCAGTATATCGTTCCGCATACCAGCCGTCAAGGAAGCGTCCGGCGACGGCTCTCTCAATGGCCGTCCCCGCGAACGATGCCCGCCATCCGCTCACCCCACGCCGTGCGCGTGCAGGAACGCCAGACCCGCGACCAGCAGTGGCGCGAACACCAGCGCTGGCAGAAAGTTGACGGCACGCAGGTCGCGGATGTTCAGCAACTTGAGACCGATCGCGACGAGGATTAACCCGCCGGTCGCAGTCAGCTCGGTAATCGTGTTCGGGTTGGCATAGAGCAACGGAGCGAGCGCCGAGGCACTGAGACTGAGCCCGCCCTGATAGAGCAGTATGACCGCGACGGAGAGAATCACGCCCCACCCGAGCGCCGCGCTGAAGGCGAGCGCGGCGAAGCCATCGAGCATCGCCTTGATGGCGAGCTTGGTGGTCGATCCGGTGAGGCCATTATCGATCGAGCCGAGTATGCTCAGCGGGCCGACACAGAACACCAGCGTCGAGGTGACGAACGCCTCACTGACCCGCGATCCCTTGCGCGCGAGCTTCCACTGCACCCAATCGCCCAACCGAGTGAGCGCGGCGTCGAGGTCCAGTGCCTCACCCACCAGCACACCGAGCAGCAGGCTCCCCAGCACGATGAGCGCGTTTTTCGTCGTGAATGCGTCTTGCAGCCCAATCAGCACCGTAAAGAGGCCGAGCACGCCAAACAACGCCTCTTGCAGCCGCGAGGGCAGCCGGTCGCCGACGAACGTCCCGAGCGCGCAGCCGACGCAGACGGTCAGAGCATTAAGAAGCGTTCCGTTGATACTTGAAAACAGACTCATGAGATTCCCTATGATAGTTGCGGCGACAGTCGCGAAGCTCGCGCACGCTTCGCGTAGTCCGCCCACGCTTCATGACGGCAATACAGGCTGGTCACTCGGGCAAAGACGTGTTACCGTGTGAGGGCCTGGGGTATTATATCGGGTACATGCTGGTGGCGTATACGCCGGTGGAGTCGCCGCCAGCGCCACCCGCTCGCACCGCAGCAAGGAGCCAGCATGGCCGCGCCCGCCTCCTACTTCGTCTCGGCCTTCGCGAAGGTCAATCTGACACTCGCTGTGCTGGGCAAGCGGCCGGACGGCTATCACGACCTCGCCTCGGTGATGCAGACGATCTCGCTTGCCGATACCGTGCGCATCATGCCCACACTGACGGGCAACATCATCTGTGAGACCGACGTGCGCGAGCTCCAAACGCCCGAGAACCTTGCCTACCGGGCGGCACGACTGCTCCGCGAAACGGCTGGCGGGGAGATTCTGGGTGCCCTCATCGAGCTTCACAAGGCGATTCCGGCGCAAGGCGGACTCGGCGGCGGCAGCAGCGACGCGGCCACTGTGCTCTCCACGCTCAATTACCTCTGGAAAACGGGGCTGTCGGACACGCGTCTTCTGAAATTGGGCGCCGCTCTCGGCTCGGACGTGCCGTTCTTCGTTGTGGGCGGCACCGCGCTGATCGGCGGGCGCGGTGAGTATGTCACCCCGCTGCCCGACGCGGAACCTCTCTGGCTCGTGCTCGCGAAACCGCCCGTCAGCGTCTCGACGGCCAGCGTCTTTCGCGCGCTCACGCCCGTGGACTACGCTCCGCGCGACCTCAGCGACCGTCTGACGGACGCGATCCGCGCAGGCGAGGCGCTCCCGTTCGAGTTGCTGACCAACTCGCTCGAAGAGCACGTCTTCGCGGCCTATCCCGAGGTCGCCATGACGCGCGACGCGTTACTCGTCTGTGGCGCGCCGATCGTACGCATGAGCGGCAGCGGACCCAGCCTGTATGCGCCATTCCGTGAGTTGAACGAGGCGTCCGGAGTCTACCGACGCGCCTTGGAGCACGGACTTGACGTCTGGTTATGCCATACAGTTGCGCGTTCGGCGCTCCTAGCCGCGCAGCCTCAAGAGCTCCAAAGTCGTCTGTCAGAGTAGGGCCGAGTGCTCGCATAGGGTGGATGCGTTGCCGATGGGGGAAATCATGCGGGTCGAGCAGCCGGAGCCCGCGCGGCGGATGGCCGAGCCTGAGCCGGTGTTGCTTCAGCGCGCCATCCGGCGCGACGCCGAAGCATTCAGCGAGCTCTACTCATTGTACTTCGAGCGCATCTACCGCTACGCGCGCCTGCGTCTGAATAGCGCGGACGACGCGGAGGATGTGACCGCCGTCGTGTTCCTGAACGCATGGCGCGCGATTCATCGCTTCTCGCCCAAGCGGAACACGTCGTTCACCGCCTGGCTCTTTCGGCTCGCGCATAACGTCCTGGTCGATCGTTACCGGCGCACACGAGAAGTGCTCTCGCTCGACGCGAACGACGCGGACAGCATGACGCCCACGCTCATCGGCGATCCTGAAAGCGATCTGGAGTGGCGCCTGACTCTGATTGAGCTCCACGCGGCGCTGGAGCGGCTGACGGATGAGCAGCGTGAGGTCGTTCTGCTGCGGTTCGTCGAGGGTCTCTCAGCGCGTGAGGTCGGCGACATCATGGGCAAGCAGGAGGGCACGGTGCGCGGCATGCAGTTTCGCGCGCTCGAAGCGCTGCGCACAGCATTGAATTTCGCGCGGGAAGGACACCACAATGAACAACACTGAGCAGCAGATCGAGCGCTATCTCGGCCTGCTCGACGAAGGTGTTCTGTCCCCCCGAGAAGCGCGCGCCGTAATATGCGACGAGTTCGGTGACGACTCTACCTGCCTGGAGCTCGCGACGGCGCTCCGTGAGGTGGCGCTGCCCACCGACGAGACGAGCGCGGCCCGCGAGCGGGTGCGCCTGCGCCTCGCGAACGCACTGGTCGCGGAGCGACTCTCGACGACGCACGAGCAGCATCACAGTCGTGAGACGCCCGATCTGCGCCCAATATTGGCAACCGTGAGCATGCCGATCCGCCTGCCGGCAAGACGCTCACAACGTCTGCGGCGCCGCGCCATCCGCGTAGCACTCGCGGCGGCGGTACTGCTGGCCGCCTGCTGGTGCGGATGGACAGCCACGACCTTCGCGTCGAGCGCGCTCCCCGGAACAGCGCTCTATTCGGTCAAGCGGCTCGAAGAGCAGGTGGCGCTTGCGACCGCCTGGTCAGACGACCGGCGCGTGACCGTCATTTCCACCGTCGCTGACCGCCGATTGACCGAAGCCCACGCGGAGGCCGACCAGGGGAACGACACGACCGCGCGGCAACTTCTGGCCGAGTTCGACAACAATGTCCACCAGTTGATCTACCTCGACGCGCTGATGACGAGCCAGCACGCCACGACCACGGGAGTCTCGAAGGCCCTCAACACACTCGTCGACAAAGAGGTGACGGTACTGACCGTCGCCCAGCAAAAGGGGCAGACAAGCTTTGCGGCGGCCCTCGCCGCGAACCTCTCGTCAGAAGATCAGGTCGCGCATGCCAACGCCATCGCGCTTCCGGCAAGCGCGCAGAACGCGGCCGGGCAGCCGACAGGGGCGCCGGGCGGTGGCACGCCATCGCATGGCCCTGCTAGACCCGCAAGCACAGGTACGCCGAACCCCATCCGTACCGCCACGCCAGGGAAACCGACCACGCCCTCAAGCGGCAACGGGAATGGACGGGGGAACGGAGGCTCGAATGGGTCTCATGGAGGGAACGGTGCTCCTGCTAACGGCACACCGACGCCAAGTCCGAGCCCGAGCCCGAGCGCTACAGCCAACGCAACTCCGCCGTCTGGGAACGGCAATGGCAATGGCAATGGCAAACACAACGGCACTGCAACGGTTACAGGCAACAGCAATGGCACAAGACATGGTCATTAATCAGCGCCACTGGCAGTCCGCATATTCTTGGGAGCGGACTCGGTGGGATGCGCATCGCAGTCAGCTACATCCCGCGGTGCCAGACAGTGAGACCCGCGACGCGCACCTCCACCGGGCCGCGGCAGTGATAACCACCCGAGACACCCTCGCATGCGCATCGTAATCGCGCACTCGCGGCTCAACACGTTCGGCGGGGGCGAGCGGGTTGTGCTGGAACTCTTGCGCCGGTTGGCGACGCGGCACGACGTTGCCCTCTGGGCAGGCGACTACCACCCGAACGCGACGTTCGCCGAGTTCCAGGAGTACGCGCCCCGACGGATATCGCCTCGGGGATGGCTGCTACATCGTCCCGACGCGGACGCGGTCATCGCGAACGGCTTCGGCGCGAACCTGCTGGCACTGCGGCATCCACGCACGATCTGCTATCTGCACACCGCACGCGCCCCCTACCAGCGCGACAGCGCGCACCCGGCACTGGCGCTACGGCGACGGCTGGAAACGGCGGCGTTAGAGCGCGCATCGGCGGTGCTCACGAACAGCGCCTACACCGCTGGACGGATCGCGTCGATCTACGGCCGCGACGCCGAGGTGCTGCCCCCCGGTGCGAACGACGCCTACTTCTCGCTTCCGGCCCAGGCCGGCACCTACGCGCTCTACGTCGGTCGGCTCGCGCCCGAGAAAGGCATCGAGCGGCTGATTCGCTGGAGTATGGACGCGCGGGCCGACCTGGTGGTCGCTGGCGCGGGCGACCCGGCATATGAGCGCCATCTGCGCTCACTAGCACCTCCGCACGTGCGCTTTGTCGGAGCGCTCACCGGCCCAGATCTCGCGGCGGCGTACGCCGGATGCCGCTACCTCGCCTTCACGCCGTACGCGGAAGAGTTCGGCATCGCCGCGCTGGACGCGATGGCGGCCGCGCGCCCGGTGATCGCCACCGCTGAGGGCGGTCTCACCGAGCTGGTGCGTGACGGCGAGACCGGCTTCCTCGTTCGGAATGCGGATGAGTTCGCCGCTGCCAGCAATCGCCTGCTCCCAGACGACGCGCTCTGCGAACGCCTCGGTGGACGCGGACGCGAGATAGCGCGGGGCTATTCGTGGGACCGGTTGGCCGCGCGCATCGAGCAGCTGTGCGCGGGCCAGCGCAAGCCGGATGATATACTCTGCTAATGGGCGGCGAGCCAGCGACCAGGAGAAACCGACAGGATGACGACGGGATACGACACGCGACCGAGCTTCGAGCAGCGACTACGCGAGCGATCCAAGCGGCTGACGAAGCGGCGCGCCCAGCGTGTTCTGCGCGTCGCGCTCGGCGGTATCGGCTGGCTCACACGCACCTCAGGTCCATTTTCGCCGCTGTCTCCGGGCGATCCCGCCGTCAAACGGATTCTGGTGATTCGCGTCGACCTGCTCGGCGACGCGCTGCTCAGCACACCGGCTGTCACGGCCCTGCGTCGCGGCTACCCCAACGCCGAGATCGATATGCTCGTCACGACGGCTTCCGCGCCGCTGCTCCAGGGGCAGCCATCACTCGGCCGGGTGCTGCCTTACGATCCGCACATCTGGCGGCAACCGGCTGCCTGGCTCAGGCGCGCGACCTGGCGCGATGCCAGACGGTTCCTCCGCGAGGTGCGCGGACGGCGCTACGATCTAGCGGTCAGTGTTTCGGGTGACATCGGCAGCATCGTCACCCGGCTGACGGGCACCCACCGCCGGGTCGGGTTCGCGGGCGAGGCCTATCCTTTCTTCCTGACCGATCCGGTGCCCGGCAAGCGCTACGACATCCACCAGCACGAGGTGGATTACGTGCTCACGCTCGCACGCGCCGCCGGAGGTGTCGTCGTCCCCGCGGACCGGCAGCCACGGCTCGCCGTACAGCCCGCCGCCCGAGCCGCCGTGATGGAGACAATCGTCACAGCCCGCACGGCGCTCGATGCGCGGGGTCCGTTGCTCACGCTGCACGCTGGCGCGCGCAACGGGCAGGCCAAACGCTGGCCGCCGGAGCACTTCGCCGCGCTCGCGGACCGTGCCGCGAATGAACTGGGTGCTCTGGTGGTGCTCACCGGCGCACCTTCCGACGCGGAGATCGCGCGCCAAGTGGTCGACGTGACCCACGCCCCCATGCTGAACCTCGTCGGCAAGACGTCGCTGCCGGAGCTGACGGCGCTGCTCGCCTTGAGCGATGTCGTGGTGACTGGCGACAGCGGGCCAATGCACATCGCCTGCGCAGTGAATACTCAAGTCGTCGTGCTCCACGGACCGACTGATCCTGCTATAAGCGGGCCAGTCGCGCCTGACGCGGTGGTGTTGCGGCGTCGCCTGTGGTGCTCGCCGTGCTACGACGCCAGCGAGACCGCCGAGTGCCGCTTCGGGAACCCCGTCTGCATGAAGCAGCTCGGCCCAGACCTCGTCTTCCGTGCCCTCCAACGCCAGCTCAACCGCCGGGCGCTCAACGACAAGGAGACCGAGACCGAGAATTCACACCCAATGCTGGACATGTCCGGTGCGCCGGTTTCGTTCTCCTGAACCGGCGAGGGTCCAGCCCCTCAAGCCGGACGCGCGCATTCTGGTCGTCAAGCTGGCCACGGCTGGTGATGCGCTACTCACCACGCCCGCCCTGCGCGCGCTGCGACGGCGCTATCCGTCTGCGCGCATCGATCTGCTCACGACCGAGACCGGCGCGGCGCTGCTTGCGCACTCGCCGCTGCTCGACTCCTGCCTGGTGCTCGACAAATACGCGTTCGACTCGCCCATTGGAGCGCTGCTCCGTCCGCACCGGCTGGCAGCGCTCGTGCCGTTCCTGCTGCGTCTGCGCCGGACGCGCTACGATGCCGTCGTGCTCCTCCATCACCTGACGCTGCGATTCGGCCGGCTGAAGTACCGCGCGCTGCTGCTCGCGATGGGCGCCCCAGCCCGCGTGGGCCTCGACAATGGCCACGGCGACTTCCTGAACGTGCGCGTTGACGACGACGGCTTTGGTGCGCGCCACGAGGCGGAGTATGCGCTTGATGTCGCCGCCGCGCTCGATGCCCGGCCTGACCACGACGAGCAGTGCGTGACGCTCACCGACCTCGGCTGGCCGGTCTCCGAGGCGCGTGCCACGCCGTTGCCTCGAGACGTGCCCCCGCGGATCGCGCTTCACCCTGGCAGCGGGAGCTACAGCACCGCGCGCCGCTGGCCCGCTCCGCACTTCACCACCCTCGCGGGCGAGCTGCATGCGCGTCTCGGCGCCGAGGTGGTGCTGGTCGGCGGGCAGGACGAGACCGCGCTGCACGAGCACATCCTCGCCCAGCTCGAACATCCCGGCTGGGCGCGGTCGGCCGCCGGGAGCACGACGCCACGCGAGCTCGCCGGCATCCTGCGGTCGTGCGCGCTCTTCATCGGCAACGATTCGTTCCCGATGCATCTGGCTGTCGCGCTCGGCGTCCCGGTGGTCGCCGTCTTTGGCCCGTCCAACGCGGATGCCTGGGGACCCTTCACGCCGGGACATCCTGAGCGCGCGGTGATCGTGCGGCGCACCGACCTGGCGTGCAGTCCCTGCATCTACCGGGGACACAGCCTCGGCATGCCGCAGGGGTGCCCGCCCCGACCCTGCCTGACGGAGCTTACACCGCGGACGGTTCTGGCCGCTGCGCTGCGTCTGCTACGGACGCTACCGGCTGACGGTGGACGGGCCGGCTAAAGTTGCCTATCGCAACCTCTGGCGCCTCTCGGCGAAGGATCTCGACGAGGGTGGCGATGCCGAGTGGCTTACCGTTCGGTCGGGGAATCTTCGGCAGCAATACTTCGGGGTCGATGTTGAGATTGCGAAGCTGCACCAGCCGCACGCCCGTCTCCTTGAGGAAGGCGAGCAACGCCTCCACTTCATCCTCACAGTCGATCAGACCGGGGAAACAGAGCAGATTGATCGACGTATACACGCCCGCGTCGCGCGCCAGCACGAGCGACCGCTTGACGTGCTCGAAGGTGTAGCCAAGCGGGCGATAGTAGGCGTCGTACGTCTCGCGCCTGGCCGAGATGGTGCTCGCGCGCAGGCTGTCGAGGCCGGCGTCGTAGAGCCGTTGCAGCATGCGCGGATTGCTCGCGTTGGTGTTGATGTTGATCGTGCCGCGGTCGGTGCGCGCGCGAATACCTTTGATAGCCCGCTCAATCAGGTGAGCCTTGAGCAGCGGCTCGCCCTCACACCCTTGACCGAAGCTGTAGATCGCGTCCTGCGCCTGTTGGAGGTGTCGCACGCCCGTCTCGACGACATCCTCCTCCGAGGGAATGAAGAGCAGCCGGTCCTGCGGCGACACCAGCCCGTCCTCATCCTGCTTGGAGATGCACCCGACACAGCGCGCATTGCAGCCAGGCGAGACGGCGACCGCGCCCTCCCACCGGCGGAAGAAGAGGTTGCTCGCCGTCGGACACGAGTAGTCCAGCGCGCAATGGGCGTGATGAGCCAGCACCCGGTTCTCCGGCTCCTCCGCCAGCCGCTCGCGCACCAGCCGTTCGAGCCGCCGCCGGTCAAACGCGCGCGGCAGCCAGCGGTCAGGCGTGTCCGTCTTGATCGCGGCCGCGTAGAGCCGACCGCGCCATCCCGCGACGGACGTATAGCCGAAGAATGGCAGCGACTCGGTCTCGGGCGTCTTCTCGTAAGCGGGCAGCTTCGTCCGCGTGTAGCCGATTGGCAGCAGCGCGGCCAGCGCCCAGCCCTGCTTCGCGCTCACCACCTGACGCGCGCCTGAGTCGTCCAGTCCGACGGCCAGGCGGGCGGGCAGCATCGAGAGTGTGGCGCCGTCGGGCAGGGGGAGCAGATCATCCGGAGAAAGCGGCTCGCCCGCGAAATCGATCGCGCGGAGCGAACGCCGCTCGCCGACGTCGCCGTCGACAGTGCTGTAGACAAGATACGGAAGCTCTCGTGGCATATTAGTAGGGTAACTCCGCTTGCGGTAAAGGAGAGAGATGGAGGTCTTCTAGATCGAGTTCCGTCGCCTGCAGGCTGGCCTCGAAGACCTGTGGCACCTCGGCTTCCGCCTCAGCCACAGCATCGAGCGCCTCGCCCTGCTCTTCATAGAGGAAGCTCAGCACGACGTGGGTACCGAACGGCGACTGAGTCATCTGATGAATGACGGGGTGCGCTGAGTGGAGCCATACATTCACGAGCGCTTCGAGCTCGGCGACGTCGTCGCCACATGCCGCACTGTTGAACGCCTTCAGACGCAGCATACTTCCCTCCAGGCCCCAGCACTCAGCGCCCACGCTCCGAGGAATAGGCGAAAGCCGTTGCGCCCCAACTGGACGTAACGGCTCTCATTGTAGCACAGCAACACAGGCGGGTTGTCGGAGGCATCCGCCGCGTGGCCTAGCGCGTGAAGCGGCTGGCGACCAGCGCGAACACACCGCGCCAGATCCCTAGAAAAACCGCGTTGGCGAGCAGAATGACGATCGCGAAGCTCACCGGCATCTGGTGGTCCGGCGCGAAGAGCACCCGCAGCACCAGCGCAGCAGGCCACGCGCAGAGCCACGCCAGCTCCGTCCGCTTCAGCATCGCCGGAACCGCCCGGGTGAACCGCTCGCGGAACGCACCGACGAATGGCGAGACCAGGAACCAGCCGAGCGCGAACGGAAACGCCGTCGTCACGATCGAGCCGAGCGTGCGCGCCTCGTGATGACTCGTCTGCCCCGCGCTGGCAAAGACGAGGAACGAGACGATGTCGCCGGCGACCAGCACCGCCGGGCGCCAGGGAATCCGACCGGCGGGAGCGGAAGAGCGGACGGCGGGCGTCTCAGCGGGCGTATCAGATGGTGCACGTGTCTTCATAGCGGGGTACGATTCCTCACCGAGTAGGGGGACAACGGGCTAGTGACCTGCGATAAAGGCGACGAACACGATAATCGCGAGATGCACGAGCATCGCCAGCAGAAACGACCAGAACAAGAGCAGCGTCCAGGAATGGTCGCTGAGCTGACCGAAACGCGCCCGCCGGGCCGAGGGCGTCCGCTCCGTCGAGACGAGACCCACCGCGACGCGCAGGCGCATTGGCGAGCGCACGGGCGCGCGCGTCATCTGCTCTTTCACGGCCTCGTTACAGTCGCGGCAGAGTGCCCACGAGAGTCGCGGCTCCGGCACGTCTCCGGTTTCTTCCAGGTAATAGACAGACGAGCCGAGCCGTCGCGCGCACACGTCGCAGCGCAACGGCCCGGCTACGGTCCGGAATCGTTCAGCCTCTTGTGGACCAGCATTCGTGCTTCCGGTCGGGAGCATGTTGTCCACCTGCCGTGATCCTTCCCAGAGAGCCGTCGCGTGGCTTCAGCGCGAATGCTGGCCCCGCGAACGTGTCTTCGGCGTCTCTAGAGAAGGTACAACACCGTGAACAGAACTATCCAGACGGCATCGACGAAGTGCCAGTACATCTCGACCGCCGAGATGGGGAAGTGTTTCTCCTTGGTGAAGTCGCCCCGCAGCGAGCGCGCCCACATCACCAGCAGGAAGAGGATGCCCGCCGTCACGTGCGCGCTGTGGAAGCCCGTCAGCACGAAGAACGTCGAGCCGAAGACACCGGCACCCGGCCCAAACGCCGAGTGGGTGTACTCCCAGATCACGCCGCCGATGAAGATCGAGCCTAGCAGCGCCGTGAGGAAGAGGCCGATCGTCAGGCCGCGCTTGTTGCCCTTGGAGATCGAGCGAGCCGCATAGTGCATCGGGAAGCTGCTGCTCAGCAGCACAACCGTGTTGATGGACGGAATCAGCCGCTCAAGCTCGAGATGGGTGAAGGGTGGAGGCGGCCACGCGCCCGCGCGAACTCGCAGGTACAGATACGCGGCGATGAGGTTGGCGAAGAAAACAGCCTCAGACGACAGGAAGAACACCATTCCGTACCAGCCAAATCCTCGGCTTGGTGCCTCGTGTTCCTCTGTGCTGATCGCCTGAGACGGCGTGATAGTCGTGCTCATGTCGTCGAATCCCCTCTAGAGTCTCGGTGTCCAGTCCCGCGGATCAACTTGGCTCCAGGCCCCACGAGATCATCGAGATGAATGCGGCCACCAGGCCAATCGCCGTCAGGATCAACGTGTACTGCGCGATCAGCAGGCCAACGAACGCGATCATGACCGAGGCTCCGAGCACCAGGGGCCAGTAGCTCGGGTTGGGCAGATGGACACCGTGGTGGTCCTCTTCCCCTACCGTCACCGCCTCGCGCATCGCCGCGATTTCAGGAATCGGCTGAGGTGTCGTGATCACGCGGACATTCGGCGAAAAGCCGATGCCGCCCATGAGGCGGTTTGCCTCGTCCAAATCGCCGGGCTCATTGCGAACCAGAAGCGCCTTCACGTTCTTGAAGACCCAGAACTGTTCCGCATCCAGGCCCTTCGCCAGCGCATCAAGCTCGCCATCCTGCCGCACGAACGTCGCCGTCGCGCCGCCCGGATGGACGTATTGCACCTCGTAGTTCTCCGGCATGCCGCCTACTCCTCAACAGTAAGACGCAGATGTGCGCCGCCGATCGGCAGCCGCACGCATAAGAGCGTACACTATTCTAACATGTCGCTGCCCGCCAGACGAGATGTTTCCGCCGGTTGTCAGGAATGTTTCAGGTGAGCGCGTCGCCCATCCCGTCTCCGTCATTTCGCCGGCGTCTGACTCTCGCGCTGCTCGACCATGTCGCGCACGGTCTCCAACTCGGTCCGCACGCCGCGCAGGCGAAGCGCCAGCCAGCCGAGATAGCCGAGCAGTGCGAGCCAGATGATCGCGTAGGCCGCGACGAGATACCCAATATTCTGCATAGGAAGTCCCCACTCTCCTCCAAACGAGCGGCGTATGCCGTCCGTCTCAGACGCTCGCTCTATTGCCTAGTCGTCGGCATATTCCACACGCGCTCGTAGTTGCCGCACGGTCGTCTGCATCCGCTCCAGACGGTACACTTGCAGCAGCAGGAACGCGAACAGCAACACAAAGGTGACGAGCGAGATCATGAACGCCAGCAACATCTGCGGCGGCAGTTGCGGCGTCCCACCCAGCGGGACGACCTGTGCCGGGTGCAAAGTGTTCCACCAGTTCACCGAGAGATAGTTGATCGGCACACCCACGAAGCCGATGATGCCGAGCACTGCCGCCGCCCGTGCGCCCCCTGCCGAGCGCCCAGTGTACATTCGCAGCAGCAGATACGCGATGTAGACGAACCACAGGATGAGCGAGGTGGTCAGCCGCGCGTCCCATACCCACCACGTGCCCCAGATGGGCCGACCCCAGAGCGAGCCAGAAATCAGCGTCAGCGTGGTGAAGACCGTGCCAATCTCGGCGGAAGCGCGCGCCAGTGAGTCCCAGCGTTCCTCGCCGCGCCACAAATACAGAACGCTCGCGACGAAGACGACGAAGAACGCCAGATACGCGACCAGCGAAACAGGCACGTGGAAGTAGAAGATCCGCTGCACGTCGCCCTGCAGCGCATCGGTCGGCGCGTAGATCAGCGCCGCCCAGATCGAGACCATCATCCCGATGACGACGAGAGCGCCGAGCGCATACTCGCCGTAGCGCAGCGCTGGCCGTTCAGAGAGCCGCACCTTCTGTCCGCTCGCCGGTCCAGTGCCGGGCGCTTGCTCGACGCCAGACGCGCGCTGGCGTGGACTTATCACATGCATGGCGTTCCGCCTATTCCTCAATGACGAACTGAAAGGTGATCGACGCGATACTCAAGAATATGACATCGAAGGCGATCAGCAGACCAAGCCACGGCGCATCCGCCGCGACTGGCGCCACCAGCGCCTGGGTGGCCTTCACTGCGCCAATGACGACGGGCACGATCAGCGGGAAGACCAACAGCGGCAGCAGCACCTCACGCGCGCGCGTGGACGACGCCACCGCCGAGAACAGTGTGCCGATGGTCGCGATGCCCACCGTGCCGAAGACGACGATCGGCACGATGCCAGGCCGCAGTACGGGCAAGTTATACATCGCGGCGAAGACCGGCACCGCCACGACCTCGACCACGCCGATGAACACCAGATTGCCGAGCAGCTTGGCCCAAAAGATCACCTGCCGAGCCACCGGCAGCAACAGCAAGCGATCCATCGTGCCCCGGTCCTGCTCCGCCGCGAGCGTGCGACCCAGCCCGAGCAGACTGGCGAAGACGAATGCGATCCACAGCGCGCCCGGCGCCACCGCGGTCTGATTGTCGACGCGCAGGTCAAAGGCGAAGTTGAAGACCACCAGCACGAGCAGCGCGAAGAGGCCCATGCCCAGCCAGACCTGCCGCGAGCGTAGCTCACAGCGCAGATCTTTCCAGACGAGCGCCCAGAGTTGGCGCCATGCGCGTGCGTGGAGTGTCATCGGCTGACCTGCCTCGCCCGCGCGGCGGTGTAGAGCGCCGTGACCTCATCTGGACTGAGCGCTCCGGATGGGCCGTCATACACCACACGCCCACCGACCAGCACCAGCGTCTGCTGACCCATCGCCAGCCCCCGGTCGAGCGCGTGCGTCGTCACCAGCGACGTGCCACCGGCGGCGCTATGCTCGCGCACTAACGTGGTCAGCAGCTCGATAGCCTCCGAGTCGAGCCCGGTGTCCGGCTCGTCTAGCAGCAGCAGGCGCGGCGCGTGCAGCAGACCCCGCGCGAGCGCCACACGCTGCGCCTGTCCGCGCGAGAGGCTGCCAGCCCGCTCGTTGGCTCGCGCGCGCATATCCACGCGGTCGAGAAGCTCGGCGACACGGCGCTCGCTCTCGGGCACGCCATACATGCGGGCGAAGAAGAGCAAGTTCTCGCGTACCGTCAGCTCGTCGTAGAGCAACGGGGAGTGCCCCACGTAGCCAACGTGCTGCCGAATCGCGCTCGCGTCGCGCGCTACATCCAGCCCGAGTACGCGGGCAGTGCCGCCGCTCGGCTTGGCCAGGCAGGCGAGAATCCGTAGCAGCGTGGTCTTGCCCGCGCCGTTCGGCCCCAGCACCGCGGCGCACGTGCCCGGCTCGACGCTGAAGGTGACATTTCGCAGCACTGGCCGCAGGCTGAAGGCCTTTTCCAGCCGCTCCAATGCGACCGCGACGCTGGATGTGTCCGCCCCGGGGCGCGCGCTGGCGTCAGAGACGCTGTCGGGGCGTGACGAAAGCGTGCGAGCGCTCATCGGCCGCCTCCCGGTAGCGCGCGTGCGGTTTCGGTCGCGCTGTCCGCCGTCTCAGTGTCGGCAACCGGCTCGGCTTCCTGCGGCTGAGGCGGAGCCGCTCCGGCAGCAGTCCCACCGGCCGCGATCAGCGCTCGCAGCGCCGCCCGCACCTCGGCCTCCTGTCGCTTGTAGTCCTCGACGCTGCACGTGCCCGCGGCGCGCGCCTGCTGGAGCGCGAGCAGCTGGTGCAGCAAGGCCTGCCGTTCCGACTCCTGCGCCTGTGCCTCCTCGCTGGCGACAGACGAACCCGCGCCCGTCACGACAGAGGGCGGCATCAGACGTAGCGCCACAGCCAGCGCGCCGCGCTTGAGGTACAGCAGAATGGCAGCGGCAGCCAGCAGCGCCAGCACGCCCGCCAGCAGCGCCAACGTCTTGACATCGAGGTCTTGTGGCTCACCGGCGGCTGGCAAATTCCCCAGCGTGAGCGATGCCTGCGTTGCGGGCTTGAGCGTGCCAGTCTGGAACTGCTGATAGCGCAGCCCATACGCGTCGATGATGCCCTGCGCCGAGAAGTTTCCAGGGGTGACGAACATGGTCGGCGGCACGAGTGTCGTCACTGAGTCCGTCGTGTATTCCGCCTTGTACGAGAGCGGCCCCTGCGTGCCGCTGTACGGAATGTCGTACGCGAAGGCGAAGACCGAGTCGCCAGGTGGCACTGTGGCCGCGCTGCCAAATCCGGTACCAATGGTGATCGTCTGCACGCCCGAGAAGCCGAGGCCCAGCGTCAGGTTGGAGGCGCCCGGCGGCACCGAGAAGAGCAGCAGTCCCGTCGGCTTGCCATTCGCGGCGGCGGATGTGCCCACGAACGCGGACTTGCCGGAGTTGGAGAACGTCACGAATTCGCCGACGCTGATCAGGCCGTTCTTCTGGTTGACCTTGTTGACCAACAGCGTCACATGCGAGATGTGCAGCGCGGCATCGCTCTGCGTCACGTCATAGACCGTGAGTTGTGCCGTCTGCGGCGTGGTGCTCTGCACCTGCAGCGCGGTCGACGGGAACAGCCCACCCTGGAAGCGCGTGTAGACCGCGTATGTCGCTCCGTCGCCGACGGCCAGTCCCGAGAACGTGAAGTGTCCCTGGGCATCCGACGTCGTGGTGGCGATGTCATGGACCGTGCCGTTCGCCGTCTCTTGCAGCGTCACCTGCTGAGAGGCAACGGGCGCGTTGCTGTGCGTGCCGTTCACGACAATGCCCTGGATGCTGCCCCCGCCCGCGGCAAAGGCAGCGCGATGCGACACGAGCAACACAGGCACCGCCAGCAGAGCCGCCAGCAGCACCATCCGAGTAAACTTGGCTATACGAAGCACGCGTCGGATGGGCATGCTATGCCCCCTTCCGACGGCGCACACGCGCGTTCATCCGCGAAGCGCTGGTGGTTGGCTTCCGTGTCGACGTGGCGGACGGCTGTCGCTTCTCGGCGGTGGCTGCGGCGGGTGCGCCCTGCTCGCGTTCGCGCAGGCCGTCCAGCTGCTCGTCGATCAGCGCGTCCAGCGCTTGCTCCTGTTCGTAGCGCGTCTTGAGCGCGGTCAGCGCGCGTTGCTCATAGCGGTCGCGGAGCTGTAGGTACTCTGGCTCGTCCAAGTTGCCGAGGCGGTAGTCGAATTCCACCTCGCGCAGCGCCTCCTTCGCGGACGCCTCGCGCTCGGCTACCTCGCTCGCCGGAGCCGGAGTCTGCCCGCGCGCCTCGTGATCGAGGCCCAGCAGGGGATATATCACGATGATCAGCCCCGAGAGGCCAAGTAAAGCCGCAATAACCAGTGGCATTAGCTTCCCCGCTCGCTTCCGTGTCGCAGAGGTAATCCTTCTTCGGCTTCGAGCTGCTGTCGCAGCAGCGCCCGGAACCGCTCTGTCTCGTCCGGCGTCAGCGCGCCCGCTGGCGTCTCGCCGGATGACTCCTGTCCTGCGGGCGCCAGCACCTCACCCGTCGCAGCGCCACGAGTGCCACGCGTGTCGCGCCATTCACGTCCAACCGAGTAAATGATGCCGACGCCCGCGAGCAGCGCGACGAACGGCACAACCCAGATCAGCGTGGTAAAGCCTTGTTTCGGCGGGCTCTCTAGAATGGAGTCGCCGTAGACCGACTGGAAGTAGGCGAGCACCTGCTGCTCAGAGCGCCCGCTGGCGAGCTGGGTGTGGATGACACCGCGCATCTGCGTGGCAATCGCCGAGTTCGAAGCCGCCACCGACTCGCCGTTGCACACCGGACACTGCAACTGGCTCGCGACCTCATACGTCCGGTCGTCTAGCGTCTTCGGCCGGGCGGCGAGCGCCGCGGGCACCAGCCACAACAACACGACGCCCACCAGCAGCGCCAGCGAGATCAAGAACGCCGGACGGCGGAGCAGCGTGCGTACGTTCATGCCGTCACCTCCACCGGGCGCGTCGCGGGCACCGCCTCGAGAAGCGCTGTGGGCCTGCGCCGCTGCGGCCACCAGCAGACGATGCCACCAGCCAGCATCAGCACGCCGCCGAACCAAACCAGCGGCACCAGCGGATTGATGAACACCCGGATCGCCGCGGCGCCGCTGCTATCGAAGCCGCCGAGGAAGACGTACAGGTCATTCAGCCCGTGCGTGGTGATCGAGACGATGCTCGTCGGCTGGCTCGCGAAGCCGGGGAAGATGCGCTGCCCCGGCGCGATGGTGCTCTTGCCGCCAATCGGGCTCTGGACGGTGAAGTGCGTCTGGATGACCTCGATGCCGTTCTTGTCGGTCGTGTCGCTTACGCCCTGGTATGTCAGTGTGTAGCCGCTGACGCGCATACTCTGTCCGGCCGCAAGCGTCGCGTCCTGCTCGATCTGGAAGAAGTGCGAGCCGATGACACCAAGCGCGAGCACGACCAATCCGAGATGCACGAGATAGCCACCGTAGCGCTGGCGGTGACGCGCGACCAGCCGCACGAACGCCTCGGGCACGCTCTCGCCATGTCCATGACGCACGCGCACGCCGCGCCAGACCTCGTAGAGAATTGTCGCGGCCGCGAAGGCGCAGATGGTGAAGCCGATGTTCGCGCCCAGGCTGCGCACGCCCAGCACGGGCAGCACGGTCGCCACCAGCGCCGCGAAGATCGCCGGATAGCGGAAGTTGCGCCAGATGCTCTGCCAGCCCGCGCGCCGCCATGCCAGCAGCGGTCCTACACCCATCATGAAGATCAACAGCGCGAAGAGCGGCCCGTTCACCTGTTGATAGAAGGCAGGGCCGACAGTCATCTGCTGGCCGCGCGCGACGGAGGAAATGATCGGAAAGATCGTGCCCCAGAACGTCGCGAACGCGACGCCTGTCAGCAGCAGGTTATTCAGCAGGAAGCTGCCCTCGCGCGAGACGAGCGAGTCGACCTCGTGTTCCGGCTTCAGGCGCGGCAGGCGATAGAAGAAGAGTGCGATCGTGGCGACCAGGATGACGGCCAGGAAGCCGAAGAAATATGGGCCAATGTCCGAGTACGAGAACGAGTGGACCGAGCTGATGATGCCGCTGCGCACCTCGAACGTGCCAAAGATCGAGAGGCCGAACGTGGCGATGATGAGGCCCAGGTTCCACACCTTCAGCGAGCCGCGGCGCTCCTGCACCATCGCCGAGTGCAGATAGGCCGTCGCGGTCAGCCAGGGCAGCAGCGCGGCGTTCTCCACCG
>CAYRVF010000028.1:0-10024 GCA_964427535.1 uncultured Ktedonobacterales bacterium
AGCGCGCCATCACGATTGGTGACGTGCAGGCGTTCATCCAGTACGCGCGGCAATTTACGCAACCAATCACGCAGCTTGCCAGCATCTCGAATACCATCCAGCTCACCATCGCGTCGGCAGAGCGCGTCTTCGAGCTACTCGACGAGCCAGAGCAGTCACCGGATACCGTCGACGCGCCGGTCATCGCCGAGCCGCGCGGAGCGGTGCGCTTCGACCACGTGCGGTTTGGCTACTCGCCCGACATGCCCCTGATCGAGGACATGAACATCGACGTGCAGCCTGGCCAGACGATCGCCATCGTCGGACCGACGGGCGCGGGCAAGACGACGCTCGTCAATCTGCTGATGCGCTTCTACGAAGTCGATAGCGGGCGTATCCTGGTCGATGGCGTCGACATCACAAGTCTGGAGCGCGGACAGTTGCGCAAGATGTTCGGCATGGTGCTGCAGGATACGTGGCTCTTCAACGGCACCATCCGCGAGAACATCGCCTATGGCCGCGAGCACGCGACGGAGGACGAGATCGTGCAGGCGGCACGCGCGGCGCAGGCCGACCACTTCATCCGCACGCTGCCCGAGGGCTACGACACCGTGCTCAACCAGGAGGCGACCAACCTCTCGCAGGGACAGAAGCAACTGCTGACCATCGCCCGCGCGGTGCTGGCCGACCCCTCGGTTCTGATTCTGGACGAGGCCACCAGCAGTGTCGACACCCGCACGGAGATCCTGATTCAACGGGCGATGTCGGAGCTGATGCGCGGGCGCACGAACTTCGTCATCGCGCACCGGCTCTCGACCATCCGCGACGCCGATCTGATTCTGGTGATGAACCACGGCAGTATCGTCGAGCAGGGTACCCACGAGGAGCTGCTAGCCGCAAACGGTTTCTACGCCGATCTCTACAACAGCCAGTTCGCCTCGCGCGTCGCGGTCATCGCAGAGGGCGCCACGCTGTCGTAGGATGCGGCTTGCCCCCGATCCCTCCCTCACCTGATGGTGTGAGAGGGGAGCCCGCGAGGAGGGAGGGGGCCCTCCTTCCTCGCGCGTCTCATCGAATTCTCCAGGTTAGTATGTAGGCCCGTACACGCTGCAGTAGTTCCCTGACTGCGTCCCTCCAAGATGGAAGGCGTCTACGATGGCTGGGGCGGCGCGTTCATTGATTAGATCCGTGTAAGCGGTCGGATCGAGGAACGTGCTCTCGATGGACTTTATGGACTCATTCGCTGCGTTGCCGATAGCATTCCCCTCAAGATCGGATATACCTCCGATGTTATCGGTTAACCACCCGACGCTGGTACCCATACCGACCCCTAACGCGAATTCACCAACGTCAAAGCCGCTCTTTTGATGCCGAACAATCTGCTCAGTTTGGGTAAGTGAGTCGCTAACGGCTGCTCCGGCCGCGCCGCCCGCAATGGTACAGAGCGGGCCGCAGAGGCCTCCAACTGCGCCGCCTACAAAGCCTCCGAGGGCGTGCGCCCCAACTTCCCACCAGTCAACCGAGCCAGGGTGTGTCGCCTCTTGGAGCAGAACGTCGGAGCCAGCTCCGACAACCGCGCCAATTGCGCCTGTCACCAGTGCCCATACAAACTGCCCAGAGGGATCACTGAAGTTGACAGGGTTCCCTCCGGCGTATGCATACGCCAGCTTGGTGAGCGTCTCCAGCGGGTCGCGGGTGAGGAACTGACCCGTGGACGGGTCATAGGAGCGCGCGCGCAGATAGTAGAGGCCCGACTCGGCGTCGCGATACTGCCCGGCGAAGAGCAGTGGCGTGGATGCGCTGCCCGTCTGCCCCGTCAGGTTCCCATAGGCGTCATAGGCGAACGTCGCGACCACGCTCCCGGCCGCATTGGCGAGCGCCCGCGTGCTGCCCAGCGCATCTTGTAGGAAATAGAGCGGCGTCCCGTTCGAGGCGATCTGCTCGATGGGCAGCCCGCCTGGACCGTAGACGAAGGCCGTGGCGCCTTTTTGAAGCAGCAGCGGCACGGGCTGCGACAGGTCCCACACGAATGACGTGCTCGTCCCGTTCACGGTGCTGCTCATGCGCAGCCCGTCGCCGTTGTAGGCGTAGGTCGCGGTGGTGCTGCCGTGCGTGTAGCCCGTGAGCCGGTTGGCCTGGTCGTAGCCGTAGGTCGTGCTGCCACTGCCGCCACTCTGCTGCTGGGTGCGGTTGCCGCGCGCGTCGAAGGTGTAGCTCGTCGTCTGGCCGTTCTGGGCCAGGCTCGTGAGCTGGTTGGCGGCGTCGTAGCTGAGCGTCGCCGCCCCACGCTGCGTCAGGTTTCCCGCCGCGTCATAGGTGTAGGTGGAAGCGTTCGGGCCGCTTGGAGCGCTCACGCCGGTGACCTGATTGAGCGCGGAATAGCTATAGGCTTCGTCGGTCTGCGGCACCGCCTGCGGGCGCACGCCGCTCAGCAGTCCGTCGTCGTCGCGGGCGTAGCTGAAGCTGGGCAACGGCGTGGGCGGACTCAGCACCCCGCTGCCGGACTTCGGCTGGACCGGGTGCGTCGGCACGTCGCTGATCTGCGTCAGCCGGTCGGCGGCGTCGTAGGTCATCTGTGCCGAGAGCCCGTTGGGATAGGCGATGGCGCCGAGGTTGCCGTCGGGGTCGTAGGTGAAGGTGGTCGTGTGGCCGAGCCAGTCCTTCACTGCGACGAGCCGTCCGGCCCGGTCATAGATGCGCGTGACCGTCTGCCCATTGGGGGCGGCGAGCGACGTCTGGTGGCCGGCCAGATCGTAGCCGTAGCTCACAGCGTGGCTCGCGCCGTCTGAAACGAACGTCAGCCGGTGCAGCGAATCGTAGGTGGAGGAGGTGAAGCCTGTGCCATCGATCAGGTATGTGCGCTGCCCATCGGCATCGTAGCCGTAGGAGACGGGCGGCGTCGTGCCGTCTGAATAGGTGATGTTGATAAGCTGGTTGGCTGGGTCATAGGCGTAGCTGGTGGTCTGCCCGGCGGCGTCGACGAGCGTGAGGCGGTTGCCCGCCCCGTCATACGTGAAGTGCGTCGTGCGGGTGAGCGGGTCGGTGACGGCGGCGAGGTGATTGAGGGCGTCGAACCCGTAGGTCGTCGTCTTGCCACGGCCGTCGGTCTGCTGCGTCTGGTTGCCATCGCCGTCATAGGCGTAGGTGAGGGTCGTGCCGTCGGCGCGTGTGACCTGGGTCAGCTCGTCGTCGGCGTTGTAGGTGTTCTGGGTGACGTGCCCGTTGGCATCGGTCACCTGCGTCACGTTGCCCGCGGCGTCGTACTGGGTGCTGGTGGTGTGGCCGAGCGGGTCGGTGACCTGCGTCACGTCGCCGAAGGCATTGTAGGCGTAGGTGGTCTGTGTGCCCGCGACGCTCAGCGCGGCAGTATTGCTGTTGGCGCCGGTCGCACGCGTCTTCCAGCCGAGCGCGTTGAAGCTGGCGGTCGTCGTATCGCCGAGCGGGTCGGTCACGCGGACCTGATTGCAGTTGGCGTCGTAGGCGTAAGTCCAGGTATTGCCGTCGGCGTCGGTCATCGCGGTCACGTCGCCCGGATGCGCCGCGTCGCCATATGTGTAGGTCGTCGTCTGTGTCTGGCCCGTCCCGACGAGCGGCGTCGAGGCCGAGAGCCGGTTGCCGTGCGCATCGTACGTGTAGGTCGTCGTCACCCCCAGCGGGTCGGTCATGGAGGTCACGTCGTTCAGCGTGTCATAAGTGAAGCTGGTCGTATGTCCGAGCGCGTCCGTCGAGGTGAGCACGTTGCCGTTCGCGTCCCAGGTCTTCGTCGTGACGTGGCCGTTAGGATCGGCGATGGAGGTCTGGCCGAGCGTGCTTGGGTCGTAACTGTAGCTCCAGGTCGCGGACTGCGATGTGCCGCTCGCCAGGGTCTTGGAGAGCAGCAGCCCGTTATGGAAGTCTTCGACCGTGACGATGCCACGGGGGTCGGTGATCGTCGTCGTGGTGTCGCCATTGCTATCGAGCGTGGCATACGCGAAGGTGGTCGTGCGGCTCATGGGGTCGGTCTGGCTCGTCACCCGGCCGCTCGCGTCATACACATTCGTCGTGACACCACCGCGGGGGTCGGTCATCGTGAGCAGCAGATGGTTCGTGTCGTAGGTGAAATGCCACACCCCGCCCCCGACATCTGTCGCCGTCGCGAGATTTCCACTGGCATCGTACGTAAACGTGACCTGCCGGCTCAGCGGATCGGTCACGCTGGACAGGCGTCCGGAGCCGTCATATGCCATCGCGAGCGTGCGCCCTGCCGCATCGGTGACGCTGGTGAGCTGGCTGCCGGTGTAACCGAAGTGTGTCGTGTAGCCGTTGCGGTCGGTCTCGGAGAGCAACTGTCCCGACGCGCTGAAGGTGAAATGCATCTGATCCTGGATGCGCGTATACGCATAGGAGCCATCCGGGTTCGTCGCGAGCGTCGCCAGTACGCGGGCGGGCGCGGTGAACCCACCTGAGCCATTGGGACTGAACGCGACCGTGCTGCCGTTCTCCTGGGTGATGGTCACGTTGCCCGTCGTGCCATCCACCGCGAGGGCGGCGTTGTACGACGAGGTCCAGCCGTAGCCGAGCGGGCCGTTCTGGGCAGCGGCCTGCGCGTTGTAGGTGCGCGTGAAGTCGAGCGGGATGCCGCGTCCCGGAACGGAGACATCGGTGAAGGTGTGGGTGAAGTTGCCCGAGTAGATGTCAATCGGGTCGCCCACGCAGGGACGGCACGCGTTGAGCTCGGAGGGATTCCGATCGCCGTTGCGCTCGCTTCCTGTCGGGCCTTTAGCGGAGGTGGCACCCTGGGTCGTTTCACCATAAACGATGATGCCGGCGACAGCAACATTAGGATTCGCGTTGAAGGATGTCAGCAGCGCCCCCGTCGCGATGTCGATCTTGTAGACCACCCCCGATGTGAGCCCGGCGGTCCAGAACGACGTGCCGTCGGGGTCGAGGTTCGCGGCAAAAAAACTGTATTCGCCGTAGGCCGAACCGAGGTACGTCTGTATCACATTTCCCGTCGCGTCGAGCCGGTACACCTCCGCCTCACAGGCCACCATCACCTCACCATTCGCCCGGATACGGAGCGCGTAGCATGGGCCGTTCAGGCCAGTGGCAAAATCGGGGAGCTGTGTGTTGGTGCAGACGTTGAAGCGATGGACCGCGTAGCCTTCCGACGAGTAATACACCGTACACTGGTCGGCAGCGAGATCGATCCAGTCGGTTCCACGGTCCTCGGTGGTGGGAGCGTAGGATGCCACCAGATTGCCGCTCAGGTCAAACTTGAGAATCTGCCCGGTACCGTCGGCCTGTCCGACGTAGATGTGTCCGGTGCTATCGGCGACGCAGCTCTCGGGGTCTAAGTTGTACCCGGACCCCCAGTAGCTTTGCAAGCGATCGCCCGCACTATTGAATGTGCTGACTGCCTGCGCGCCAAAGTCCGTGGCGTACAGGGTATAGCTCGGATCGAAGCACATGCCTGTGTTGTAGGCTGCCCCAGTGCCAGTATCCAGTACGTTGACGAGGGTGCCGTTCGACGTGAAGTGCTCGATCTGCCCGTTACCGATGCCGACGAGCACATCTCCGATGGCGAACGGTGTGCTGGCCGCGCTTGTGGCGGGCTTGCTCGCGGTGCTGTGCGGAGGCTGCACATGTGAGTTGGCGAAGGGCTGGGTGCCAGTAACTGGATGGTTCGCCGCCGGAGACGCATGTGAGCCGCCCGCCGGTGGAGTCGGAGTCGCCGTTGGGCCAGGCCGCTGGGATGGCGTGCTCGGGGTAGGCGTCGCCGTGGGTGGCGTGGGCGTCTGCGCCGCGACGGGCCGGGATGCTGGCTCGTAGCCCGCCGGGGCCAGGTTTGGCCCACCCGCGGGCGCGGGGTACGCGCTGGCGAGCGGCGCGGAGGTCAACAGCAGCGCGAGAAGCGCCACGATACTTACGCTCTTGACTCCAACGGAGACCACGTCACGCGTGCCGAAATGGAAGCCCCGCCGCATAGCCATATCCTCCGCCTCACCCACAGTGCGACCGGCCAGACGGCTTGTCGCACGCCTCTCTCATTTCGCGTCCACAGTTTTCGGCAACCGGACGGCGTCTCCAGCCTGCATCACAGCGATTTTGAAGCAATCGCACGTAGATGATTAATAGCGTCTTCTTGTTTAGATGGTGTATACACCCATGTCAGTTGGAAAGCAAGGGGTAAATGCCAATCGGTATGGAATGCATGAGTCGCTGATGACGCATGCCCGACGGTGCTGCGGCCGAGGCGTCCGACACGTGCGCTACGTATGCTATACTCGCCGCTAGCCGGTAGCTCGCGCTGCCGGGCCTAATGCAGCAAGAGGAGCATGCGATGCCGGCCTTCACCACGACCATCTCGATTACCCAGATTGTGAGCGCGGCGCTCCTGGTAGTGGCGGTCTTCGGCATCCTGCTGACCTACACTCAGATTCGCAACAACTACCGCATGCAGAAGGCGACCTTCTTCAAAGACCTCTACTCGACGATGTTCTCCGACGACGACATCCGGCAGGCGATGTACGCGGTGCAGTACGGCACATTCGTCTACGACGAGCAGTTCCCCGGCTCACCTGAAGAGAAGCGCATCGACCGCATGCTCAGCTTCGCCGACCTGGCGTGCGATCTCTATGCGCAGGGTGTGCTCACGCACCGCGAGATGGCGTTCTTCACGTACGAGTTCTTCCGCATCTACAAGAATCCCAACGTGCAGGCCTATCTCGACCACCTGCAGACCCGCTATGCTGAGACGGGACAGAAGATCGAGCCTTTCCCCGCGTTCGTGGCCTACTGCGAGACCGAGCTGCGGCACCGGGGGCAGGCGGGCATTCGTCTGGCCGGTAAGTTGCGGTTCAACCTCGACGAGATCGCCAGACTCGGGCGCATGTGGCGCTGATCGTGCCGGCTCGCGCGAGCACACGGAGGAAGGACGACCAAGGATGGCAGAACATATGCCGCCCCTACCGGTGGTCGTCTCGCACCTGCAGATTGCGCCGCTGCTCGCCGCACACCGCGCGCACCAGGCCGAGGCCGAGACGTCCCCAGACCTGGGGCTGACGACCGCCCGAGTCGCGCTGACGTCCGACGGTATCGTCTATCCGGACGGCACAGTGCTGCCGTGGAGCGAGGCGGAGCGCATCGCAGGCGCGCGCAACGTCAGCTTCACCGTCGACAATGCGGACGGCGCGCGTGAGATTCGCGTCTTCTCCGACGAGACGAACTGGGTGCGCAGCCTAATGCCGACCTCCGGTGCGCCGACGATGCTGGTCTCAGGTACGCCGATGCACCGCATCAAAGACACCGACCCCTGGCAGGACACGCTGAAGAAGATTGCCACCGTCGCCCCGCTCACGGGACGCGTGCTCGATACGGCGACGGGTCTGGGCTACACCGCCATCGAGGCGGCTAAGACCGCCGACGAAGTCGTGACTATTGAGCTCGACCCGGCGGGGCTGGAGGTCGCACGGCTCAATCCGTGGTCGCGTCCACTCTTCACGCGCTCAAACATCCGCCAGCTCATCGGCGACGCGGCGGAGCTTGTTCCGACGTTCGCGAGCGACTCGTTCAATCGCATTCTGCACGACCCGCCGATGATCTCGCTCGCGGGCGACCTCTACTCTGAGGAGTTCTACCGCGAGCTACGGCGCGTCCTGCGGCGCGGTGGCAAGCTCTTCCACTACATCGGCGACCCGCACAGCCCCTCGGGAAGCCGCACCACCAGTGGCGTGATCCGCCGGCTACAGTCCGCCGGATTCTCGCGTGTCGTGCGCCATCCCGAGGCGTTCGGCGTCGTCGCGTTCTAGCCAGGACACTACTCGTGTACTATTGCTGCTGACAGCAGCCAGTGTGGAACGCGCGAGGTGCAGACCATGCTCCAGCAGCCCATGCACCGCGGCGTGACCTCGCCATCGTCCCTCTAAAACATGGCAATCGTGGCCAGCCAAGATTTATGGGGCGTCATGTAGATTCTCGAAGGACGTTGCCATGAGCATGAGAGATTACGAGAGAGCGGCTTCTCTCCTCCGAAGACATGCCGATGAGCATGATTTTGTAGGCGCTCACGATGAGCGCATTGTCACTGCTGCGGAGACAGTATTAGGCGTCGCCTTTCCCCCAACCTACCGTCGATTTCTCTTGGAATTGGGGGCAGGCGACGTGGGCGGAGAGGAGATCTATGGCGTCATCACCGAAGACTTTGAACACTCGTCTGTCCCTGATGCGATTTGGCTAACGCGAAAGCTGAGAGCAGAAGGGCATCTCCCCCAAGATTTGATCGTCATCTATTCTACGGGTGACGGAGATTACTATGGACTGGATGCATCGCAAGCGAATCATGAGGGGGAATATCCAGTTGTAGCCTGGAGCGAAAGTCGTGAGGTCATTGCGAGCGACTTCGGCGCGTTCTTTCTCGATATCGTTCGAGATGCTCTAGCGGAATCGTAATAGCCACGACATAGGTGATTCGGAAACTTGGCGTTGTCGTCAAGCCGGTGCTCAAGCGGCAATGTGAGGGACAAGCAGCGATACTTGGATGCGGGCTGTAGACAGCAACTCGCCCGCAGGACACCGATTTGTCGGTCTTCCTGTGGGCGAGCATTGTGCTCTAGCAGGGTCTGCTGACTATTCCAGCGTCGCTAGCGCGTGCTGTGCATCGGCATGATGACGTAGACGTAGTCGCCGCCGCCGATGGGGCGGATGACGCCCGGATGCTGTGGTGTGTTCAGCTCCAGCGCGACCTCCGGCGTGTCGAGCACGCCCAGCACGTCGGTCAGATACTTGACGTTGAAGATGACCTCAAGCCCCTCGCCGTCCACCGCGGCGTCGAGTGAGGTGTCGGTATCGCCCGCCTCTTCGGCCGTCGCCTGAATCGTCAGCGCCCCCGGCATCAGGCCGCCTGCCTCGCCGCTCGAAACTTTCAGCCGCACGATGTTGGCGCTGTCGCGGGCGAAGATCGCCGCGCGCTTCGCCGCGCCCCGGAAGTCCTCGGTGTTGAGGGTGACACGGGTGGCGCTGCTCTGCGGCAAGATGGCTTGGTAGTTGGGGAACTTCCCGGCGATGAGGTTCGAGACCAGCTCGACGCCCGCCGCCTCCGCGCGGAAGAGCACCTGATTGCGGTTCGGCGTGACGACCATCTGCACCGCGCCCTCGTCTGGCAGGATGCGCGCCAGCTCGTTGAGCGTGCGCGCGGGGATGAGCACGTCGCCGTCCTCCTGCTGCGAGGCGGCGCCCGGCATCGGCGTCGAACGGACGGCCAGCCGGAAGCTGTCGGCGGCGGCGAAGATCAGTTGCTCGCCGCGCACCTGCGCCAACACGCCGGTGAAGACCGGGCGCGCGTCGTCAGTCGCCGCCGCGAACGCGACCAGCTTGATCATCTCGCGCAGCTCGGCGGACTCAATCGTGATCGGCTGCTCGCCACCCTCGGCCGTGGGGATCGTCGGGAACTCGGCGGGGTCCATGCCGCGAATGGTGGCGCGGCTGCGCTGGCCCTTGACTTCCACACTCTGCCCGCCGCCGGGCTGCAGCGTGAGCGTCACATCGCCCTGCGGCAGGCTGTTGACGAACTCCGTGAAGAGGCGCGCCGGAATCGTCGTCGTGCCTTCCTGCTGGATGGTTGCCGGGACGGTGCAGGTGATGCCGATTTCCAGGTTCGTCGCCGAGAGGCGCACGCGCTCGCCGTCGGTCGTGAGCAGGATGTTCGAGAGAATCGGCAGCGTCGAGCGCGACGAGACTGCGTGACTGACGGTAGAGAGCCCCTTGGCGAGGTCTTGCTGCTTGCAGGTGAGCTTCACGGTTCCGGCCTCCTCGGCGGTACGATTGCGCGGACAAATGAGGGTTGCTGAGATTGCCGCTGGCGGATCGCACAGAAGACGCGGCAACAACTTGCAACAGTATAACGTGCCGCGCGCCCACGCTCAAACTTGTGTGACATCGATACCCTTCGCCGTCAGTGACACAGAACCCATCGCTGCCCGACTGATGCCGGCGAGGCATGCCTCGACCCTACCGAACGATTTGTCCGTTCCTGATACGCCTGTATACGCCTGTTGCGTTTGAGTTC
>CAYRVF010000028.1:10124-15893 GCA_964427535.1 uncultured Ktedonobacterales bacterium
CGTCCGCGCGCGTACACTTCGGGCGGGCATCTCTCGCAACTGCCCAGCCGCGCCTCCATCGTCTAGCGGCCTAGGACGCCACCCTTTCAAGGTGGAGATCACGGGTTCGAATCCCGTTGGAGGTACCCGATTTCGCGCCCGCTCAACACAGGTGAGCGGGCGTTTCGCTTTCCTTTGCCTGCGATATCGCCGTCATACATCGTCCGTGCGTAGTTCGCTAGGCGCCGCGACGCTGCCAGACGTAGCCTGCCAAATACGTGACCAGCGTCAGCAGCAGCAGGATGCCGATCTGGATGTCGGCGGTGGCGCGCCAGTCGGGCCGAAACTGATAGGCGATCCACAGCACGAAGAGCCCCCAGAAGGAGATGCTGAAGGCGGGCATGGCCGCCTTGACGATCGCATCGCGCTGGCCTTCGTCGGTGCCCGTAAACAGGATCACGTCGCCGTCGCCACTGAGGGCCAGGATGCCGCCCAGCGCCGTGCCGATGACGACGAAGATGGTGTTGATCACATTCACCACGTTCGCCTGCCCGCGCAGCGCGGCCCACACCTCGAAAATGAGTACGAGCGCGCCAAGTGTCCAGGTGATCCCCGCGATGATGCGATTGAGCCGCACGCTACGGCGGGAACGTCGCCGCGGTGAGCGGAGCGGTGTGATGTGATGGTCAGGTTGCTCCATTGTCGGACTCCTCCGCGCCCGCTCTCGCGAGACGCCCAGACTGGTGGACCATGCCGCGCAGCTCCACGGTCTCCTCCTCGGGCAGCCAGAAGATGCGCTCCAGTGGCAGATCGAAGTAGGCGGCGAGCTTCAGCGCCAGCTCGATTGACGGCACGTAGCGGCCGACCTCGAGCGCGAGGATGGTATGTCGCGTGACGTCCAGATCGCGCGCGAGCTGCTCCTGCGTCAGCCCAAACTGCTGGCGTAGCTCACGCAGACGGTTCTCGACGCCTTTTGTTCCCATCAGTCGCTCCAGTCTTACGGTTTGGCAAGCACTTCCTCGCGACGCCAGGTGATGGCGGCGAGGACGAGCATCACGACATCGGCGATGGCGACGACGAGCACGCCCGCCACGAGCGCGAGCACCCCCCAGTCGCGCATCTTGGCCGCTAGACCGAAGAACGCGAACATGATTGGCAGCAACACGATGCCCGTCAGATTCTGCGCCGCCTGGAAGGTTCGTACGCGCGACGAGATGAGGCTCGCCACCACCGCCGCGAAGACCGCGACCACTGGCACCAGCGCGATCATCGCCACCGAGAGCGCGCCTGGCAGCAGGCGGAGCGCATCCGCGCCGACGAGTACGGCGACCTCGACGAGATAGCTGATCTCGGCGATGAGCGAATACAACAGCGCGGGCAGCACCGCCCCGAGCACCTTCCCCGCGAAGATCGCGGCGTTTGAGGCGGGCGAGGCCAGTAGCGGCGCGAGGTTGCCCTGCTCCTTCTCGCCCGCGAACTGCCCCGCCGCGACACCTGATGCCGCGCTGGATGGCAGCAACCCAACCGTGAGCAGATAGATCGCCAGCAGGGTGCCGAGCGTCGGCGTCAGACCGCCGCTCGCCGCTGGACGAATCACCAGCACAACCCAGAGAATGGGCAGCGCGAGCGCGAAGATCGCGCTCATCATCAGGGTTGACCGGTCGTGCAGCGACTCACGCGCGGCACGGCGGGCGATGAGCAGCGTAGTCCGCAGGTCACCGGGAGGCATATGCTCGCCGCGCTCAGAGCGCACAGTCAATGGAGTCGTCATGGTCTCGCCTCATTTCTCTCGGGTGGCTACGGGCAGCCGGTGAGCGACCTCGTCCTCGCCATCCATCGCGCCAGCCGTCGCACCATCCATCGCCGCGCGTCCGGTGATGGCCTCGGCGTAGACGTCTTCGAGCGTGCGTGTCTCACAGGTGACCGAGACGACCCGCGCGCCGGACATCACTAGCCGCTCGATCACTTGCGGGTTCACCCTTGTGGGCTCGGGTGTCTGATACACGAACGCGGTGTCTGACGCGGAGGACTGGGGGACGTGAGAGATTCCCGTCAAGGCGCTGGCCTCTGCCACGGCGTTCGGGGCGGGTGCGGCCAGCTCGATACGGACGGTGGTATCGGTGGTCGAGCGCGAGCGCAGGCTAGCGGGCGCATCGAGCGCGACGATGCGCCCGGCGCGCAGAATGGCGACCTGATCGGCCAGACGCTCGGCTTCGTCCAGATCGTGTGTGCAGAGAATGATGCTGCGGTCGCGCTGTTTCAGCGAGACGATGAGGTCGCGTACCGCGCGGGCGGCTATCGGGTCCAGGCCAGAGGTCGGCTCGTCGAGGTAGAGCGCCTTTGGCTCGTGGAGGAGCGCGCGGGCAAGCGCTACCTTCTGCTTCATCCCCTTCGAGAATCCCGCCATACGCTCGCGACGGTGCTCGCTCAGGTCGAAGAAGTCGAGCAGCTCGTCGATGCGCTTGGTCCGGGCGGCGGACGCCATGCCGTAGAGCGCGCCGAAGAAGTCGAGATAGGCAGGCAGCGGCATCTGCTCGTAGAGTCCGGGGACATCAGTCACCAGCCCGACGACCGTGCGCACCGCCGTTGGCTCGCGCCGCACGTCAAAGCCCGCCACGATGGCGTCGCCCGCGCTGGGAGCGAGCAATCCCGCGAGCATCCGAACCGTCGTCGTCTTGCCCGCGCCGTTGGGTCCGAGCAGCGCCAGAATAGCCCCGTCTGGGACCGAGAACGTCACCGAGTCCGCCGCGAGAAAGTCGCCGAAGCGACGGGTAAGACCGCGGGCTTCGATCATGTTGGCCGTTCGCTTTCTCAGAAAGCCATCCTATCGGTGGCACCCGATATGTTAAGCCTGCATAACGTTATGCATACATAACATAGCCGGTGAGATGGCGAGTGTCAAGGGGAGTCGCGCCGGAATCGAAGAGCTACGCACGGTACACGAGGATGCCCGGTCGCACAGTACGGCTGAGTATGCCGGCGGATGTCACCGGAGGCGCTGAAGAGGGGCACCGATGTGGCGCGGATTACGGTCGCCGCAGCTCGCCAGTCCATGCGGCGCGGGCCAGCCAGCCAATTGTCCCGAGCAGGCCGAAGACAGCGCTCGCCGAGAGGAAGGTCAGCGCCGCCGACGAGCTCAGCCAGAGGCTGGAAGTGACCGGCGCCAGATGGACGGGTCCCGCGCCAAAGATCAGCGCGCCAGGGACCTCACCGGCGAAGCTCGCGCCGAAGGAGGGGAGCAGCGCCAGCCAGACCGGCACCAGCGTGAAGGCCAGGGCGCCCCGCCATGTGCGCGCGCTGGCACCGACAATCACAGGCGCAATGTAGAACAGCGGCCCCAGGACGAGCAGCAGCATGCGGACCGCGGAACCGTGATTGCGCACCGCACCGTAGTAATTGTAGGAGACGGAGCTCGCGACGGTCAGCAGGCGCGGCAGCGCCCACGTGCCGAGGACCAGCAGCACGGTCCATGCTACGACGAGCGCCAGTACGCCCCAGCGTATCCCTCTGCGTCCTACTGGTGTGGAGGGTGTGGGCAGTGGCTCGGGGTGCTCTCCCACCGGCAGTTGCGCGTCATCTGTCATCCCTGCACCTCCCGCACGAGCCTGCTTCACTGCACCAGAAACCGCCCACGGCCACTATAACAGGCGCCCGCTTGGCAGGTCAATCGATGCGGCGGTGCTGCGCCGAAGGTATTCGCTGACAAGGGACGAGATACGCAGGCAGATGTAGCCCGCGAGAGCCCGTGGGGGTTGCCTCTGGAATGTCTTCACGTGCGAGTATACCGGCCCCGGCGGCTTGCGGAGCGATTGATACAGTTGTATATCTAAGATATACTGGATATACTAGGCATCATGTGCGTTTAGAGGGGAGACTGAGAATGCTGATACAGAAGGTTCGGCGGGTAGGCAATAGCTATGTCGTGACGATTCCGCGTGAAGAAATGGAGCGACAACACCTCTCGGAGGGAGACGAGATCGCGATCGAAGTTCGCAAAGTTGAGATTCGCCCGCAGATGAGCCCGGAGGTGCGAGCCGCGTTTGAGCGATCACTCGACACCTACACGGCGGACTACGAGTATCTGAAGGATCGATAGACCGTGCGCCATCGCACAGTACGGGGGCCGTCTGAGGAAGACGACCGATGACGCAGTATCTCAGCACGCTCGACGTGTTGGCCATGAATGATGAACTCCTGCGTCAGGCAGGCCAGGGCGGCTCGCGTGTACTCGACGAACACGGCCTTCAGAGCGCGCTTCTGCGTGCGCAGATGGCAGCCTTTTATGAGGGAGCCGATATCGTCTCCCAGGACGCCGCGCTCATCGTCGGCGTCGCGCTAGCCCATGCCTTTCTCGATGGAAACAAGCGCACAGCGCTTGCGGCTGGTACGACATTTCTCCTGCTGAACGGCTACCAAATCGTCAGTGAGCCACTTGAACTCGCGAAGCAGATCGAGGCTGTCGTGCTCCAGTCACGCGACTACCGACAGGCGACAGCCCGCTTCGTCGAGTGGCTGCGCGACCACATTCAGTCTCTCTGAGTGGTGTCCTCTACTGCCCACAATCACGACCCATAGAGCCGCCCATCCCTTGTGGGGAGCCGCCGCCTTGCCCGGTGGTGAGGACTTTGTGCCAGGTCTTGAACAGGGTGGGAGGCTGTGCTATAGCGGTACGCATCCCCGTCAATTTTCACGACATGCTCTTGCTCTCGCTCTCGCCTGGCGCTTGGTATTCCTGCCATCGCATCTGCGTACATCGAGCGCACATCACGCACATACGCATTCAATTGCTGTCCGGTGTCGGTCATGTCTCTCACTAGAAGATCACCTTCGCGATGGCCGTTTCTCTTCACTCCGCTAACTCGCCTCGATACTGAATGTGGCGCTCCATACGCAGGTGTGACCAACCGCGATGCGCGTATTCGAGGGTTGTTTCTGGGTCAGAAAGGAAAGGGCCATGAGCAACGCGGAGATACCAAAGGTTGGCATCATCACGGCGGCGAGGAAGATGCGCGGGAATCGCGATGCGACACTGATCGAGTTTGCCATGGACCTCGCCCGCGAGAGCGGCCCCATCTTTCAATTGCCTGGCTCGGGACCGCGCAGACTGATGGTCACGAACTTTGCGCTGGCGAACGAGCTCTACGACGAAAAGCGGTTCGACAAGTCGCTGGGGATGGGGCTGAAAGAGCGCCGGGCGATGGTCGGCGACGGACTGTTCACGTCCTACACGTATGAGCCGAACTGGCGGAAGGCGCATAACATCCTCATGCCCACCTTCAGCCGTCAGGCCATGAAGGGCTACATGCCACAAATGCTGGATCTCGCGAACCAGCTGATGCTGAAGTGGGAACGGCTCAATCCCGATGACATCATCGACGTGCCGCAGGACACGACGCGGCTCACGATGGATACGATTGGCCTGTGTGGCTTCAGTTACCGCTTCAACTCATTCTACCGGACCGACCAGCATCCCTTCGTCGCCGCCATGTCCGACTCTCTTACCAAAGCGACGCAGAAGATGGCCGGTGGCGAGCATCCACTCGTCGATACCCTCCTCGACGCGCTGACACAGTGGATGCGTCCGTCGTCTGTGGAGGATGGCTCTGACATCAAAGATCCGGAGCTGCTCCACGACCGCGAGGTCATGAATGCCACCGTCGATGAGATCATTCGGGTGCGGAAGGCGCAGGGAGCGGACGCCATCGCTGCGCAGCACGACCTGCTGAGCTACATGCTCACCGGCGTCGATAAGGAGTCGGGTGAGAAGCTGGAGGACGTCACCATTCGCTC
>CAYRVF010000028.1:15903-43393 GCA_964427535.1 uncultured Ktedonobacterales bacterium
GGGCTGCTCTCCTTCGCACTCTACTTCCTGCTGAAGAATCCGGATGTCGTGCAGCGCGCCTACGCTGAGGTTGACCGTGTGCTGGGCAGTGACCTCAGCGTGTCGCCGACCTTCGATCAGGTCCATCACCTGAGCTATGTCACTCAGATCCTGAAGGAATCGCTGCGCCTGTGGCCGACGGCGCCCGCGTACAGCAAGGCGCCCTACGAGGAAACGACGCTCGGCGGCACCTATCACGTGTCGCCGGACGACGTGATCTCCATTCTGGTGCCGATGCTGCATCGCGACCAATCGATCTGGGGTCCCGACGCGGAAGTCTTCAATCCCGACAACTTTAGTCCCGAGGCAGAGCGAGCGCGACCCGCGAATGCGTACATGCCATTCGGGTCTGGGCAGCGCGCGTGCATCGGGCGAGAGTTCGCCATGCAGGAAGCGACGCTCGTGCTGGGCATGCTGCTACAACGCTTCGAGTTCATCGATTTCGAGAGCTACCAGCTTGAGCTCAAGCAAACGCTGACAATCAAGCCCAACAACTTCAGAATCAAGATTCGCCCGCGCACGCAGCGGATCGAGATGCCCATCGTTTCGGCTCCCGCGCTCAAGACGGCGGCGCGCTCGGCGGACGAGACGCTGGCGGCAGTAGCGGCGGATGTGGCGGAGACGGAGGCTGGCGCACACGATACGCCGTTGCTCGTGCTGTTTGGCTCGAATCTCGGCACATCCGAAGAGTTGGCGCACACCATCGCGACGGGCGGCAAGTCGCACGGCTACCGCGTGACGGTCGCGCCGCTCGACGACTATACTGAGAAGCTGCCGACGACGGGCGCCGTCGTCATCGTCACGTCATCGTACAACGGCACGCCGCCCGACGACGCCGCGCGGTTCTGCGACTGGCTGCGTGACAACTCGCTCGGCCCCGATACCCTGAAGGGGGTGCGCTATACTGTCTTTGGCTGCGGCAATCACGAGTGGACGGCGACCTATCAGGCCATTCCGCATCTGATCGACAGCAAGCTGGAGGAACACGGCGCACACCGCGTCTACGCACGCGGCGAGGGCGACGCCGCCCGTGACCTGGACGACGAGTTCCAGGACTGGTACGGCCCACTCTGGAAGGCGCTTGGCGAGGCGCTCTCGCTGGAGACGGCGGCGGAAGCCGAGCCCGCTCCGACGGCGGCGTCCGGCAGGATGTATCAGGTCGAGCGTGTCAGCGCGCCGGTCGCTCCGATCATCGCCGCGTATGGCGTGCGGTCGCTGACGATTCGCGACAACCACGAGCTGCAGCACGCGAACGGGACGGGCACGCCCGAGCGATCGACGCGCCACATCGAGGTTGTGCTGCCAGAGGGCGTCTCGTACCACACCGGCGATCATCTGGGCGTGCTGCCGCGCAATCGCCCGGCCCTCTTGCAGCGTGTGCTCGCACGCTTCCACCTGCCGGGCGACGCCTACATCTGCATCTCCCGGAGCAGCGGTGGCGCCGCTGGTTTGCCGCTCGACGAGCCGATTCCCGTCATCGAGCTGCTCTCGCACTACGTCGAGCTGCAAGAGGTGGCCTCACGCGCGAATATCGCCGTGCTGGCGACGTATACCGAGTCGCCGGAGGAGAAACAGCGCCTGCTGGCCCTCGCGGACAGTGCGCGCTACGCGGAGGATGTGCTTGCGAAGCGCCTGACCGTGCTCGACCTGCTAGAGATGTTCCCCTCCTGCGCATTGCCCTTCAACGTCTTTCTGGAGCTGATGCATCCGCTGCGGGTGCGCTACTACTCCATCTCGTCGTCGCCGGCAATGGATGCGCGCGTCGCCTCGATCACCGTGGCGCTGGTCAACGGTCCGGCGCGGTCGGGGCGTGGCACCTACGAGGGCATCAGCTCGTCGTATCTGGCGTACCATCCGGTCGAGAGCGTCATCGACGGCTTCACGCACAGTCCGCACATGGCCTTCCATCCGCCCGATGACACGACGCCAATCATCATGATCGGCCCAGGCACGGGGCTCGCGCCCTTCCGCGGCTTCCTGCAGGAGCGTGCCGCCCGTAAGGCGCGCGGCGAGCCGCTAGGACCCGCGCTGCTGTTCTTCGGCTGCCGCCACCCCGAGCAGGATTACCTCTACCGCGATGAGCTGGAGGCGTTCCAGGCGCAGGGCATCGTGACGCTCTATCCGGCGTTCTCGCGCGTAGAGGGTCAGCCCAAAGCCTATGTGCAGGATGTGATGCGCCAGCGGGCCGACGAGGTCTGGAACATGATCGAGCAAGGCGCCATCATCTACATCTGCGGCGATGGCGGCACGATGGAGCCCGCCGTGCGCAAGTCCCTCGAAGAGCTGTACTCGGCACGAGCGGGCGACGACGCGCAAGACGCTCCGCACTGGATGGCGGACCTGCGCGAGCATCAGCGCTACCTCGCCGACGTGTGGGCCAACGGCTAGACGAGCACCGTGGTCGTGGGAAGAGGCGAGAGCATGAAGAAGACATCTCTGGAGGACCTCGCGAGCGAGTGGTGGACCGTCGGGCTGCGCGGGGTGCTCGCCATCGCCGTTGGCATCGCCGTCGTCGTGTCACCTGTCCCGCACGTCGATCACCTCTTGCGCGTGTTCGGTGTCTATCTTCTGGTTGACGGCGTGCTGGTGCTGCTCACGGCGGCCGTCGCGATTCGGGACCATCAGGGCTGGGTGCGTCCGGCCATCAATGGCGCGCTTGGCGTGTATTTCGGGTACATCAACATTGCCGACACCGGGCTTCCCGCGTCCACACGCGCGGATCTCGTCGCGCTCCGTACATTCCTGCTGGGTGTGTCCGGGCTGCTGGTCGCCTGGGAGGTGCGCGGTGTGTTGCCTGATACCCTACCGCAATGGCTGCTCGCACTGGCGGCAATTGGTTCCATTCTCTTCAGCCTGGTGATCTTCTTCGGCCCCGCCATCGATGCGAAGGCACTGGGCAGGCTCGATTGGCTGGGCGCGCTCTATCTGGTCGTGTTTGGCTGCCTGCTGCTGCTCGTGGCGGCCCGTTCACGAACATTGCTGGTCCACACGCGCGTGACTGGGGTGACGGTGTAGGCGACGCCGTTCGTTCGGTGGTGAGGAACCGGTCCACAGCGGCCATTTCAGACGCGGCGACGAGGGGCTCATCAATCGCCAGAGACTGAACGTCTCTGCACGCCGCGTCGCCCGTTAGATGTGTGTGGTCCTCTGTTGCGTGTGCCGCTCCGATCAGCCACATTCGGGCCATGCAAGTGCAACCTCACGCACCGGAAGTGGGTTCCAGTCTCCAGAGCGGGATATATCGCGCTATGTGGCGATACATCGCAGCGTAGATATGAAGAGTGCATGCACTGCTTCAGCGCGTGAGCGAGCCAGGGATGCAGCTCGCCAGTGACGCTACGATAGGCGATATCCGTGAAGGAATTGGCTCATGGTTTCCTACCAACACCTCTACAGGCCGCGGGTCGTCGAGCCAGTCCCAGCGCTCCGGCCTGTCGCGCGCTGGAGAGCGCCGAGAATTGTCGTGCTCCCGGATGGGGGTGTGTTGCTGGTGCGCGCGGCCCGGTCGGATGATGCGGAGCGGCTGCGGCGCATGTTTTACCGGCTCTCATCTGATACTCGCTACCGCTGGTTTTTCGCTGGTGTGCCACAAGTGCCACACTGGGCGGAGCGAGTCGCCGCGCTGGCCACGAGCGATGACCCGGCGAGCGGGATGCTGGTTGCGCTATCTGGCGGCGAAGTAGTCGGCTTTGCGCGCTATGACCTCGATGCATCCGCGCCCGAGCGCACCGTCGAGGTCAGCATGCTGATCGAGGACGCCTGGCAGTCGCGCGGTCTCGGTTCCCGGCTGGCGCGCGCCCTCCGCACCGAGGCGCACCGACGGGATATGACGTCCATCACGGCGCGCATTCTGAGCGAGAACCGGCGGGCGGTGCGGCTGGCGGTCAAGACGCTACCTGGCGCGAAGGTCACGTGGGCGAGCGGCGAGGTCGACGTGTGCGCGCGTTTGCTGCCACCCGATGCGTAAATAGACAACCGCCGGGAGCGAATAGGGTGTCCACTCTCTCCCGGCTCCCCGGCTGTGCGCGCTATGCCCCCACGTCCACGCGCTCGTCCGCTGTCGGTGCCTTGGCCACGCTCCTGCTCGCGACGAGCACCGCGATGGCGGCGGCGAGGAACCATAGGCCCTGAACCGCCGAAAGCACGTTCACGATGCCCTGCAGCGAATCGTCGAAAAGGACGACTCCACCCAGCACGAGGAACACGCCGCCAAGCAGGAACGCCAGATAGGCGAACGCGCGCGGCAGCACACGCGAGCCGAGGATGACCACGCCGATAGGGATGAAGACCGCCGGAGCCGCGATCATCGAGTAGGCATGTTGGATCGCCTTGACGAGCTCCAGGCTCAGGGCGACCTGCGCGGCGTTCCCGCTTGCCGCGCCCTGGAGGGTGAGCAGATACCACGTCACCTCGATGAGACTGACGACTACCAGGATCGTACCGCCGAGCAGGGTTAGCAGAGCCGCGATGCGTGACGCCCATCCAGCGATGACGACGACGGCGACGAGAAACGCGATGCATAACAACGCGCCAATGTCTTGCATCCACCCTCCCAGGAGGATGGCGGTGCGATGCTGTTGCTCGAACACGATCACCTGGGAGACGGAGGCTCCTACCGGTGGCCCCGGATTGAGGCTGAAGCCGCTGATCAGAATGACGACGCCGAGCAGGCCGCAGATACCGGTCAACCTGTACACCGCTTGTGTGCTCATGCTCTCCGCTCCTTGGGGCGTTCCCATTGGTTCGCTGGACGTTATCCGACTCTATGGTACGGGAACCGGGACGGGCGGTACAGTCCCGATTGTCAGCAGCGGGAGATGACAAGTGTCACATGTGTCCGCGCTCGTCGGGTACCCTTCAACCCGCGTCGCGCGTGTCTCGTTGCATGCGGACGTACTCGGCGAGGGCGGCGGCGATCTCCTCCAGGTACCGGCGCCCGCGCTCGGCGGATGCGCGGCGTGGGTCGCCCAGGACGCCGTTAGGGGTGACGGGGCGCAGCCCGGACGCTCGTAGTTGGGGCAGCAGCTTCTCTGCTTCGGCGACGACGCCTGGCTCGGCGTGATCCATGCGCACGAGATCGGCGGCGAGCGCGAGCAGCTGCGAGGTCTCGCTCTCACCGGCGTGCAGGCCCGCGACGTCTTCGGGTACGTCCGTCCGGTGGGTGCGTGCCGCCACGTCGCGAGCCGCGTCCAGGTCGGTCAGGGCAATGACTCGCAGGCCAGGCATCTCCTCGCGTAGCCACTCGACGCCCAGGGCGATCGCGTCGTAGTTGCCGCCATGCGCGCTGAGGATCACCAATGACGCGAAGCCGCTGCGGACGGCGCTTCTGCCGATGTCGGCGAGCAGCCCGGTGAGCGTCGTCTTGGAGAGACTGAGGGTGCCGGCGAAGCCGAGATGTTCATCGGAGGTGCCGAGCGGCACAATCGGAGCGACGAGTGTCCGGCCGAGACGCGCCGCAACCGTCTCGGCAAGCGCACTGGCGATGAGCGTGTCGGTCGCCAGTGGCAGATGTGGACCGTGCTGCTCGGTCGCGCCCAGCATCACCAGCAGCGTATCGGCCTCGCCATCGCCGACGAGCGTGTCCACCTCGGGCCAGGTGTAGTCCGCCAGCCACAACGACCGCCGCATGCTGTCTTCCATGTGCCAGTCTCGTCTACAGATAGTGCCGCTCGGCCAGCAGCGCCAGAATCCGCTCCACCGCCTCGTCTGGGGGGCCGTCGAAGAGCGTGCTGGTGGAGCTGGCCTTGCCAGTGCCCAGAATCGCGGCGAGCCGTTCGGCGACGGGCGCCTCCTCATCCGGCGCGATGGCTGCGCGGTGCGGTCGCGGCCGTGGCGGATGCGTGCCGAGCAGCCGGGGTGCGGGCGACTCTGATGGACGGGGCGGGCGCACGACTGGTATCGCAGCCTGCTGGGCGGCGAGGACGGCGGGCAACGACGCGGAGAGCGGCTCGATCACGCCCGGCTCGATTGCGACCACGGCGGGCAGCTCTACCTCCAGCTCCTCGCGCACGCCGCGATCGAGACGGCTGCGGACACGCGCCGTGCGCCCATCCTCGCCAGGCGTTAGCGCCTCGACAGAGGTGACTTGCGGCAGCGCCAGAACGTCGGCGAGCAGCGGGCCGAGCGCGTTCGGCCCCTGATCGGGACCGCGATTGCCGAGCAGCAGCAGATCATATGCCTCCGGGTGAAGGACCGCTGCCAGCGCGCGGGCGAGGCTCAGTGTGTCCGCGTCGGCAAGCAAGGTGTCCCACACGCGGGTGATATGCTTCGCGCCTAACGCCAGGCATTCGCGCAGCGCCGCATCGGCCGCGTGTGGCCCGGCGCAGTACGCATCGGCTGTATGTGCGCCGCTTGGCTGGCCGCCGGTCGCGAGCCGCAGCGCCAGCTCAAGCGCGGTGCGGCTGGAGGGCGAGAGGATGGCGACGACGCGCGACATGTCGATCGCGCCGGTGAGCGGGTCCGGCTCGACGGATGCGGGGTCCCATATCTGCTCGACGATCACGGCGATACGCATGCGGATAACCGTCCGATCTCCAGCGTCTCAGGAGTCGCGGAACGAGACGCCGTAGCCGCCGCGCGGGTAGTGCCAGGTGATGGCGCCCTCGCGGTTGCAGGCGACGTAGCAGCTCCCGCACTCGAAGCACTGCTCGTAGTTGAACAGGATGGAGCCATCGGAGAGCAGGCTGAACAGATTCGCCGGACAGACATAGACGCACGAGTGGAGCGTGCATTCCTGGCAGATGGCGCTATCGACGACGATGTGCGGTTCGCTGTCCACGCGGAAGCGCACCGTGGTCATCTTCTCTTGCAGCGTCGTCTCCGGGACCGTGTTCGTGACCTTGGTTACCATCCGAGCGCTCTCCCTCCATCCCATACGTCGCGTAGCAGGCGTCGCATCGGCAGCTTGCTCTTGCGAATTTCCCCCAGCACCGTCGGCACCAGCTTGCGCTTGGGCTGTCCCCGGGAGCGAAAGACCTGCTCGGCGACGTTCGTCGCGATCTGGGGAAAGACCGTCTGCAGGTCGTGGGCGTTGACGAATCTGGGCGCGCTCCGATACGCACGGAAGTCGCGCAGCACGAAGCTCTTCTTCAGCCGCTCCTCGTAGCCCTTGAGCACGCGCGCCGAACTGTCGCCACGTTTGAGCGCGGCGAGCGCGGTCTGCCCGGCGGCGGCGCCCGACGCGATGGCGTAGTTGATGCCTTCGAGGTAGAGGCCGGTGGCGAAGCAGAGCCCCGCCGCGTCGCCCGTCACCATCATGCCGTCGGTGTAGAGCTTCGGCAGCATGTCCCAGCCTGCCTCGGGAATCATATGGGCCGAGTATTCCACCAGACGCGCGCCGCGCACCAGCGGCCGGACCGACGGGTGTGACTTGAAGAGCTCCAGCAGGTCGTACGCGCGCACACGCCGCTCGGCCAGCGAGGAGAGCTGGACGATGACGCCCAGCGAGAGCGTCTGCCGGTTGGTGTAGAGGAATCCGCCACCATACACGTCGCTGGTGATCGAGCCGATGTATTCCTGCGCGGTGCCCTCGTCGCCGGTCAGCCCGAATCGGTCCTCGATCACCTGCTCGTCAAGCGCGAGCACTTCTTTCACACCAAGCGAGATCTCGTGCGCGGCGAACTCGCGTTGCAGGCCCGCCCGTTTGGCGAGGAATGCGTTGACGCCATCCGCCGCGATGACCACCGGCGCCTCGATCTCGCCGCCCTCGCGTCGGACGCGCACGCCGCTGATCCGCCCGGCTCCGTCGCGCAGCACGTCGTCGGCCACCGTCTCGTTGAGCAGCGTGGCCCCGGCGGCGACGGCCTGATCGGCGAGCCAGCGGTCGAAATGCGGACGCAGGATGGTGAAAGCGTTGTAGGGTGCCTCGCCGAAGCGCTGCGTCTTCACGTCCATCGCGATGGAGGAATCGGGCGACGTCATCACGACGACGCGCCGGGTCAGATAGCGCTCGACGGGGGCGCTCTCCCAGAAACGCGGAATCAGCTCGTCGAGCACCGGCGTGCCATAGAATGCGGCACCCGAGACGTTCTTGCTGCCGGGGAACTCGCCGCGCTCCAGCAGCAACACCCGGTAGCCCGCGCGGGCAATGACGAGCGCGGCGGCGCTCCCCGCTGGTCCCGCGCCCACGACGATCGTGTCGAAGCGCACGCTCATGGCGCCACCTCCTTCGTCCGCACTGGGTCTGGCTGCGGCGACTCCACCTGCGCCGTCCGCGCATCGGCGGGTGAGCGTTCACGCAGCCGCTCGATGAGCCGAGGCACGATGTCCTGCACACGCCCGACGACGCCGAGGGTCGCCATCGCCATCATCGGCGCGCTGCGGTCGCTGTTCACCGCGACAATCGTCTCGGCGCCAGTGATGCCCGCGACGTGCTGGATGGCGCCCGAGATTCCCAGCGCGACGTACAGTTTCGGCGAGATCATCTGCCCGGTCGTGCCAATCTGGCGCTCGAAGGGCACCCAGCCCCGGTCGGCCAGCGGACGGCTCGCTCCCAGCGCCGCGCCGAGCAGATCCGCCAGCGTCTGCACCTCGTCGAGGAAGTCGCGCTCGCCGATGCCCAGACCGGCGGCGACCACCCGCTCCGCGTCGCGCAGTCCGATCGTCCGCGCCTCTGGCTGAATCGTGCGGACGAGCCGCACCCGTTGCGGTGCCGCGCTCGCCGCCGCTGCCGCCTCGGGGCACGTCACCACCTCAGCAGTCCGTCCACTCTCCGGCGGCGGCTCGCCCCGGATGCCCGCCGGATACGTGACCACCGCCAGCCGCCCGGCGGGTAGCTCCCATTCTTGGTGGACGCGGTCGTCGTACGCGCGGCGTGTCGCCCGCAGCGTATTGCCTGAGGGACGCAGCCAGATGCAGTCGCCGAGGAAGCTGGCGCCGAGACGCGCGGCCAGGCGCGGGGCGAGGTCGGCGCCATTGGCGGACTGGGCGCAGAGCAGCGCGGCCGGCGGACCGTACGATGCGACGAGTGCCGCCAGCGCGGCACAATGCGCGTCGGTGGTGTAGCCGTCGAGGTCCGGCGCGTCGATCAGGAAGACGCGGTCAGCGCCAGCAGGGCCGAGGTCGCGCGCGAGGGGTGTGACGTCGCTGCCGAGCAGCACGGCGCCGACTACGCCGCCCAGCGCATCGGCCAGCTCACGCGCCTCGCCCAGCAGCTCGCGCATCGCGGGATGCAGCTCGCCGTCCGCGTGTTCGACCCACACCCAGACGTCGCGCTGGCTCGTTGTCGTCGCGGTCTCACTCATAGCGCCCTCACTCATAGCGCCCGTCCCACTCGGTGTCCTTCGTTGATGGCGTTGCTGGCCCGGCGCGGCGCCACACAGTCGCCCGCGCGGTACACATCCACCGTGCCCTTCAGCGCGAAATACAGGTCGTCATTCGGGCGTCCGTGGTTGGCGACGACGATGGTGTCGAACGGCCCGAACGCCATCGCTTGCCCGGAGTACGCATGCACGCCGGAGAGCGTCGCGTTCTCGAAGCTGAGTGGGGCGAAGCTCGTCGTGATCGTGACGCCCTGCGCCAGCACGCGCCGGTGCCAGTTCTCCAGATCGAGCGTCAGGCCGAGGTCCTGACCCGCCGAGAGCGCGGTCGTGTAGACCTCGACCCGGCAGCCGCGCTCGGCCAGCAGCTCCACGGTGCTCGTCGCCTGATGGAAGCCGATCGTATCTATGACGGCTACATGTTCGCCGACCGCCGCGCCGCGCATCACGTCCCACACGCTGAGTACGCGCGGGTCATTGGCGCCCGGCAGCGGCGGTAGGTGTGGCAGCGCGCCCAGGCAGCAGACGACGGCGTCGTAGCCCTCGGCGGCCACCAGCTCCGGCGTCACGGTGGTGTTGAGCCGCACCTCGACGTCCTCGTGCTTCATCTCGTTGGAGAGGTTGCGGATGAGGTCGCCGAACTCGGAGCGGTTGGGCACGCGCACGGCGAGGCGCACCTGCCCGCCCAGCTCGGCGTCCTGCTCAGCGAGAGTGACACGGTGCCCCCGGCGCGCGGCGACCTTGGCGCACTCCATGCCCGCTGGGCCGCCGCCGACCACCAGCACCTTCTTTCGCCGCTCGGCTCGCCGCAGCAGCTCGGGCCGCAGCGTGGTCTCGTAGCCCGTCGCGGGATTCTCGATACAGCCGATGTCGAGGTTCAGCCCCTCGCGACCGATGCACTCCTGATTGCACGAGATGCACAGGCGGATGTCGTCGATGCGCCCCTCGCGGGCCTTGCGCGCCGTATAGGGGTCGGCGATCTGCTGGCGCACCATGCCGATCAGGTCGCACTCGCCACGCGCGAGCACCTGCTCCGCCTGCACCGGGTCCTTGATGCGCCCGACGCCGATCACCGGGAGGTCGGTGACTCCGCGCAGCGCGGCGGCGACGAAGAGCTCGTAGCCCGGCGGCACGTGCATCGAGCCCTCCACCATGTAGAGCGTATGTGTCGCCGTGCCGATCGAGGTGTTGAAGTAGTCGATCAGGCCGTCGCGATCCAACATGCGCGCCGTTTGCAGCGTGTGGTCGAGCGTCAGCCCGCCCTCCAGAAACTCGTCGCCCGGCAGCCGTACGCCGAGCACGAAGTCGCGCCCGACCGCCGCGCGGATCGCCGCGACGATCTCGCGCACCAGCCGCGCACACCCCTCGACGGTGCCGCCATAGCCGTCGGTGCGCTTGTTGGCGTAGGGCGAGAGGAACTGCCGCAGCAGCGAGCTATGCGACGCCTGCAGCTCGGTGCCGTCGAAGCCGCCCGCCTTGAGATACGTGGCGACGCGCGCGTAGCTGGCGATCACCTCGTCGATCTCGGCCTGCTCCATTTCTTTGGGCACCTCGCGGAAGAGGGGGTCCGCGATGGGCGAAGGCGCCCAGACGGGCAGGCGGGTGTAGATGGACGACGCCTGCCCGCCGTTGTGGTTGATCTGGGCGATGATCGGCACGCCGTAACGGTGGATGCGCTCGGTGAGCTGGCGGTAGCGCGGAATCACATGCTCGCCGTCGAAGGCATGAATCAGCCGCTCGTAGGGGTGGTCGGTCGGATGCACCGACTGCTCCTCGGTGATGATCAGCCCGACGCCGCCCCTCGCGCGCTCCTCATAATAGGCGATCTGCATCGGGCCGGGCAGGTTGTGTTCGGCGAGATTGGTGAGGTGGGCGGAGAAGACGATGCGGTTAGGCACGACGGTCGTGCCTACGCGCAGCGGCGAGTACAGATAGGGAAACTGCGGATGTCGCACCATGTCTCTCTCCCTCTCGCTCCCGGTCTTTCTCCCTCAGATCGCCCGCCCGACGCGGTTGCCTTCGAGTATGGCATGCAGCACGCGGCGCGGCGCGAGGCAGTCGCCTACACGATGCAGCGCCGGAACCACGCCCACCAGCTCGCGGTAGAGCGCGTCGTCGGCCAGCTCGTAGTCCGCGAGCACAACTGCCGCGACGTCCTCGATGCGTTCGACGGCCGTGCCGAACTTGTGGCGCACGGTGAGTGCGCCGGGCTCGATCGCGAGCACCGTCGTCATCGGGCGCATCTCGATGCCCAGCTCCGCCGCGCGCGTGTACCACGGACTGAACTCGCCGTTCGCCCCGAGCTGGGAGGAGACGAACACATCCTCCGAGAGAATCGTGACGGCGTGCCCGGCTGTCGCGAGCGCCTGCGCGGCGTCGATGGCGGGATAGTAGCCCTGGGTGTCGATGACGACCACGCGCCCCGTCTCCGGCACCCTGCCCGCCAGCGCGTCGCGTGCCGAATAGACGAAGGGCAGCGTGCCGCCAGGGAAGCTCTCGCCGGGACGCGCCCGCCCGCCGGTTGCCAGCACCACCACGCTGGCGTCTGTCGCCAACACGGAGTCGCGCGTCGCCTCGGTGTTCAGCCGCACCGCGACGTCCAGTCTGGCGAGCTGCCCTTCGAGCCAGTCGGCGACGAGGCGCATCGGCTCGCGCTGGGGCGCTGTCGCGACGAGGCGCGGTGTGCCGCCTAGCCGGTCGGCGCGCTCGATCAGCGTGACTCGGTGCCCGCGCAGCGCCGCGATGCGGGCTGTCTCCATCCCCGCTGGACCGCCGCCGACGACGAGCACGCCCCTGGGCGACGACGAGTGCTCCAGCGCGGGGAACTCGTCTTCGTGGCCCGCCGCCGGATTGTGGATGCAGCTCACGACGGCGTTCTGCGCCGAGCGCACCATGCAGTCCTGGTTGCAGCGGATGCAGGGGCGGATGTCGTCGCGCCGCCCCTCGCGCAGCTTGCGCGGCAGGTCGGGATCGGCGATGAGCGCGCGCGTCATCTCCACGCCGTCCGCCGTGCCCTCCGCGACCGCCGCCCCGGCCATCTCGGGATCGGCGATGCTGCCGGTGGCGTAGACGGGCACCTCTACCGCCAGCCGTACCTGCCGCGCGAGGTCGAGCGCGTAGCCAGGCGGCGTGTGCATCGCCGCGTGGGTGCGGTGGGGCGTGTAGATCGAGCCGACGACCACGCTGAGATAGCTGATCTCGCCGCCCGCCGTCAGCTCGCGCGCGATGGCGGGCGCCTGCTCGGGTGTGATGCCTGCCCACGGCGCGAACTCATCACACGAGAGCCGCAGCCCGAGCACCGCCTCGAAGCCAATCGCCGCGCGTACCGCCTCGATCACTTCGCGCGCGAACCAGAGCCGGTTCTCGGGCGTGCCGCCATACGGGTCGGAGCGCAGATTGGTCAGACCAGAGAGAAACTGGCGGACGAGCGAATACTGCCCGGCGTTGATCTCCACGCCATCGAAGCCGCCCGCCATCGCCCGCCGCGCGGCAGCAGCGAATCCGGCGACGACCGCCGCGATATCCTCGTCCTCCATGACCTTCGGCATCTCCATCGTGGCCGGGTTGGGGACGGCGGAGGGCGCCAGGATCGCCTGCTTCTTGATGTGACCGGTGCCCTGCATGCCGCTGTGGTTGAGCTGGAGCAGCGCGAGGCTCCCGTGTTCGCGGATGGCGCCCGCGACGTGGCGTAAGCCGGGAATGGCCGCGTCGTCGTCGCCACGTACGATGCGCTGATAGGGATAATCGGAGGGGTGGACAGAGACCTCCTCGACCACGATCAGCCCGACACCGCCCTCAGCCCGGCGCGCAAAGTAGGCCGCCTGACGCGCGCTCGGCAGCCCGTCTTCCGCCAGGTTCGTCGTGTGCGCGGTGAACGCGATCCGGTTCGGCGCGGTCTTCACGACGCCCAGGCGCAACGGCGCGAACAGCGCGTCAGCCGCCGAATCCCGCATCGGTGCCTCCCTCTCGTTCGTCTTCGCCGGGCCACCAGACTCCCGCTCAGGCCGACATACACACGCTGATCGCCGGGGCGATGTCGTCCACCGACTGGATGAAGACGCATCTGCCGTGTCCCTGCGCCGCCAGCTCCTGGCACGCCTGCACCCGGCTCTCATCCAGCGAGGTGCCGATGACGTGCAGCCGCGAGTAACGCGCCGCCATCGGCAGCGGATCGTCGCCCAGATTGTGCATGCCGTCGGTGAAGAGGATGCCGATCTTCTCCTGCGCGGGCGAGCGGGTCAACTCGCGCAACCCGACCTCCAGCCCGAGCCGCAGGTTCGTCAGGCCGCGCGCGCGTATCGCCAGTATATCGTCTAACAGCCGGGCGAGTGGCTTCTCCTGCGTCTCGCCTTTGAGCACGGCGGCGTCGCGCCAGAAGAGCACCACGCCGAAGTCGTCCTCGCGGATGTTGCGGGCGAGCGAGCCAGCCGCCAGCGCCGCATGCATTAGCTTCAGCCCGTTCATCGAGCCGCTGACGTCGAGCAGCAGCACGTAGGCCTGCCGCGCCCGCACGCGCTCCATCACCCAGAAGTCGTCGTACTCGGGATATGCCTTGCCCGCGATCTCTTCCAGCGTGCGGTCGAGGTCGAGGTCGTCGGAGTTGAAGCGGTAGCGCACCGGACGCAGCTTGCCCTTACCAGGATTAGCCGTCGGGTCGCGGCGGGCGAGCTTCATCACGATGCGCAGCGCCAGGCGGCGTGTCAGCTCGCGCAGCATCTCGTCCGACGCCGCGGGCCAGAGCGCGCCAAGCAGCGCCAGCCCCTCTTCCTGGTCGCGGGCGTAGAGCTCGCGAAAGGCCTCCAGATCGAAGGTGTCGTCGTCGCGCAGCAGGTCGCGAGCGGCGGGATGGTCGCGCAACAGCTCACGCGGCGAGAGCGGCATCGCCCGCGCGGAACGCTCGACGCTCAGCATCTGCAGCTCGTCGGGCCGGTACACACGTGGCGCCTCAGTGACCTTGCCCGCTTTGGGCTGGGGCACGCGCTTGTCTTTCGGCACGAGCGGACGCACGATCGGACCACCGTGCGGACGCGGCGGACGCGCGAGGGGTGCGCCGATGGGATTGTCGAGGTCGAGTGTGAACGTCCCGCGCGCGGCCTGCGGAATGAAGTAGAAGACGTTCTCCCACAGCTCGCGCAGAATCGCCTCGGGCGAGCGCTCGGCGGCGTCGGCCAGCAAGATGCGGCCTGAGAGGGCGAGCAGCGTGGCATCCAGCACGAGGTCCTTGGCGGCGTTGTCCGCATCGTCCAGCGAGACGCCCCGCAGCGGCGCCAGATGCCCGGCGACGAGCACCAGATCGATGGCGCCGCGTACCGACGCGCCCATGCGGATGTCGTCGTGCGCGCGCGTCGCCCGCACCAGCGCGACCGCCCCCTCGATCAGCCACGCCGTCGTGCTGCCCGAGCGCACGCGCACGATCTCACGCTCCTCCGCCTCGCTCTGGTAGCCAATGACCAAGCGGCAGAGCCGGTCGTGGATGGACTGGCTGACCCGCAGCGTGCCCACGTCGTCGAACGGATTCATCGCCGCGATCAGGCGGAAGCCGGGGGACGCGCGCACGAGGCCGACGCGCGGCACTTCCAGTTTGCGCTCCGCGAGTGGTCCGAGCAGCAGATTGAGGGTATCGTCGGGCACGCGGTTGAACTCCTCGATGTAGAGGAGCGCGCCGCGCCGCATGGCGTCCACCAGCGGGCCAGGCACAAAGTCCTGGGTGCGGTAGCCGTGTTGCATCACCGCCGCCGGATTGTGGTAGCCGCTGAGCTTGGCGGGTGTCAGATCGGCGTTGCCCTCGACGAAGACCAGCGGCGTGCCCGAGGCGCGACCCACCGCGCGCAGCAGGGTGGACTTGCTCGTGCCGGGCGGGCCTTCGAGCAGCAGATCGCGCCCCGCGCCGAGCGCCGCCGCGATGTCCTCGATCTCGCGTCGCCGTCCGATGACCTCGGAGGCGACCTCTGCCATCAGTCCGGCTGGGCTCTCGTCGCCCGTCGTCGTCTGTTCGTCGTCGATCACGCTGATGTTCTCTCTCCGCTGCCCGCTGACAGGCTTTCCGTGTCGTTCCGACTACGCCGCCGATTGCACCTGGGCGACGATCTCGCCGATCACGACTTCTGGCGAGCGCTCGGCCGTCTCGTGCAGGCTGACCTTGCTGGAGAGCGCCAGCAGCGCGGCTTCGAGCAGCACCTCGTCGTAACCCTCGTTGACCTCGCGCAGGTCGACCTGACGGATGTCGGCGAGCTGGTGCGCGACGAGCACGAGATCGATGGCGCCACGCACCGAGGAGCCGATGCGCGCCTCGGGATGACGCCGTGTCGCGCGCGTGATGCTGACCGCCGCCGCGATGAGCCGCTGCGCCTCGCTGCTGGTGCGCAGGGCGACGATGCGCCGTTCCTCCGCCTCGCTCTGGTAGCCCATCGCCAGACGGCAGAGCCGGTCGTAGATCGAGATGCTGATGCGCGCCGTCCCGACGTTGTCGAATGGATTCATCGCCGCGACGATGCGAAAGGTCGGCAGCGCCGTCAGCGTGCCGACACGCGGGACGGTCAGCTCGCGCTCGGCCATCGCCGTGAGCAGCGCGTTCAGCGTATCCTCTGGCACGCGGTTGAACTCCTCGATGTAGAGGAAGCCGCCGCGTTGCATCGCCTCGGGGAGCGGTCCGGGCACGAAGTCTTCCGCGCGATAGCCGTGCCGCACCACGGCGGCCGGATTGTGATAGCCGATGAGCTTGGCGGGCGTCAGGTCGGCGTTGCCCTCGACCAGCACGAGCGGAATCTCGTAGTGCCGCGTGATGGCGTGCAGAATCGTCGACTTGCTCGTGCCGGGCGGACCCTCCAGCAGCAGATCGCGTCCCGCGCTGAGCGTCGCGAGAATGCCCGTCAGCTCGCGCTCGCGGCCGACGACTTCCGTCTGGACCGTCCGGTAGATAGTTTGGACCGTTGACTCCATACCCGCACCGCTCCCCGATTCAATTTCCCCGACGGACGCGTGGCATCGTGCGTCCTTAGCGCTGAGTGAACCCCGCATCGACTGGCAGCGTCACGCCGGTGACGTACCGCGCATCGTCGGAGACGAGCCACAGGATGGCGTTGCTGATGTCCTCCGGATCGACGGCGTCCACCGGCAGCAGGTTCGGACCATATGCAGTCGGATTGTCCGTCAACCATTTCTGGATAGCGGCCTCGGCGGCGGGGTCGCCCGCGCCGCCCATCGGCGTCTTCACACCGGTCGGATGCACCGTGTTGACGCGGATGTTGTGCGGCGCCAGCTCGTTCGCCAGGGTCCGCATTAGCCCCACGACGCCATGCTTCGCCGACGAGTAGTGCCCAGCGCCGGGCAGCCCTTTCAGCCCGGCGGTGGAGGAGGTCAGCACGATGGCCCCGCCCTGGCCGCGCTCGATCATATGCGGAATCACCGCCTTGCAGCTCTGCCAGACGCCTGTGAGATTGACGCCCAGCATCTCGTTCCACTGCTCGTCGGGCATGTCCCACGTGCGGTGAGAGTAGCTGACGATGCCCGCGTTGGCGAGCAGAATGTCGATATGGCCGAATTCGCTCACGGCTCGCTGAGCGACCTCTCGCATCTGAGAGCCGTCGCGTACGTCGGCCTGGATCGCGATGCAGCGGCGGTCCAGGTCTTCGACCATACGTGTCGTCTCGGCCAGATTCTCGGGCGTCGCCAGCTTATACGGAACGGTCGGCAGTTGCGCGGCGATGTCGCAGATCACGATATCCGCACCCTCGCGGGCCAGCGTGACGGCATGCGCGCGCCCCTGCCCACGCGCGCCGCCCGTGATGACCGCGACTTTGCCGTCGAGTTTGCCCATACCATCACTCTCCTCACTTGATCGCGGCGCCCGCATCGATCGGCAGCGCGACTCCCGTCACGTAGCGGGCGTCATCCGGGACGAGCCAGAGCACGGCGTTTGAGTTCGCGGGCGAGAGTCAACGCATGGGAACGGCCCTGGCCTCGCGCCGCACCCGTGAATGCGACTTTGCCGTCGAGCTTCCCCATGCTCCACCTCCCGCACGCGTGCCTGGCGACACAAGCCTGTGCTCGGATCGGTGCGCGGCTCATCGTGCCCGCAGTCCGCTCCAGACAGAGCCATACCCGCCGGCGGGCTCGTCACTTCACCATGAACCCGGCATCCACGGGCAGCGTCACCCCCGTCACGTAACGCGCGGCGTCCGATGCGAGCCAGGCAACCGCGTTGGAGATGTCGCGCGGCTCGACCCACGGTATCGGCAACAGGTTCATCGCCTGGAACGCCGGACTCACGTCGTCGCGTGTGGCGTTGGGGTTGCCGCCCGTGAAGAGCGTGTAGGTCGCCGTGTTATGGATCATGTCGGTGTTGACGCTGGTGGGGTTGACCGTGTTGACGCGGATGTTATACGGCGCTAGCTCGTTCGCGAGCGTGCGCATCAGGCCGACGACGCCGTGCTTCGCCGAGGTGTAGTGCGCCAGATTGGCGAAGCCCTTGAGCCCGGCCGTCGAACTGGTCAGGATGATCGACCCGCCCTGGCCGCGCTCGATCATGTGTGGGATGACGGCTTTGGTGGTCAGCCAGACACCTTTCAGGTTGACGGCGAGCATGTCATCCCATTGCTCTTCGGTCAGCTCCCAGCTCGGCGCATAGCTGACGATGCCCGCGTTGGCGGCCACGATGTCGATGTGGCCGAACTCGCTCAAGCCGCGCTGCACTGCGTCATTCAACTGGCTGAAATTGCGCGTGTCGGCGCGCTGTGGCACGATGCGCCGGTCGAGGTCCTCAACCAGGCGTGCGGTCTCGGCCAAGTCCTCGGGCTTGGACATTGGGTATGGCACAGATGCGATCTGGTCCACGATGTCCACGGCGATGATGCTCGCACCTTCCTCGGCCAGCCGGATTGCATGTGAGCGGCCCTGGCCGCGTGCGGCGCCGGTCACCAGGGCGACTTTGCCATCGAGCGTGCCCATGCTCTTGTTCCCCCTTCTACGGAGCTGCCGCGACTAGCCAGCGTTGTTGGCGTTGAACCCGGCGGCGATGGCGATGGTCTCGCCGGTGATGTAGCGCGAGTCGTCGGTGACCAGGAACAGAATCGCGTTCGAGATGTCTTGCGGCTCGACCCACGGAATCGGGATCGGATTCATCGCCTGGAAGGCAGGCATCGCCTGCTCGCGGGTGGGATTCTCAACGCCTGGCAGGAAAAGCCGGTACGCGGCGTCGTTGTTGATCATGTCCGTGTTGACCGTGGTCGGGCAGACGGCGTTGACGGTGATGCCGCTTCCGGCGACTTCGAGCGCCAGCGACTTGACGAGGCCGATGACGCCCCACTTGGCGGCGACATAGTGGGCGATGTTGGGGAAGCCCATCTTGCCTGCCATCGACGATGTAGCGACGATGCGGCCATAGTTCTGCCGAATCATGTGCGGCACGACGGCCCGCATGGCATGGAAGACACCCGTCAGGTTGGTATCGATCAGGTCGCGCCACATCTGGTCGCTCATCTCAGCGACCGTGCCGAAGGAGAAAATCCCTGCATTGGCGCAGAGGATGTCGATGTGTCCGAACTCGCTCATCGCCTTACTGGCGACCCCTTCCATCTGGGAGAGGTCGCGCACGTCCGCCTTGACGGCCACGGCGCGGCGGTCGAGGTCTTCGACCAAACGCACGGTCTCGTTGAGCTGCGTCTCCGTGCTCATCGTGTAGGGCACTGTCTCGATCTGCGAGGCGATGTCGCAGACGACGATATCCGCGCCTTCGCGTGCCAGCGTAAGGGCATGCGATCGGCCCTGGCCACGCGCGCCACCGGTTACAACCGCCACTTTGCCATCCAGCTTACCCATGGTATTCCTCCAGCGATCTGCACAACATCGGCCCGTCCCGTCGTTGCGAAGCGGGCGCTCCAGGTACGTTGTCCGTTCCGTGCTGGCTGATTACCTCTCCGATCACCTCCCGCGCGCCTGGCGAATCCTGCCCCCGCGCAGTCGTCCCGCCGTCCTGGCAGGGTCGTTCGTCCCATCTCCCATCGGATGCATACCGTCGACGTCGCTGGAACGCGCCGCTACTTGGCGAGCCAGCCACCATCGACGGGAAGGCTAATGCCGGTCACCCGACTGGCCGCGTCGCTCACCAGCCACAGCAACGCCTCCGCTACCTCGCCCGGCTGCAACACTTCCTCAAAGAGCTGGTCTTTCAGGAACATGCGGTGCAGGTCGTCGGGCGTGAGGCCCATCTCTTTGGCCATGCCGTCGAGCAGCGGCGAGGCGACGGACCCCGGCAATATGGCGTTCACCGTCACCCGGTAGGGCGCCAGCTCGATCGCCATCGTGCGCGTGAGGCCGACGACGCCGTGCTTGGCCGCGACGTAATGGGCGAAGTTCGCGAGCCCCTTCTCGCCACCAGTGGAGGAGATATTGATGATGCGGCTCCCCCGCTGCCGGATGAGATAAGGCGTCGCGTGCTTGCTGACCAGCCAGACTCCCTTCATGTCGGTATCGACGACGCAGTTCCACTGCGCTTCGGTGATCTCCCAGAAGGGCGCGCTACCCGCGACCGCCGCGTTGTTGACGAGGATGTCGATGCGCCCGAACGTCTCCACCGTCTCGGCAATCGCGCGTTGCACCTCGCTCTCCGCACGCACGTCGGCGATGAGCGGAAGCGCCCGCCGGTCAAGGTCTTCGACCTGGGCGACGACCGCGCGCAGCTCAGCCTCCGTGCCGAGGGGATACGTCGGCACCGGCAGGTCGTAGCAGATGTCGAGTGCGGCGATGTGCGCGCCAGCGCGGGCGAGCGCGAGACAATGCTCGCGTCCCTGACCGCGCGCCGCGCCCGTCACCAGCGCGACCTTACCGTCGAGATGAGGTGTCGGCATCGGATGAGCCCCGATCCGAAGTGTGCGTATTCTCCCTCCCCCGACCCCTCCGCCACCTCACGGTGAGAGAGGGGAGACGCGCCGCACCTACATTCGCGACATAGGGGACTGGAAGACGCGTGGCGAAAACGTATAATAGTGGGCACACGAGCCGTATACCATGCGGCGGCTGGCCGTCTCAAATCATTTCTAGACAGATTGGGTGCAACCGTGGAGTGAGGCATTCGCATCGCACGGCGCGCGACGGAGCGCGCGGGAGGGTGTAGGGATGACGCTGCAGCAACCCGAACACATCTTTCTCTCCATCGGAGATGCGTGTCGCTATTTGGGTGTGAGCCGTATGACGCTGCTGAGCGCCGAGGAGACGGGACTGCTGGCTCCCGCCCGCACGCCCGGAGGACACCGCCGGTACCGCCGCGAAGAGCTCGACCGCTTTCTCTCGCAACACGGTGTCCAGCATCTGGACGTTGAGGAGACACCGGAGCCGCGCGACGCCGCACCCGCGCGCGTGGGGCCGCAGAGCCCGCTGGTGAGCGATGTGATTCGTCAGGTCGTGCTGCTGTTGCAGGTCGAGGCGGGGGGCGTGTATCTGCTGGACGAGGCGCGGCAGTTGCGGTTCGCCGCGTCGTTCGGTCTGCCCCACTGGTTGACCGCGCAGCTCAGCACCAAGCCCGCGCCCGCCGTGTTGCTGCGCTCGTTGCGCCTGCACCGGCACGAGGTCTTTGACATCGCGCAGGAGCACTTTCCTCAGGTAGTTGGCAAGGGGCAGGGGGTGGCCGCGCCACTACGCAATGGTGCGGAGATCATCGGTGTGCTCTTCGCCGTGGATGGACGCGACCGGCCCTTCTTCGCCAGCGAGGTGCAGATCGTCGAGACGGCGGCGCTGCTGCTGGGCGTGCTCATCACGCAGCAGCAGGAGATCGAGCTGCTGGAGTGCCAGCTCCGCCACGTCCATCAGTTGAGCGTGCTGGGCCATCCCGTAACTCTGGGACACGAACAGCTATGAGGGTCCGCCGTGAGTGGGGAGCGGACTGTCACTACTTCGCAGTCAGGCCCGCGTCCACCGGTAGCGCGACCCCTGTGACGAAGCGCGCCTCATCCGAGACGAGCCAGAGCACGGCGGCGCTGATGTCGCTCGACTGGAGCAGCTTCACCGGCAATAGGTTCATGTCGCCGAGCATCTGTCGCAGGCGCTCCTCACTCACAGGCACGCCGCCGCCGAAGAGCGTGCGCATCGCGTCGTTGAGCACGATATCCGTCGCGACGGCCGTGGGATGCACCGTGTTCACGCGGATGCCGTAGGGCGCCAGTTCGATCGCCAGCGTGCGCATCAGCCCGACCACACCGTGCTTCGACGCCGCGTAATGGGACGCGGTCAGCAGCCCTTTCAGTCCGACGGTCGAGGAGGTCAGCACGATGGCCCCGCCCCGACAGCGCGCGATCATGTGCGGAATCGCCGCCTTGCAGCTCTGCCAGACGCCCGTCAGGTTGACCGCGATCATCTGATCCCACTGCTCTTCGGTCAGCTCCCAGGCACGGGCGAAGCTGATGATGCCCGCGTTGGCCAGCAGGATGTCGATGTGGCCGAATTCGGCGATCGCCCGCGCGGCAACCTCGCGCATCTGGGCGCCGTCGCGCACGTCTGCCTGCACCGCGATGCAGTGCCGATCGAGGTCTTCGACGAGCCGGGCGGTTTCAGCCAGATCATCTGGTGTGGCGAGGGCGTAGGGCACGGTGGGCAGCGGCGCCGCGACATCGCAGATGACGATGTCGGCTCCCTCACGCGCGAGGGTGATGGCATGCGAGCGTCCCTGCCCACGCGCGCCGCCCGTGATGACCGCGACTTTGCCGTCGAGCTTGCCCATGTGCTGTCTCCCCGAGCAGTGTTAGGCCTATTGCCACAGATGCGCCGTGCAAGCCCACATGTCGGAAGCGCTGAACAATAGACAGGCAGCAATACAAGCACTATACTCCTGCTTGCATGCCATATCCCCTTAATCAATTCAGTTCATTCGGTCCTGTCCTAATCGAGGGCATGCGAAGTCTTGAAGAAAGTAGACGCTATGGAGATGACATTCAACCACGATGGGACAGACCAATCTGTTCGAAATCCGCCCTGGACGCGAGACGAACTTATCTTAGCTCTGGACTTATACTTCCAAATGTATCCAAAAGTCGGCGACGCTTCGCACCCTGATATCGTAGCGCTAAGCGCCTTGCTGAACATCCTGCCCATTCATGCTCGACGGCCAGATGCAAGCCGGTTTCGCAATCCCACGGGTGTTGCAATGAAACTAAACAACTTTCGTGGGATCGACCCGACCTACGCGGGCGTAGGTTTAGAACACGGTTCAAAAGCAGATAAGGAAGTATGGAGCGAGCTTGCCCACGATCAGCAACGCTTGCACGCCATAGCAACTGCGATTCGCGCTTTTGCGGCCTCTCCCACAAAGTCCCCGTTTACTGACGCTGACCAGGAGGAGATTACTGCGCTCGAAGGCGAGATACTTTTGCGACAGCACAGAATGCATGAGCGTAGTCAGTCTATAGTGGACAAGAAGAAGGAACAGGCGCGCCTACGGGATGGCACTCTCCATTGTGAGGTGTGCTATTTCGATTTTGGTGAGATATATGGGGAGCTAGGACGTGGCTTTATAGAGTGTCACCACACTGTCCCGCTTTCCGAACTACGACCTGGACAACGAACGCGCTTTCAGGATTTAGCTCTCGTGTGTGCGAATTGTCACCGCATGTTACATCGGCGTGGTGAGACTCGAACGCTCGAATCGCTGAGAGCTGTACTCGCTGCCTCTCATGTCAACGGTGTCAGACGCTAAAGCAACATCCTCACCTACTGCTATGCCCCTTTTGGGGTGGCTGACGGCGATTCCCGTGGTTCGCCAGAAATCCAGGCCACAAGCGGGATGAGCAAGCACTCGAGCGTTTGACACCCCTCCCGGCGTCGTCTATACTAACCCTGATACATTCCATAATCAGGCAGAGGTGTGGGCTGCGACCGCCGTTGCGATCGCGTAGAGCAGCCGCACCTCTCCGCGCAGGCAGCACGGTGTGCGCCGGCCGGATTCGGTAGCGAGGAGAAAGCTCTTCATGCGTCTCAGTCGTCGCACACTCCTCTTTTTCCTTCTCATCGTGCTGCTGGGAGCGGGAGCCATCTTCGTCGACCTCCCGAGCACGCCGGGCATTCACGTCCTGGGCATGAATATCAGCCCAACGGTGAATGAGGGGCTTGACCTCAAGGGGGGCGTGCAGCTCGTGCTGACCGCATCGTGCCCACAGGCCAAGCCGAACTGCGACAAATCGCAGTATATGCCGGCGGTTATCGATAACATCCAACGCCGCATCTCGGGTGGCCTGGGTCTGAATGACGCCGTAGTGCGCGCCGAGAACGGCAACCGTGTGCTCGTCCAGTTGCCGGGCCTGAAAGACGACACCCAGGCGCGGCAACTGCTCGGTACCACCGGTCAGATGAACATTATCAACACCGGCAGTACCTCCCTCCCACTGAACACCGACGTGACTGGCAAGACCTGCACCACCAACTGCGCGGCGGGCCAATACAAGATCGTCTTCACCGGCGACCAGCTCGACGTCAATCAGATCTCGGCCGGCACCGACCCGAACTCTGGCCAGCCTATCGTGACCTTCGCGTTCACGGGCAACGCGAAGGGTGCCTTCGGTACCTACACTCGCAACAACATCAACAATTTCCTGACGATCACTCTCGACAATAAGGTCATCGAGTCGGCCACGATTCAGAGCGAGATCGACGGGCAGGGCCAGATCACCGGCATCCCGACGATTCAGCAGGCGCAGACGCTCGCCTCGTACCTCAAGTATGGCGCGCTGCCGCTGCCACTGGCGATCACGAGTGAGCAGCAGCTCGCCGCGACGCTCGGTCAGCAGGCGATCATGTTGAGCATTCGGGCGGCGCTCATCGGCCTGGGCATGGTCATGCTCTTCATGATCATCTACTACCGGCTACCGGGCTTCCTCGCGGACGTTGCGCTGCTGCTCTACGCGGTGTTCCTCTTCGCGGTCATCAAGCTCTCGGGCGCGACGCTCTCGCTGCCAGGTATCGCCGCCATCATCCTGACGATTGGCATGGCGGTAGACGCGAACATCCTCATATTCGAGCGCATGAAAGAGGAGTTACGCGCCGGGCGCACGATGGCCTCGGCGGTCGATCTCGGCTTCAAGCGCGCATGGCCCTCCATCCGCGACTCGAACGCCTCGACGCTTATCACGGCGTTTATCCTCTACTGGTTCGGCAATAACTTCGGCGCGACTATCGTGGTTGGTTTCGCGGTCAACCTCGCCATCGGCGTGTTGATCTCGCTCTTCACTGCCGTGGTGGTGACACGCAATTTCCTGCAACTGCTGCTCTTCTCCGGCATCGCGACGCATCCGGCGCTGTACGGCCTGCCGAAGAGCGCGCTGAATCTGCCGCGCTACCGCCCGTCGCAGCGGCGGCCAGCGCTCGGCACCACACGCGCGGCAGTGGCGGGTGTTGGCGGCGCGGCGGCTGTCGACGTTCCAGCGGATGATACGGTGGTCGATGACGCCGGCGACGACGTATCCGAGGAAGAACTGGCCCACGCGGGCAACGGACGCACTGGCACGACGACGACGGGGCGCACCAGCCCGGCGAATACGACGCGTGGGGCGGAGGAGTAGACCGTGTATCACCTGACCCGACACAAATACTGGTTCTTCGGCATCTCGCTGGCGGTCATCGTGCCCGGTCTGCTGGCCCTCATTTTCTGGGGGCTCAACCTCGGCATCGACTTCACCAATGGATCGAGCATCCAGCTCCGCTTCGCCAATAGCAACGTCACCACGGCGCAGGTCGCGCAGGTGTTTCGCAACGCCCACGCGCAGGATGTGAACGTCTTCGCCTCGACGGACCTGCAGAGCACCGTGAATCCGTCGCAGTACGCCTACATCACGTTCGACCGGCCAATCGGCACGAACGAGCAAGCGACGGTGATGAGCAAGCTGAGCGACAAGAAGGCCAACCTCCCCAACGTCACGCGGGACAAGACCTACTTCCAGCTCGCCGGCGCGAACGGTAAGTCCTCGGCGATGATCGTCGTCCACTTCGACAAGCCGGTGCAGGCCAGCGCCGTGCAGGCCGCGCTGAAGAACCTGCCCGCGACGGACCTGCCGCCGACGACCTCAGTGACGGGCGGCGCGACGCCGACAGCCTCGGCCACGTCGAGCACGACGGCGACCACGACTCCGTCCGCCAGCTCGGCCACCGCGACGCCAGCGCCCGCGACGAGCCAGACGTTCCCCGTCTCGGTCTCGAACGTGACGATCGGCGCGAATACGCAGATCTATCAGGTTGACACACAGACCTCGGTGAACACGTCGCAGACGGGCGGGAGCAAGGCCTCGCTCGACCTCGACACGCTCACCTCGCAGCTCAACCAGAGCTTTGGCCCGGTCTACGTCGTCGATCAGACGTCTGTGGGTCCGTCGATCGCGCAGGAGACGACGCGGAACGCGTTCTTCGCGGTGCTCTTCGCCTCGGCCGCGATTCTGCTCTACATCGGCATCGCCTTCCGCAAGGTCGGTAGCGCGAAGCGGTCGTTCCGGTTCGGCGCGAGCGCCATCATCGCGCTGCTGCACGACGTGCTGGTGGTCGTCGGGGTCTGGGCCATTCTCGGCCACTTCTTCGATTTCAAGGTCGACTCGCTGTTCCTGACCGCCGTGCTGACGGTCATCGGCTTCTCGGTCCACGACACGATCGTTGTCTTCGACCGCCTGCGCGAGAACCTCTCGCGGCGCACGTCGGAGAGCTTCGAGACGGTGGTCGACGCGAGCCTCGTGCAGACGATGTCGCGCTCGTTGAATACGTCGCTGACGGTGATTATCACGCTCACCGCGCTGACGCTCTTTGGCGGCGCGTCGATCTACCAGTTCACGCTGGCGCTGCTGATCGGCATCCTCTCCGGCACGTACTCCTCGATCTTCAACGCGAGCATGATCCTCGTGGTCTGGGAGACCGGCGAGTACCGCAACTGGTTCGGCCGCAACAAGGGCAAGGGCACACCGGCCCGTGGCACGACGACCGCCGCCCGCCGCGAGCTTGCCGGCACGCGCGCGTAGGGGGCCTCATCCTTCCCAGCCCCCTTTCCCTCGCGAGGGGAAGGGGGAGCCAGCGCCTGCTGCTTGACGCGGCATCCGCGCATCGTGTATACTCGGACGTGCGTGCTTTGCCAGACGGTTTCTCGGCTGGACGGTGGAGACGCGCGACCCATTCCTCGGTAGCTCAACGGTAGAGCAGGCGGCTGTTAACCGCAAGGTTACAGGTTCGAATCCTGTCCGAGGAGCCAGCACACACAACAGTCCCAGGCAGTCAATTCGCTTGACGCCTGGGCTTTTTGTTGCCCCCTGACAGACCGCTGCTTTACTCCTCGTTGCGTGTCACGCACATCTATCGTGTGATAGCCTCCCACCATGCGGTCGAATGAGACGACGGCAGGACGTAGCGCTCACTGTTTCCTGCAGAGATAGGCGGCGATTTCCGTGACCGAACCCGGCATCGGAAGACATGCCATGAGGCGTGGCGAGGTCTATTGGGTCAATTTCGACCCGGCTCAAGGCGGGGAGATTCAGAAACAGCGGCCAGCCGTGATTGTGAGCAACGATGCCGCGAACCAGGCGCTCAATCGCGTGCAGGTGGTGCCGCTCACCACGAACACCGGGCGCGTGTATCCGTCAGAGGCGCTGGTGCTGCTCAACGGCGAGGAACGCAAGGCGATGGCCGACCAGATACGGACGGTCTCGAAGCATCGTGTCGCCGATCTCGAGGGCCGGCTCTCGCACGAAGACATGCGCCAAGTAGAGCGGGCGCTCCGCACCGAGCTCCGGTTGTAGCTCTGACATACGGCGACGCGACCTACTCGCGGCCTATTCTAGCGAGTCATCGAGGCCGGACTCTATCCACTCTAGAGCCTCTTGCTCGCGCACCAACTCGGCTGCCATGTCGCGATATGCCTGTACCAGATCGTCATTCTCGATAACCAGCGGCCGCAATAGGTCTTCGATGAACTGGCTGATGTGCTCGTCATCGACCTGACGGCGCAGTCCCTCATACACGTCGTCTGGTAGGTCGATCATAACTTTGTGTGGCATGGGACTCTCCCCCGGACTGGCGACCTCGCGGCTGTCGCACCGACATACTCGCCGCGACAGCATCAGTCTCAATCGTCTACATCACCATACCCCATTCAAATGCCCCCAGACGAGAGCGACGGAGCGTGCCGCAGGCAGAATGTGAAACGGATCACATCGTCGCGCGCTGACTCGTGTCATGCTGGACGG
>CAYRVF010000029.1:0-7872 GCA_964427535.1 uncultured Ktedonobacterales bacterium
GGGGGGCGAGGCGGTGTCCGAACGCCACGGCGCTGACTTTTATCGGTCCATTGGCCGCAAAGGTGGCGACACGACCAAAGCCCGTCTGGGACGTGAGCATTACGAGCGCATCGGCAGCATGGGGGGCAAGAAGGCGGGCAAGAGCAGGAGGGGACCGCGAAGACGGGCCGATGAGGAGTAGCACGTTGCCTGCTAGCGTCGTGGCCGGGAGGGTACGCGCGGACGTGGAGCGAGTGACGGCCGCCGGAGGTCAGCTGTCGCAGGCAGCTCAGCTTGGCAGGCCGGGCAGTGCGTGAGTTGCTCGTTGGAGGTAGGTGTCAGGCTCCCGTCGAAATAGAGGTAACGGTACTGCGATCCTGTCCAGCGCAGGCCAACCTTGAGCGGATAGCCGCAGGCACAGGGGATCGCGTTGAAGAGCGTCGTTGACATGGCGCGTCCTCCCTCCCTGTCCACACGTATCCTGATGTGACACATGCTGCTGGAGAAGGTCGCAACTCCTAGACCAACGGGACGCTGAATTGCTGCAGTGTGGGCAGCACCTTCCATATGTGTAAGGTGCACAAGCGGTTCGATCGCTAGCCCAGCCGGGTCCACAGTACCAGGCGCTCGCCGGACTGGCCGTCTGGAGCGCCTACGTACGCGAGGCACGGCTCACAGACGAGGAGCCGCCGTTGGCCGCTGCGATCCGCTTCGAGGGTCGCGAGCATCGCATGCCGATCGCAGGCAAACGCTCCACACCGCTGACAGAGGCGTGTCGCCTCTCCTCCACATCGCGAGATCACGCAGCCGGTCGCCATCCCAACCACCTCACCTTGCCGGACATCCACCTCGCACTACACGCCGTCACTCCCGTCTCTGATCGCCGCCCGCTTATTGTATCACCGTACAAGGACGGCAGGGGTAGCTCACTGACGCGACTAGCGAGGTGACGTGGAAGCGCCGTAGGAGTCACTATTATACTGCCGCGTCGGTCGTGCGGGAGGCGTGGTACAAATACTGCTGTTCTTGCTGCTAGTCCGGCCGGGTACCGCACAGAGAGACACCTGAACGTCCGCTAGCGGAGGGAATGGCCTGTGACCTGATGAGCGCACATCGGAAACGTCCAACAAACTCCGTGGGATGACGAAGACCGATCCCCGCCAGCGCAGTTCCGTCGTGCGCTGGCGGGGATCGGTGTGTCTACTCATCAGGCGCCGATTACGAGGCTCGTTGGGGCTCTTGCAGGTCGAAGCGAAACACGGACATCCAGACGATGTGCCGCGCCTCTGAGACGTTATACACGGTCCAAATCAGCGGATAACTACCTGGCTGCAGTGTCGCCGGGACCGCCCAGCGAAAGCGCACCTGAATATCCGACTGGCCATCGTTCTGGAACACGACAGACTCCTGAAATACCGGCGCTCCCATCGCAGTAGCGCTAGGATCCGGCAGCGGAGTGGACAAGATGACGAGCTCTACTCTGCCCTCCCTAAGTGTCTCCGCATGATTGACGGTCGTGCCGATCTCGATCAGCGCGCCAGGAGCTATGCCTACAGGCGAAGCGGTACCAGCGCCCATGCCCTGGATCGACGGCCGAGGTGCTTCCGGTGTCTCGTACATCCGCGTAACTCCTTAACTTGTAGTCATCACCTTTGTTGATGAGCTACTTGCCTTCTTCGCAACTCGGCCCCGCCGTCGATCTGCCGGGTGCTCTCGCGCATATGCTTCCAAGCTGGCACGCTCGTACATCAGCGTTCGGTCGTCGAAGTAGGCCGCCTCGATCTTGCCCTCTTTGACCAGCGAATGCAGATAGCCGCGGGATTGCTCCTGCAGGCCAAGCAGATCCATCGCCCGCTGTTGATTGACGTATCCGCCCACCTCGGAGCGACTGGGCACGTTTGGTATGCGCGCCATCACGATCACCTCCCATCCGCAGTATAGGCACGAAACGCAACCTAGGTCTAGTGGCAATTTCGCCAAGATGCGGAAATTGGCGCTTGACATACGTTACCTAGGTTCTGTATAATCGTCTTAGTAAATAGAACCTAGGTAACGTATCTAGGCGCAGTGGGAGGGAGAACACGAGATGGTGACGGCAGCACAGATCGAGCGAGCGCGGGCGCGGGTTCAGGCGGAGCACATCACGATTCTGGCACACGGCCTGGTCAAGGCGACCGGCGAGCGCTTCTTCATCGTGCGCGGGAGCACCGGCAGGCAGTACACCATCCAGGTCGGCACGGAGGCGCTGGCCTGCGATTGCCCGGCGGGTGAGCATGGCGAACTCTGCAAGCACCGAGTCGCAGTCTCGGACCGCCTCCGTGCTGAGCGTGCCACCGAGCGCGAGCGGGCCGAGCGGGCTCTGGCTGAGGAGCGCGCCGCGTCGATGCGCCGCCAGCCCGTCGTCCGGACCATCTCCATCTTCAAGTAGTGCGGAGAGAAGGCGAACGTACCAGACGGGCTACCGGCGAGAGTCGGCCCCGCCTGTCTGGTATGCTTCGTACACAAGCGGACAGAAAGGAGGAGCACCGCGGCATAGCCCGGCAGTCAATTTCGTCGCCGTGTCGGCCGCTCTTGAGAGAGGGGCGCCCGAGGCGGGAGGGTCTAGCTCCCGTCCCGGACTTGACGCACATCCAGTTGGTGGCTGGAGGCGCCCGGCCTATTGTGCCACGCTCCGGCTACCTCCTCAACCATTTGGGAGGTACCAGTCATGCACCGTTTGTTAGAGCGGCTCGATCGCTCCTTCACGACACTCGTTCCCCTCACGTATTTGGTTGGCTTATTCTTGGGCACGGCCGCGTACTTTAGCGGCCTGGTGCTCGACGCCGGCGTCGCCGTCGGCATCGCGCTGGCCTTCGCCGTCGAGGTGCATTCCTTCCTCCAGCAGCGGCGCGTGCGGCTCCTCTGGCAGCAGCTCACGCGCACCCTCGACGACGAGGCCAAGCGCGCCGCACTCGTCACGCAGCTCAAGCTCCAGATGGCGATTCTGGTTGGCCTGGTCGCGTTCTCGATCGGCAACGGCATCGCGTTCTGGGCCTCGATCGCGCACCCGAGCGATGCGGGCTCTTGGGCGCAGGTGGTGCTGCGCGGCGTAATGGTGCCGGTGCTCTTCCTGGCGACGGGCGCGCTGGCCCCGGTGAGCTCGGATGCCGCCTCGCTGCTCTCCCAGGCCGCGGATGACATGCTCTACTCGACGGTGAAGGTGACTGTCCGGCAGTGGAAGAAGCGCGTGCGCAAAGCGCGAAAAGCGGGCGTGGATCTTGCACCGCTCGCGATCGCGCTGATGCTCGATGCCGGCGAGACGGACCACGCGCGGCGCATCCAGCTCATCGCCGACGGGCTCGTCCGTGCGGAGCTTGGCGGGCCAAATCGACCGCCGACGGGTGGTGGCTCTCCGCAACACCTGATGCCGGTCCCGCCGTCGGGCTGGCCGGAGGTGCTGAACCTGCCGGTGGCCTCTCCGGTTCCGGCGACGGCCGCGTTCGGTGTTGCGGCGCCCAACAGTCAGTCGATGTCGCCCGAGGAGGTGCGGGTCCGACGGCTCCTCCGCGATCGGCCGGAGCTGCTGACGGCCACGCTCGACGAGCTCGCCGCCGTCGCTGAGGTCGCCAAGTCCACGGCATCGAAAGTCAGGCGGATCGTCCTTGCCGAGCACGCGCCCGACGGGCAACTCGCGCAGTAACGCGGGGGCGACCTCGCCCCCTGTACCCGCTGATGGTCGGCGTGATCTACCATCAGCGGGTACAGGGGGCTTCATAGTTTCCAGTAGGTCCGCCGTGGCCATTGACCGGACACACGGCGGACACCTTCATATGAGTTGCCCTGGGTGGCGAGAGTACTCGTACTCATGCTGCCGGAATGAACTGCGGACTTGTGCCCGCAAACTCGCTCATGGCGATCGCGTGAGCCGAACCACTATCGGATGCTACGCAGTGCATCCTGGTCACCACACAAAGCTCGCAGCGCTGTCGTGCCGCGTGAGGACTGGCACCTCGCTCCTCACGTCCGGTGGTGGAGAAGCCAAGAGCCGGAGCCAGCCCGCGGCGAGGGCGGTCTGCTCACTTAGTGGGCGAGCTCCGTGAGCACCCACTTGCCATAGTGCTTCATCCGCCGGGCGTTGTGTGCGAGCAGCACCCGCTGCGCACGCAGGATGTCCTCGGCCTTTTCCGCCCGGATGCTCACGATCGAGTAGCCCTGGGCGGCCTCCTCACGATACTCGCTCTCGGCGTTCCCCGGATCGGTGCAGGCGCGCGTGAGCCGCGCGTAGAGCCGCATCAGCGGGTTCATGTGCGCCTCTTTCTGCGCGATGAGGTGCAACGCCTGCTCTCCGCTCAACACGAGAATCTTCTCCTGCGCGATGCCCGCCATCGCTGCGGCCTGCCACGCGAGTGCGGCGTCGGCCGGATTCTCAATCACACTGACGACCCAGTTCGCGCTCTCGCCGAAGCGGTGTGCAGCCGGAGGGAAGGGCGTTTCAGATGCCGGAACCGAGCGAACGCCTGGGATGGCGATGCGGCTCCCCGAGAGATTCAGTTCTTGTGCCACGGTCTGGTCTCCTGTCTCCTGTCGAGATGTCTCGGAGCTGGGAGCTGGGAGGTTGCACCTCCCGCTCGGGTGTGCCCATAGGCTGGATCTCCGGCAGCTCCTCCGCCGGAGATCCATTCGCCACTGCCGCGGCGCGTGCACGATGTCTTGGTCGTCCTCGACCTGCTCCCAGCGTACGGCACACCGCTGAACGCTCAACGGAAATCGACTGAAGCTCAGATGAAGGATTTCCCAGGCGTTTCACAGAAACGTTGTGAGATGCATTTCGCCTGGGACCGGCGGTGCGTGATCCGCTGGAGCCACGAAGTGGCTGCCCGCTCACGCTGCTCGAGCTCGTCTGCCATCGGATTGGGAATGAACAGCGACCGAAGCCGGAAAATGAGAAAACGCGCGGGCCCAAGATTTCCCCAGGTCCGCGCGTTGTTCTCCATCAGAGAATTCGTGTTAGTATCGGCCGGTACCGGGTCGCATTGCACGCATCACCATCGTGGGCATTGCGTCCTGACCGGCCAGCTCGTTGCCACGGCCACTCGCCCCAGTCACCGAAGTTGGAGCCGGGGCACTCGCTGTCGCAGGGGGCAGTGCGTTGGCTGCGTTCGCCAGGTTGATGCTGCGCACCGCCGCCTCCAGCAGCACGTCGATCTGCTCGGGCGTCGCCGCGAGCCCACGCTGCCGCATCAGCACGCCGATCATCTGGGTGGCGATGGCCTTCTTGGTCTGCCCGGGCACGGCCTGATTGGCCTGCTCGACGGCCGCGACGACGTCGTTCACGGCTTGCCGCACCTGCTCCGCTTTCGCCGCCGGGAGGTGCAGCAGCACGAGCTGCATGCCTACCTCGGCGAGCTTGAGCATCACCGGGAGTACGACCGAGATCAGCAGCGCCACCATGCTCAGCGTCTGGAGATCCATTGTCATGAGTGGTTCCTTCTAAGCCCGAGCTAGGCCAGTGCGGCCTTGATCGCTTCGACGACCGCCACGCCCTTGCCGCCCTCGGCCTTGGCGTCGGCGACCTGTTGGGTGAGTGTGGCAATCTGCGCGGTGGCCGCGTCGAGCCTCGTCTGTGCGGCTTGCGCTGCCGCCTGCGCCTGCTGGCCCGCGGCTTGGGCCGCTGTGAGCTGTTGCTGGAGGGACACCTCATCCGACGCGGCCTGACTCTTCGCGTTGGTGAGATCCGCCTGTGCCTGAGCGAGTTGCGCCTGTGCCGCCTGGAGGTCGGACTGCGCTTTGGTGGCGGTCGCCTGGGCGGAGGCGAGCTGCTGCTGGAGTGCGGCCTCCAGCACGGCGAGGCCGGTGCCGGAGTCGATGTGGCCGAGGTAGCAGTCACCACTGGCGCCCGGCGGCGAGTCGTATTTGCGGGCTGGGTCGTAGACCACAACGCCGCGCTCGAAGACCTGGACGGCGACGCCCGAGGTCGGATAGTTCTCGCCGGAGATCGGCATGCCGAGCGCCGTCACGCCGTTGTTGGCGCGGTAGAAGGCGAGTATCCCGCCCATGATCTCAAAGTTGGTCAGTTTGCAGTGCCAGGTGCCCGCGCTGGTGAGCGAGAAGAACGCGGCGACCCCTGGGTCGGTGATGTTGAGCACGGGAGCTCCTTGTGAAGGTGCGGGTGTCGGAGCTGGCACCGACGCGAGCGGTGTCGCGATCACGATGTAGCCCCAGACGATCATCTGTTGGAGGTCGGCGTCCGTGTAATCGCGCCAGCCGCCGATCCACGGGTCCATCAGCTCCAGGCCGCCGGTGATGCTGTGCGCGATGACGCAGATGTGGCCGAAGCCATTGAAGTGGACGGGGTCGGCGAACTTGTTGAGGTACTGCGAGCCGCCGCCGAAGTTGGCCAGCACGTCGCCGGCGGCGTAGCCCATCACCTCATGGCACTTGGCGATGAGCTGGGCCTGGGTGCCGCGGAAGAGCGTGAGCTGGATGCCGCGCTTCATGGCGGCCGCGACGTATTTCGGGTTCAGGCGCGAGCTGTCGTTGGGATCGAGGAGATCTGACCCGCCGATGACGCCCTGGCCGAGCACCTCGTCGTGGATCTCGTCGGGGACGCAGTCCGGCTCGTTGCCGATGTCGCGGACGATCCAGGCGAGCCCGTCTTCGCCGCAGTTGTCGTTTTTATCTTCGTCGGGCTGGCCGTCCTTCGTCGGCGAGTTGAGCTGGCCGAGCGGGGCGGGGTTGCGCGGGATACCGGGGGGAAGCGTACTCACGGGTGATGTGGTTCCTTGTCCGCTGCTGAGCGACGCCCACAGCTCCGTCCAGGGGTAGGCGCCGGGGCAGTAGGCGCGGTTGAGGGGGTCCATGCTGTAGTGGCCGGTGATACCGCCGGCGGCATCGGCGGCGCGCATGGGGATGTGGTTGCGTGTGCAGATGTCGCGGATCAGCGCGAACGAGGCGGCCTTCTGCGCGGGGGAAAGCGGTGTCGAGTTGTTCACGTCGTTGACGTGCTCGATGGCGATCGTCGCATAGTTGGGATTGCCGCCGGGCACACTGTCCCACCAGGGATCGTGCTGCCCGGCGGCAGGCCCGCCCGCGCCCGGCGCGCCGCTTATTGGGCCGTTGCTCCAGGCGGTGTCGGCCTCGCGCACGCACTGCGCGATCGAGCCGTCACGGCCGACGATGTAGTGCGCGCTGACCTGGCTCTGGGGATTGGCGAACCAGGCCGCTTCGTCGGCGGGGGTGTGGGAGAGCGCGCTGCCGGTGCCGTGGAGAATGAGCCACCGGGGCGCGCCGTGTGGCCGCCCTGCCCAGTAGTTCGGTGAGGGCAGCCACTGCGCGGGAGCGTAGTCCTGACTCATGACGGTTCTTTCATCTGCGGCGCGACGTCGGTCGCGACGTCGGTCGCGGCATCGGCGACGATCTGCTCATCGTGCGCGAGGGCGATGGCCGCGCCGTCGGCTGAGGCGACGGCGATCTGGTAGCCGCTGCGCAGGAAGGGGAGGATGGCGAAGTCCTGCGCCAGGAGGTGGTGAATGCCGGTGGTCATGCTGCGATGATGCACGTCGCAGAGCACGACCAGATTGGCCGGCGAGTCGACGAAGGTCATCAAGGTCGCCTCGTCGTAGACGGACGGGAAGCGCGCATGCACCTTCAGGGGATCGCAGGCGGCGGCGAGGCTGCGCTCGATGGGGTAGTGATGCGTCTCCAGGTCCTTCGCGCCCACTGGGTTCTGCGCCGGATCTGTGAGCGTGGACCGTCGCACGCCGCAGACCTCGCACGGCCGGTCCTGCTCGACGACCAGAAAATGGTGCGCCTTCGCGTATTCCGGCGTCTCCTCGCGCGGAGGATGCGGCGGGCTCAGCTCGATCCACGAGACAGCCTCATGTGTCTCGTGGACGTGTGCGAGCAGGGGGTGGG
>CAYRVF010000029.1:7972-22761 GCA_964427535.1 uncultured Ktedonobacterales bacterium
CCGTCGGCGACGATGGAGAGCCAGCCGTAGCGGCAGCCGGTGCGCTTCTCCAGCCACAAGAGCGCGCGGAGGAGCCTGGGCGCATTGGCCGCGCGTAATCGAGCGCCGGTAGGCACGAGCACGACGTCGCGCCCCTGCGGGATGGCGTGCAGCTCGACACCGGTGATGAGCGCGCCGACGCTGTGCTCGGGGTCGACGACCAGCTCGGCATGCACGACGTCGCCGTCCGTCGCCCGGCAAATGAGCCGCTCGTACCAGCGCCCGGACGTACGGAACAGCAGGACGTCGCCCGCCTGCGGCTGGAGCGGCTGGGATGGAGTCGTGCTCATTTACGCGCTCGCCTGTGCTCTCTGAGCGGCGTGGCGAGGGTGCCAGACGCACAGGAGGCGCATCTCGGGGGAGGCGCTCGCGGTGACACGGACCACATAGCCGTGGCTCGTGTGCGCGTCGGCGACGTAGCGCGCCCAGCGCGCAGGGATCGTCACCGCCGCGAACCGGCGCTGTGTGAGCGCGAACTGCACCAGGCGGAGCCAGCGGGTCGGAGTCTCGCCGGCCGGATCCTCGATGAGGCGGTCGTCGGCAAGCAGCTCGTTGTGCCCACGAATCGTAAACATGCGCGCTTCCTGCGCCATGATGGTTGTTCCTTCCGCGTTCATGCCTCAATGCCCGGCGTGCACGTTCGAGATCAGCCAGACGATGCCGCCGATGACGACCAGCAGAATATTCCAGGCGAACATCAGCCACGGCAGCGCTCTCGGCCAGAAGGCGTCGCTCCGCGCGATGAGCGTCTGAATGGTGGCCATCGCCACCTCAAGCGCGCCGATGCGCCGCGCGTGGTCGCTGAAGCCGGTGTCGAACTTTGTCTCGATCCGCTTCAGACTTTCGAGGATGAGGTCCTCGACCTTGCTGCTCTCATCCACCGTCCCCATGTCCCCCATCCCTGGTCTTCCTCGTCAGCAGCCGCGATCCCTGCGGCCATGGTGTGTCTCTGTGTATGTCTGTCTGTCGATCGCGAGAACTCTGTCCTCGCGAATGAGCGCTTGCCAACTGGAAGGCGATGGCGCACAATAGGGCGGTCCAAGTGCGCCAGGAGGAGGATGCGGGTGGTCGCCGAGGGGATCGAGAGGGGGCCGGTCGGAGCGGCGGGTCTCGCGCCGGAGACAATCACAGTCGCCGCGCTCCGCAAGGCCGGTCGCCGCGCGCTGCCATGGCGCTACGTGGTCCCGCGCGCCGTTCTGGTGTGGCTGGTATCCCGGCTCATGGACGTGGTGCTCACCGTGCTCTTCGTGCCTGGAGGCGTAACGCAGCGACTGGACGCCTGGCGGTTTTTTGACGCCCGGTTTTACCTCGTCCTCGCTCAGGTGGGCTACTCTACCGGTGCGCGGTGGGATGCGCCATTCTTCCCGCTGTATCCCCTGCTCATGCATCCGTTGGTGGTTCTGGCAGGCACACGGAGCACGCTGGCGCTGGTGATCGCACTCGCCGTGGCCAACGTCGGCACACTCGCGGCGTTCGTCTTCGTCGGCCTGCTCGCGGCACATGAAGCGCGCACCGCCTGTGCGGCGTGGCTCCCCATGCTGCTCCTGGCGGCGAGCCCATTGGCCGTGTTCCTGGCCGGGGCGTACAGCGACGGACTCTTCATCGCACTGGCTGCCTCGGCGCTACTGGCAGCCCGCCGAGGGCGGTGGGATTGGGCAGCCCTGGCGGCGGCACTGGCAAGCGTGGCCCGGCCCTTTGGCGTATTGCTGGTGCTCGCGGTGCTGGTCGAGTATGCCAGCCAGCACGCGTGGTGGTGGCGCATCCGCACACGGCAATGGAGTCGCCCGACACTCGCGCCGTCGCTCCTCATCGCCGCGCCCCTCGCCGCGTTGAGTCTCTACATGACTGTCCTGCAGCGTAAGTATGGCGACCCGCTGATTCTCCTGCACGTGGAGGGGGTTCCAACATCTCAGCACTACGGCTGGGGGCATGGGCTGCGCTGGCCATGGCAGACGCTCGCGCTGGCGGGACACGAGTGGCTGACGCTCCCGCACTGGTCATGGCCCTCGGCGCATCTGCTGCTCGATCTGGTGCCAGTGCTGCTCTGTCTGGTCGTCGCCCTCATCACCGCGCGATCAGCCCCAGGTTCGTTTACCGTGCTCACACTCGGCGTGGTCCTGCTCTGTCTGGTGACACCGCTCGTACAGCCAGGATTCCCCGACCCGCTTGCCTCCGATGGACGGTATTGCTACGCCGCTGTGCCGGTGCTGCTCCAACTTGCGGGAGGGCTGCGGCGCCTCCCTCGTTGGGGTATCGTGCCGCTGGTGCTCGGCTCACTGGCACTGCAGGCGGCGCTCACCGTCTTCGTCCTGCGCGGCGGCTGGCTGGTCTAGGCGAGGCGCTTCACGACGACGCTCACGAGATCGTTGGGCGTGCCGCCAGGATCGGTATAGGTGACCGACAACGCGCCGCCGATGGTTGCGAAGCTGAGTGGGAGGGTCGAGTAGTCGAATGGCGATGTCAGCGTTGTAGTGGTCCCGTCGAGCGCGCCAACGCTCGTCGCACCCGTACCGATGAAAGGGGAGAGGCCCATCGTGACCGCATGGCCGGGGGCGACAATCTGGAGCTTGACCTTCTGGCCTGAGGTGGGGTTGCCAACGTAGAGCGCCGCGTCAACCTCATAGAAACCCGCTGGAATCGTCGTTGAGATGAGCGTCTGCTGTGCGGTGCTCGTTATGTGCGCCTCGAAGACGCTCGCCACAATCACCGGCACCCCAAAGCCGCCGGCAGCCGGCTGCCCGCCGACGCTCGCGACCGCCACCGGGTTGATGGTGCCGTCGGCGGCGACCACTGGATCGTGCTCGGCGATGGCCTGATTCGCCCGGCCCCGCGAGGCGTTATCGTCGAGGCGATAGTAGCGCAGCAAGCTCGGCTCGGAGAGGATCTGTGCGGCGTAGGTCGTCGCGCCGTTCGGGCCGTTCTTGCCAAGCGAATAGTGGTTCGTGATCTGGGCGGGCGTGAGCGCTGAGCTGTAGATCGCGCACTCGTCGAGCAGGCCGTTGAAGAAGTCGCCGGTGGTGTTACCCAGCACATCCGAGCCGATGGTCAGGCCATAGGTGCTGGCGACGGAGAGCGCGCCGGGCGTGAAGCTGGTGCGGGAGGCGCCGTCGACCCAGAGTGCCAGCGTCGTGCCGTCCCAGGTCGCCACGAAATGGTGCCAGGCACCCGTCGCGATGGTGTACCCCGGTCCGCTCGTGCCCCAGACCTCGGCATGCAGCGCGGCACCGTTATCGATATAGACTGCCGGCCGCACGCCATTCGAGCCCCAGCCGCCGAATGCGAGGAGTTTCTGCGTCTTGCCACTCGCGGGCAGATTCGAGGTGTTCATCCAGCCTTCGAGTGACCATGCATTGTTGCCAGTCGGCAGTCCCGTCGGCGGCGTAAGGATCTGCCCGCTCGTGCCATTGAAAAGCATGGCCGTGTCCGGGCTGCCGACCAGTGCGCCCGGCTGACCTCCTGTCACCCCACCGACGATCTGCCCGCCGTACGGCCCGCCTTGCGGTGGCTGCACGCTCACACCCGCCGTCGTCGGCAACTGGAGCTGGCCCATCAGGTCGCCAGGCAGGAGCTGCGCGAGCATCGACCGCTTATCCGTCACGGTCAGGATGTTGCCGCTGGCGTCGGTCGTCACCTGGGCGACGGACAAGGAGTTCGCCTGGGCGCTGTGGACCGTGCCCCACGACCAGGTGCCGTCCGGGTTGAGGTCCAAGTAATAGGTCGCAGAGGCGACGCTCGTCGTGAAGGTGGACGCGGCCGGCGCCACGCGCGCGATGTCATTCTGCGACACCGAAGAGGTCGTGGCGCCGCTGCCGCTGGCGACCGTCGCGGCAGGCTGTTTGAGGTAGGCGACGCCGGCCGTCACGTCGAGCTGCGTCGCGACGCTGGTATCCTTCGTCGCGACCAGGCCGGAGAGCACGAAGGCGGAGAACAGATCCGCGTTCAGGGCGGACATCGCCGAGCGGTACGCCGATTCGAGATTGTTGAACTGCGGCGCATCGGCCGGGGTCTGGCCACTCTTCCAGGCGGTGGGAAGATACGACATCCGTGTCTATCCTGTCTCTCTTGCGTGCGTGGGCTAGATGACGCCATCCATCTGGAAGGTCTGGCTATCGGCGTACTGGGCGTGGGGCCACCAGATGACCGCGCGCGCGATGAGGGTGCCGCTATTGGTGACGGGGGTGGGGGAGGGATCGGCGAACCAGCCGACCTCGACGTAGGTGCCGCTCGGCGTCGCGGTGGGGTCGCCGTAGCCGGAGATCAGCGTCTCTCCTGCGCCGCTGCCAGGTGTGGCCGCGGAGACGGCCGTGCGGTAGGCTTCCGCCTGCAGCTGCGTGTCCCCCAGGCTGGGCTGGTTGACCAGGCCGGTCCCGGCCGGGAAGCTGAACGCCGGTGTCCACGAGACGATCGGCAACGAGGTCGCACCCTGTGGCGCTCCGGAGGGCGCGACGGTCACGAAGTCGATCGAGGTCTGGTAGACGATGGCGAGCACCTGATTGCCCGGAACCGCCGCGGCCAGCGCGTTCACCCCGAGCTGCGTGTACGCCTGCCCGGCGGTGAGTCCCCCCGAGAGGGTGCCCGTCCCCGTGCCGATGGCGACGTAGGTCACCTGCGCCGAGGGGCCACCGATCTGCGCGCCGGCGATGAGGTTGAGGCCGACCGTGGTGTAGGTGGCGGAGGTGCCAGAGGCCATGCAGGACGTCCTTTAGTAAGCTGAGCCAGTGGCGACCAGTGGCGAAAGGAAAGTCGATGACTCAGCAGACAATAACGGTGGGGCCACAGATGAGCGCGGGGCTGACGATGGGGCAGACGAGCTTGGTTGCCGTGACCGTGACGAGCGGCGTGCGCGTGAGCTGGATCTGCGAGAGGGTGGCGAGGATGGTGCCCTCCGCCTGATTCGCTGCATCGCTCACATCGCTGGCACCGTTGTTCGTCAGCAGGTTCTGGAAGAAGCTCTGCCAGCTGACGTCATACGGCGAGCCGATGCAGGTCACGATTAGCCAGATGTTGAGGTCGTCCGTGTTGTCGGTGATCTCCACCGACCGCACGAGCATCTGCTTGGCGAGGCCGAAGTCCGTGAGGTTGACCCTGAGCAGTTGCCCCTGGGCCAACCCGGCCGGTACCCTCGTCGAGGGAGCGGCCCAGACCAGCGTCGTCATCGACTGCGCGTAGTGGGCGAGCTCGGCCTGCGCGATCTGGAAGCCGGCCGCGAGCGTATGGACTTTGCGGTTGGACTCCTTGGCCTCGACGTAGCCGCTGCCGCCACCCTCCAGCTGCTGCTGCTGAGTGATGAGCGCGGCGTTCTGCGCCAGGGCAATGACGGGATATTCGCCCTCGTAGGTGACGGTGAGCGTATCCCCCGTGCCCAGCACGGGCTCAGACGGGTCCTGGGCGAGTACGGCGTCGGAGATGGCGTAGTACCACTGCGCGCCGCCGTTCGCCCCGCCTGTGTTCTTGTTCGCGATTGTCTTGGTGACGCCGTTGACCAGGATGCCCTTAGTGAGCCCGGTCTTCTTGTCCTTGCCAGAGATGCCCGCGACGGGATATCTGAGGGTGAACGCGCGCCGCACGCCGTCGCCGACGAACGTCTCAGTATGGACGGCTGTCTTGTCTTTGCCGCCGACCAGGAACTGCCGATTGCGATATTGGCGGTTGCCCCAGGCGACGCTCAGCTTGTCGTCCTGCGAGACCTGGGTGCCGTCGAGCACGAACGGCGCCGTGAGCCCGCCGTACGGCTGGAACCACAGTACCTTGTTCTCGTCGATCTGCCACCAGAAGCCGCACTGCTGCGCAAGCCAGTCCAGACACGCCGAGACCTGCTCGCCGTTCCAGATCACCTCGGGGATGGTGATGCCCGCCGCGATCGGGCCGAGGGTCACACCTTCCGCCTGCAGATAGTTCTGCCACAACGACTGGACGATCGTGCCCGCGGGCGCGCTGAGGTAGCTCTGGAAGGCCAGCCGCTTATCGGCGCAGTAGTGGTTGTCCATGCACGTCACGGCATGGTACAGGTAGGGGGCCTTGCCCGGCTTGGTGGTCTGACTCGTGTCGACGAAGCCAGCGTAGCGCTTCGTCCCGCCGTCGTCGTAGATCTGGACCTGTGTCCCCTGCTCCCAGTGGACACCCGTGCCGGTTCGCGCGGTGAAGGTGCACTGCGAGCGCTGGCCGATCTCGTTCGTGACGTCGAGCGTGCCCGCCTGCACCTGCACCACCGCGCCCCCGACTTTGACCGTATAGCTCACGTCGGACGGCTCCTAGTTGGTACGGTTGCCAGTCGCGTTGGCGACGACGCCAGGGACGTAGGGCAGGAAGGCACGCGCGAAGGTGCGCCCGTCCACCTGCAGCAGAATGGGCTGCCCTGGTACGCCGCTCTGCGCTCCCTGGGCAGTATTGGATGCGCCGTAGCCGGCCGGGTTGGGGTAGCTGGCGATGGTGGTGGGCAGGGCCAGCGGGACACCAGTGCTGCCAGAGCCGAGGGTGCTCAGCGAGAGCGAGGCGCTGCCCGCCGTCAGGCCTTGCAGACGCCCCGCGATCTGGGCGGCAATGCCCTGCGCGGCCGTCGCGACCGCACCTTGCTGGCTGGTGAGACCGTCGACAAGCATCTTGCCCAGATTCGGCATCCAGGTGTCGGCGTCGGAGCCTGGTCCTTCCTTCGTCGGCGAGTGGAAGCCGAGAAACTTGAAGATGTTGCCGGCGATGCCTTGTACGGCCTTGCCGACGTTCCCGGCCGTGTTGGTGATGCCCTGCACGAGCATGGTGATGAGGTTCTCGCCCCAGTGCAGCGCCTGCCCGGCGAGCCCAGTGATCATCGACGTAATGGGATCCACGACACCTGATTTCACCGCCGCGCCTGCCCGTCCGGCGAGCCCTGTAATGAACCCGAGGACGCCATTCCAGGCGTTCGACACATCGGTCGAGATGGTCGTCCAGGTCCCCTTCAGAAACCCGATGATCTGGCCGGCGATGTTCTGTACCTGGGTCCAGACATTCTGCACAGGCTGCACGATATGGTCGTAGACCCAGGCCCAGGCCGCAGCGGCGTCGCTCTGGATCGTCGACCAGGCGTCCAGCAACACCTTTTTCACGTCAGTAAGCGCGGTGGCGAGGAAGGCCTTGGCGTCGAGGAAAATCGCCTTGATCCCATCCACCATGTCCTTCACGTAGGTGTTGTGCTCGTAGAGCCAGCGAAAGGCCGCCAGAATGTCACTGAGCGCCGTCTGCACCAGCGTCTTGACCTCGGTGAAGGCCGCCTGTATGAGCGCCCAGGCTTCGCGGTAGGGCCACGTGTAGAGCTCGAGGAGTTTGAGGCCCCAGTCCTTGGCGATGCTCAGAATATGACCGAGTGCGTCGCCGACCGCCTGTTTGATATTGCCGAAGAATTGCTGGACCTGGGACCAGTGCTGGATCAGCTCATAGATGCCGATGGCGACGGCGGCGAGCGCCGCCCCGAGCAGGATGAAGGGGGCGGCGGCGGCCAGCGTCGCCATCGCGGCGGCACCGGCCGCGATGGCCTGAGCTCCGAAGGCCGTGACCGAGGCCATGATGCCGGCGACGGCAGCTGGGATCGCGGACGCGGCGAAGCCGAGCATCGCGCCGCCCAGAATGATGAGGATGGCCTTGACCGCATCGGCCGCCGGGGATGTGCTCTGCAGGAACTTCACCAGCCGCTCGCCGGTATCGACGGCGTTCTTGATGCCGGTCGCGACGGTCTTCAGTGCGGGCACCAGATTATTGGCGAAGAGATCGACGACCTGGCCGGCCACCGGCAGCAGCTTGGTGCCGAGTTGGATCATCAGCGTCTGGACCACTTCTTTGGCCCGATCCACCTTCTGGTTGAAGTCACCCTGCACCAAGTTCCAGCCGGTAATCTGCGCGCCGCCCTTCTGGACGGCGTCGCCGATGCCACCGACGTTGGCCTGGAAATCCTTCATATGCTGACCGGTCAGGTCGAGCATGCCCTGCATCTGCCGCGACCCGCCGGCGATGTTTTTGAGCGCGTTGACATACCCGGCCGACCCTTCCGGGAATTTCTTCCCGACGGCGTCGGTGATCATCTGCAGCGCGCCCGGCAGGCTCTTCTGCATCTCGGCGGCGACGTCCGCGCTGTTCAGGCCTACCTCGGCGAGGGCCTTCTTGGCACCCGCGGACGGGGCCGTGAGCGCCAGCATGGTTTGGCGGAGGTAGGTCGAGGCGTTCGCGGCGTCAACGCCCTCACCGGTCATCGTCGCCATGGCCGCCATGACATCATTCAGGCCAATATGCGCGGCGGAGGCGGTCGGCAGGATCTGCGACAAGCTGCCTGCCAGATCCGACATGTGGGTTTTGCCGTTGGCGACGGTCGCGATCAGTGTGTTGACCGCCCCCGAAGCCCCATTCGTGACGTTGGGGAAGTCCTTTAGAATCGTCGTCACAGCGTCAGCGGTGGTGCCTAAATCGGCGTTGCCGACCCGCGCGCCCTCGGCGGCCGCCTTCAATACGTCGAGGCCGGCCTTGCCGTGGAAGCCGGCGGACTCGATCATGTACATGCCGGAGGTGAGCTGCTGTGTCGAGGTGCCGGTGTCGCGCGCCATCTGCAGGATGCCGTCTGACACCATCTTGAGGTTGGCCTGGGACTCACCTGCGCCGGTAACGAGCGAGGTCATCCCCGCCTCGAAATCTCCGGCCATTTTCGTGGCCGCGACGCCGATGCCGGCCACCGCCGCTCCGGTCGCGGCGATGCCGAGACCCAGGACGCCTCCCGCCCCGAGCAGACTCGCGATCCCTCCCAGGCCCTGTTGCGCGGACAGCGTATCCGCTTGCACTTTGACCAGGAGCTGCGCAGCCGTGATACCCATTGGGGCGTCCTTGTCAGGGGGAAGTCAGGCGAGATCGAGGAGGAGGGTGAGGGAAAGGCAGGGGGGAGTGCTAGGCGTCGTGCACAGGTTCGTCGGCCGCGTCAGCCTGCGCGTCATGGGCGGATGGGGACGTGGGCTCAGATGGGGCGGAGGCATCTGACGCGAGGGAGTCGAGGAGCTCGGCGAGCACCTGTCCAGGGAGGACGGCGCGCTGCTCGGCGACGCGTTCGAGGTCCGCGTACTGCGCGTCGGAGACGACGATGTACTTGCTCACGTGGAGGCGTTCCTTCGGGGAGGATAGTGGGGTCTCAGCTCGTCTCGGGGCCGTTGGCCGCGTCGAGCTCGGCGGATTGTGCCATGAGCGCCCATTGCTGCCAGTAGAGGGGCTGCTCGGCGAGGACCCAGGGCGGCACTTTGAGGTAGCGTGCGGCCCGGATCAGGGGGTACCAGTCGGGAATGTAGCCCAGCTGGCCCTCGGTGAGGAAATAGCGCCGGAGGGCGGCGGTCTCCGTCAGGCGCGGGCCTGCTCCGGCTGTGCCTGCTCCGGCGCCGTCGCTTCCCCCGGTTTCATCTCCGCGATGCAGGTGAAGAGGATGGCCAGCTGCACCTGCGCCGCGATATCGGCCGCGAGCCGCGTGGGATCGAGCGGGAACATGCTTCCGTCGTCGTCTTCCACGTCCCAGGTGGTGAGCAGACGCGCCACATGCTCGGAGATCGCCAGCACGACGTCCGGCGTCAGATGCTCCACGTCGTCGAGGGTCTGGATGTCCGCGAGGAAGCGCGGCGTCACCATGCCGGTGCGGAACTCGAACGCGATGGTGTCGCCGTCGCCGAGATCGAGCGTGGCGCGCTTCGTCTTTTTGGCGAGATCCTTGTACTTGAAACCCATGGCTGTCGCGTGTCCTTGCGTACTCGTGAGAGGCTGCTGATTAGAGGGTGCTGAGCGTGTTGATGAGGGTCAGCTTCTGCGCGTTGCCCCAGGCCGCGTCCTCTGCCACCTCCAGCGTCCACTCGATCTTGAAGAGGCCGTCTGCGTCACCGAATTCGGACACATTGGTGACCTTGCAGGCCATGTCGTGCGTGAACTCGGCGTTGATGGCGTTGGTGGCGTCGATGACCGCGCCCTGGGCATCGACGCGCACATAGACGGTGTCGCCCTGCTGCATGTGCGCGAGCAGCGACATGCCTTGCGTATCCGCCTCCAGCGAGAGCTTGACCTCGTTCTTCGGCGCGAGATCAACGTGGCTGCTGTACGACGGGTTCGCGCGGTTGACGAACCAGAGCGGGCCGAAGTAGTTGCTGGCCGCGAAATCGAGCTCGAGGAAGTTGGTGAGCTGCGTGGTGCCCAGGCCCGCCGAGGTCGTGTCGAGGTAGACGTTGGCCTGTTTGCCGACCATCGGGGAGAGCGCGACAACGGTCGGGTTGGTGGTCATGGAGATGCCATCCGAGATGGCCTGGCCCATGAAGTCACCCGAGATCGACATCTCGCTCTTGCGATTGAGCTTGTAGCCCCAGCCCGTGAAGAGCAGATAGGCGAGCGCGTCGGCGCGCACTGCGTCGCCTTGTTGCAGCGTGTAGGTCTGAGGGTTGGCGTTACCCGAGAGCGGCGGCGTGAAGATGCTCTTGTAGGCGGACGTCGAGGGGGCGACCAGCGCCGGCGTGACCTTGCCACAGATCGAGTTGAGGACGTACATGAGCGCGTTGTAGTCCATATCGCCGCTGATCTTGCCGTTCGTCATCTCGGTCAGCTCTTCGGCCGTCGAGAGATACTTGCGTCCGGTCGGGCGGAAGGTCTTGACGCTCGGCTTGATGCCCCACGACCACGTGAAGGCCTCAATGAGTTTCCCAGCAGGAACAGAGGTGCCCGGCGTGGCCTCGGGGCCGAGCTGCACTTGCTGGTTGACGGTAGCGCGATGTCCTGGCATGCTGTCGGTTCCATCCATCCTGCCGGCCGGCGCGCGTGGCGAGGTACGGCCCGGGCACGAAAATGCCCCGCGCCTCGTGGTGCGGCAGGGCATGAGAGCTGAAGGGGGAGTTGGAGAGTGGGAGTGAGAGCGGGGATAGGGGAGGCGAGAGAGGAGGAGGCCTAGCGGAGGATGCGGTGAATGCCGCCCAGGCGCGACCACGAGATCCCGTTCACGAGCTCGTCGAGCGCGATCTCTTGCTCGCGGTAGCAGGCCAGAATGGTGATGCCGCCTGCGCTCTGTGACGTCCGGCCGAGGAGGGTGTCGAGGCGGTTCGCACAGGTCACGAGCGCGGGAAACTGGCTCGTCGGACCGATCGCGACTACCTGGAAGAGCTCACTCGTCATGAGCCGTACGGCCGTCCCCGAGAGGACGTCACTGCCGCCCTGGTGGGACAGCAGGATGTAGGGTGTCGGCGTCTTCACCGGTGCGAGCCCGCGCCGTATGCCGCCAGGTGCGGCCGACAGGAGGGCGCTATCGGCCGAGAGGATGGCCGTGAGCCATTGGAGATCCGAAGCAACCTCGTTCATTACAGGTTCTCGAGCATCTTGTCTTCGAGGCGGCTCATCGACTCGACGAAGGAGGGACGGACCGCTTCAGCCGCGGGCGTGAGGTACGGGTGGGGTGGGATGGAGCGCGTACCGAGCTCCTGGAAGATGCCATAGGACGCGCCGACGGCCACATAGGCTTCAGTCACCGTCGTCGGCGGCTCGACTTCCGGCAGCAACTCACCCGCGCCAGAGACGTCCGAGCCGTAGCTGCTGCTGTCCTTGGTCACGACGTAGATGCTCGAATCGAGGAAGCCAGTAGGATGCTGCCAGCCGTTGTTCTTGCTCGCCTTCGCCTGGATGTCGAACGCGGCTTTTTTGACGAGCTGCGCGGCGGCTTTATCCATCGCCGCCATCAGCTCGGGGAAGATGTTGAACTCGCCGTCCATGGCGTTCGTGCCCTATCTGATCTCGCTCGCCAGCACGCGCCGGCGGGTTTCATAGCTGCGTGGCGCGAGCACGGCCTGCACGCGCAGCGTCTGTCCGGCGACGACGATTTGGTCGTCGTTCTTCACGTCCTGACCAGCCGGGAGCCCGACCACCCAGGTCGATTGATCGCCGATGAGGTACTCGTAGTTCTGCATCAGCTGCGCGGACGGCTGCGAGAGGCTGCACAATGGAGTTGCGAGGGGCTGGTAGCCGTCGCTCTCGGAGCCGTAGCCGTCGGCGACGGGGGCTTTGCGTTCGATGGTGCAGGGGGTATCGAGCGCGGCCGCGCACGCGGCTTGCATGGCGGCGAGCTCGTGGGCTGGGATCATGAGAGCTGTCCCTCGCTAGGTGCTACGTGCCGCTCACGTCACCAGGGCCGCCCATGCCGAGCGAGAAGACACTGTGCGCGCCCGCGAGATCGTGGCGTCGCGCCTTCGACGAGGTGGCCATCGCGCGCCGGCGATAGGTCGCCGCGAGCTGCTGCTTGGCGGCGACGATCTGCGAGCGGCGGAAGGTCTGGCCGTCGGACGTGAAGTCGTAGGCGGTCGTGGCGAGGAACGCGGCCCACTGGTCGAGGAGATCCGCGGCTGCCGCGTTGACGTCGTAGAACTTGCCCGTGATGAAGACGGGCGGGTAGACGCCAGCGGGGGTGCTCTGCGGCAGCGTCCAGTGACCGCTGATGCGGTCGGCGCTGGTGGGGGTGATGACGCTGAAGTCGACCCAGGTCAGGACCTCGTCGCTCTCCCAATTACTGGGGCTGGCGTAGTAGTCCAGGTAGTCGTAGAGCGCGCCGGGCACGAGCGTCGGCCCCGGCAGGAGCGGCGCGTAGCGCACCGTGAAGCGGTGCTCATCCAGTTGATCCTGGATGTCCTGATCCTGGAACTGCATCGTAGCGCCGGTTGGCGGCGGATTAGGATCGCCGATGTAGCGCCGCACGCGCGCGATCAGGTCGGCCATGCTGGTACGGACCGCCATTAGCGTGCCGCGCCTTTCGTGGCCATCGTCACGGAGGGAGTCGTGCCCGCGAGCGTCGAGAGCCGGACGCGCACGAACTCGCCGACGGGTCCAGCGCCACTGCGCAGGGCATAGGTGCCGGTGGCGGTCACGCTTTGCGTGGCGATCTGCGCCCAGTTCTGCCCGTCGGGGCTGTCCTCCAGGACGAGCGTGGCAGTCGCGCCCGCGCCGGAGATCGCGCTCACAATGACGTGCGCGACGAAGGCCTGGTGGCCCGCGCTGTTGTGTGTCTGATGTTGCGTGATCGTGGACGGCGCGGTGAAGGTGCCGTCGAGCATGCCGCTATAGTTGCGCATTGTGTGGCGCCTTCCTCCGCTACGTGTCCTATCGCTACCGGCTGCCGCGACCGCTCTTGGCAGGCTCACCCTCGGACGCAGGCTCGCCGTCTGAGGCGAAGGGGGAGGCGATGCCATGCTCGGCGCAGAACGCCTCGATCTCTTCGCGTGAGGCCTCACGCGCGGGCTTCCCCGCTGGATCCTGCTCGCTCGGCTTGATGCTGGCCTGGCCGAGGTGGGTGGCGAAGTCCTCGTCGTTGACGATGTGGACCACGCCGCCGTGGTTGACGATGAAACGGGCCATGAGTAGGTACCCTCTCGGTGGTCTCCATCCAATGGAGATGTGATGATGCGTGTGGGCTGGGATGTGGGATGTGGGATGTGGGAGAGCGGCAGGGATTCGAACCCCGCACGGTAGTGGATAGGCGTGTACCGACGCCTCGTTTTAGTTCCTGCCCGGTAAGACCGGGCCTTCCCTCGTGGCATGCGCCGAAATACTCGGCAACCTAACCGCGGCAGCTCCGATACGGCACGAAATGCACCGAAGTACGGATACCGGCGAGGTTCTCCACTACCTGATGACCTTTACCCTTTCAGGCACGCTCCCCCAAAACCGTGACCGTCGCGACTAGGCCAGGACGTTCACGCCCAGGGTCGGACGCAAGCTCGTGTAGCCGTAGAGGATGTCGAAGCCGACATATTCTGCGCGGTACTCCGGCTTGTACTGCTTGAGCACGCGTATCGCGAGGCCCGACTCGGGGTCGAGCACAGTCGCCGTCGCGACACCCGAGCCCGCCGGAATGTCCTTGAACGGCCGCATCGCCATCATCATCGCGGACTTGTGGAAGGCGATGTTCTGGGTCGTGTTCGGGGTGCCCGCGACGACCGGCACGAGCTGCGAGACGAGCACATTGAAGCCGTAGAGCGGTGGCAGCGAGCCCTGCTCGATGGAGCCGGTGCGGCTGAAGGCGTAGTATTGCGCCAGGCTCGTGTCGCCGAGCAGCGCGATCTCGTCCTTGTCCGAGACCACCATGAAGCGGTCCTGCATCGGCGCCTTCGCGTCGTTGAGCTTCTTGCGCGCGGAGCGGATCACGCTCGACACCAGGTCGGTGCCTGCTGTGCCGATGGAGCCGCCGGTGAACGAGGAGTACATCGTCCACAGGTCGTTCTCCAGCTGCTCGGCCAGCGCGATGACGGCCGGCTCGACGTACTGCGAGAGCAGGTCGGAGTTGGCCTGCGCCTGCGCGTAGTCCTCGACGAGGAAGTCGACGACCTTGTGCTTGGAGAGCGTCAGCTGGACGCTCGCGCCACCGGTCGGGGCCTGCGCCGTGACGGCGTTGCCGGCCACCTTGTCCTGGGCGGCGAACGTGCCGGGATACGGGATGTTCAGGGCTTTACCCTGCCAGCCCGCTTCAGTGAAGTCGGTGTCCTTGGCGATGATCTTCGCCAGCGCGATGCGGTTGCGCAGCACGTTCAGCGCTTCGAGCGCCCAGGTCTGGGGGATAAAACCTGAGGTGTCCGCAATGACATTGGTAATCGTAGCCATCTGAGGCGTTGCTCCTGGCGTGGCCGAAGGGGATGCCGCCTACGAGGGCGGCGAAGAGGGAGGCCACGCGAAAGCCGCGATCTGGGGGTGATGCGATCGCGGCTGTGTCAACAGAGAGGGGAAGGGGTGCGGAGGGAACGGAG
>CAYRVF010000029.1:22861-42770 GCA_964427535.1 uncultured Ktedonobacterales bacterium
AGGGGTGCGGAGGGAACGGAGAGGTGCGGCTCAGGAGCGACGTGCCTCAGCGAGGAGAGGCAGGTGAGCGCATCGGAGCCGTGCTAGACGATGGTGACCTTGCCCTGACGCGCGGCGGCGACGATGTCGATGCCGTGCTGCGCGCGGAAGGTGCGCTGGAACTCTTTGTTGAGGTACTGATCGGCCGTCACGACGACGGGTCCGCTCTGGCGGGGTGGATTCGTCGCGCCACCGCTGCTCGCGGGCTCCTGACGCTGCTGGCTGGCCGGAGTGCCGGCGGAGCCAAACAGGTGCGCCTTGCTCTTCTTGAGACCCTCGACGAGTTGCGCAACGTCCTTTGGCTCGCCGTCGTCGTCGTACTCGACCTTGCCGAGCAGGAAGGCGATGGCGTCTTCTGGGTCGATGATGCCGGCGTCTTTGGCGGCGAGCTTGAGCTCCGACCGCGCGATGCGCTCGCGGGTCGTCTTCTCGCGCGCCTCGGCGGCTTCGGCCCGCTTCTGCGCTTTCTCGACGTCGGAGAGCTTGGCCGCTTCCTCATCGGCCATGCGCTTGTCGAGCTCTTTGGCCTTCACGCGATGGGCTGCCGCTTCCTTGCGGGTCTCGGCGAGCTCGCGCTCCAGGCGCTCCTTCGCGGCGACGAGCTCCTCAAGGCTCGGCTGTGAGGTCTGCTGGGACTGCTGTTGCTGCTGGCCGCTCTCCGCGCCCGCCTGGGGCGTCGTCGAGGCCTGCTGCTGCTGTTGTGGTTCGGGGGTGCTGGAGGTTGGCGCGTTGCCCGCCTGGGACTGCTGACCTTGCGGCGCCTGGCCGCCGGTCTGCGTGTCGTCTGCCATGGAAAGGATAGCTCCTTACAGGTGGCCCCAAGCGTACTCCCTGGGGCCGGTGATGGGGGATGACGGCTAGAGACCGTCCGCACCTGCTGGTGGCACGGCGATCAATCGAGTGAGCTGACGCGCGAGCTCGGGAAGAAGCGCTTGCGCGAGTATGTGCCCGTCGAGCTGGAGATGAACGGTGAGGCCAGCGCCGTGCGTGTCCAGCTCGTACGTCGCCGGGTGTTCCAGCACGCGCGTGATCGGCTGCCCATCAAGCTGAACGTCGAGGTTGATGCGTACGGTGGCTGTCGAGGCTGGCCATTTGGTGGATGCCTTTCGCGGATGCGCTAGTCGGTGTAATCGCGCCAGTCGATCCCCATGTCCTTGAGCGATCGCTGATAGCGGCTGCCATCGGCCGCGATGCCGATGAAGTCGTCGAGCGTCACATCGCCGGCGGCATACGCTGCGGCGCCTGCCTTGCCGAGCACTTGTGCTTGCACGTCGGTTGTTTGGGCCGCGAACCACTCGGCGCCAGTGAAGCCGTCATCAGCGCTTGCGCTGGTTTCAGGGATGTCACTCGTGTCGATGCCGAAATCGCCGAGGATGTCGTCCCAGCTCTTGGTGACCGGCTCCGGCGAACACCGGCAATTGGGATGGCTATCGAACGACTCTTCGAGGTCGAACACCTCGCCGTCCATGCCGAGACACATCGCGCAGGTGTTGCTCCCGATCTCGCAGCGCCATTGCCACTGACCTACCACGTCACTGTTCGCGCGGAAGTTCTCGAGCTGCGCGGTACGATACGCACCGAGCATCTCCGTCCGCGCGATCGTCAGCGCCCGGGCGCGTGCCGAGCCGCTCCACAGCATCATGTCGAAGGCGAGTTGCGTCGGGTTCACGCCGGCGCGTAACCCGGAGAGCAAACTCTGATACATGCCGTTGGCCGCATCATCGGGCAGCGTGTCGAAGAGGCGCTTAAGTGGCCCGCCAGAGACCGTGTTGCCGATGAGACCATACGAGGCGTCGGCGCGCGTCGTCTTGACGAGCTCGTCTGGGGAGATGCCGCCCGCCTGGGCGATAGGGGCGACGGCTGCGCGTACCTGCTGCTCGCCGGCAGCATTCCCAGCCTCGATCGCGGCCTTCTGGCCGTTCTCGACCGCGCCGCGTGCCTCATCGGCAAACCCGCTCATGGCCCCACGCACGACGTGCACAAGTCCATTGACGTTGCCGCCGCTTGGGCTGCGCATCCAGGCGTGCAGCTCGACGGTGCTCACCTCGCTCGGTTCGCCGGCCTGTGAGAGATGGCTCTGGAGCCGCTGGCGGAACTGGTTGACATGCGGCTGAATCACGCCGCGCACCTGAGCGAACGCCTGCTCTATATGGGCCTCGGCCGCGATCTCGAAGGGCTGACGCGCGATCGTCATGTGATGTGGCCGCCACTCCTACTTCCGGAACGCGCTGGCGATCCAGGCGAGCAGGACGCCGAGCATCACGCAGCCGATGAACGCCTTGCCGACGGTGACGGCCGGGAACAGGTAGTGGATGCCGAGTGCGAGGACGACGTCCATGCCGAGTCCGACGGCGAGCAGGATGACGATCCCGATAGCGAGCGCGACGCAGCCAACGCCAGCCTTTGACCCGGTCATCGCGCGCCTCCGCTGCGCTGGGCGCGTCTACGCTCCAGCGTCGCCGGAGGCGGAGGCGTGGGGACGGCGCGCGCGACCTCGATCTTCGGCTTCTTCGCCTGCAGCGCCTGCTCTTCGGCCTGCTGGAGAGTGGCTGAGAGCACGCTGTGCAGCGTGCCGAAGACCGTCAGATACCACTCCTCGGCGGTACAGACGCCCTTCGTGACGAGTAGCGATCCGGCGGCGCTTGCCTCGACGGCGGGCTTGAGATCCAGCAGGTTCACGCCGGCGCCGAAGTTGACGCTCACGCCGAGTTTGGCGAGGCCCTCGGCGAGCTGCTGGCACTCCTGGACGAGGGGATGCTTCTCGACCGCGGCGTCGTTGTCGTTGTCTGGGGCCGCGGATTCTGGAGCTGCCGCAGGTGACTCGACCGGTGTCGTCATCGGGATGCCTTTCTGCTCTCGCATAGAGCTACTTGTCGCAGACCTGATCTTCGAGCTGGATCGGATAGCAGCTCACGCTTTTGCCGGTGCTGGAGCAGACCGTCGTCCAGGAGTAATGCCCGTCCCCATGACAATGATGCGCCGCACTGTACATCGCCTGGCCGACAACGAGGGCAATCACCAGCACGACCGCGCCGACGAACACGGCGAGTCCGAGCAGGTCATAGCGGTCCATGCGTCGCTCCTGTCTGTCGCTACTTGCCGAATGCCGCCTGCATCTTTGCCCGCGCCTTGATCGCCTCGGGATGATTTACTGGTGGAGGACTGGTCGGAGGCTGTTGCTGTGCGTTGGCCTGTTGCTGTGCGTTGGCCTGTTGCGGTTGACCTGGCGCGGGCGTACCGGGCTGCGCGCTCTGCCCTGGCTGCCCAGGCTGCAGGGGTGGCGCGGCTGGCGGCATGCCCTGTCCGCGTGAGAACATCGTGAGCTGCCGCTGATCTTCGGCGGTCTTCATCTGTTGCTCCAGGTCCGGGTCGAACCCGGCCTGCTGCATCAGCGTGTCGGCCGAGACGCCGACGGCGAGCCAGGCCTGCGCGGTCTGCGCTTCCTGAAGGTCGTCGGTCGGCATCGGATCCTTCCAGTGCAGCGTCACCTGCACACCGCCGGCGTCCGTGCCGTCGCCGAAACCACAGAGCGCGAGCATGCGGGTCGAGAGCTCGCGAATGAGCTTGCCGTAGAGCCGCCGCTTGAAGATCGTCTTGAAGAGCAGCGGCATGTAGAGCATGCGGACCGTCACACCGCTCATCTGGCCTTTGGGCAGCTCGCTGATGCGCCCCGTCGCGACGCCCGGCACTTTGCTCTGCTCGTCCATGTCCGAGCGCAGATCGGCCGCGTAGGCCATCAGCCCCGCGATGTCGCCGTTGGCAATCAGCGCTTCGAGCTTGCCGCCGTCGGGCAACGCGATGATGTTGCCAGGGCCGGTCGTGATCTGCGAGACGTCCGTGCCACTCGCGAAGATCCACGGATGGCCGTGCGAGAGGCCGATGCTGTTGATGTTGGAGAGGACGAAGTTCAGCGTGCGATTGAGCTGGATCAGGTCCGGCGTCAGATCCGGCTGGCCCCAGTGCTGATTCGAGACCGGCAGGTTCTGGCAGTCGTCGATTGGACCCCACGGATGCGTCCATTTGATCGGCTCGCCGACGGGATGCCAGTCGCCGCCCTCGCCGCGCCGCACGAACGTCGAGATCTCCCAGGAGTCGTCGCGGTCCTGCCCGCCGTTCTCGGCCGCCAGACCGTCAGGATCCATGCGGCAGGTGACCTGGCGCTTGGTGACCGTCGAGCCGTCGGGCAGCGTCGCGTCGTACTGGATGGTGTAGGAGTCGACCGTATCGCAGTCGTCTGGATCGGTCTGCACCGTCAGGTTCTGCGGATTGAGCACCACGACGCGCGGATACTCGCGGCCGGCGGAGTCTTCGGGCGGGATGATCTTGGCGAAGGCCTGACCGAAGACGCCGCCGTTCATGGCGAGCTTGGCCAGCAGCGTCATCATGTCGTCTTCGTCGCCCCAGCTGGCGTCGAGGGCCTCCTGCGCCTTCTCGACGTCGGCGCCGACCTTCTTCGCTGACGCCGGATCGATCTCCAGCTTGAGCGGCAGCCCGAAGAGGTAGAACAGGCCGGTATCGACGATCGGGGCGAGCCGGTTCGATTTGACGTTGACGTCCGGCTCGCCGGGCTGCGGCTTCAGTTCGTCGGGCAGCTTGCCGAGGTAGGCGTCCCAGGCCGCGGTCATCTGCTGGGTGCGGTGCGTGTCGGCGAAGATATCACCCAGGCCGAGGCCCGGCACACCATCATTGACTGCGGTCATGCGGGAGGCTCCATCCGGGAAGGCGTACACGAGGACCAGGCGGCATCGTCAGCTAGCGCGGGCGATAGAGGCCGGCGCGGGGGAGGCTGCCGAGCGCGGGTCCGGTCTGGGCGACGTTGTTGCGACAGTCGAAGTACGCGACGACATAGCGCGTGCAGTCCATGCCGTGATTGTCGCGATCGACTGGCTCTTCGCCACTCGTGCGGCCGCCACGCGTGTCCCAGACGTAACTGTCGAACTCTTCCTCCGTCGAGGCCGGGCGCTTTTTGGCGGCGAGTTCGGGATCGCGCTGGACCAGGCTGTCCTGCAACAGGTACAGCCGGGGCTTCTGTGTCGCCGGATTGACGGTGAGGCGTGATTTGACGGCCTGGATTCCCGGCGAGATGCTCTTGAAAGCTGGCGTCGTGCCGAGGCGCAGATGCTTCTCCAGCGTGGCGCGGTCTTCGGCGTCGTGGTCCGTGATGATCGCGCGTGGTAGCGGCTCGGCATCGTCGCGGATGCGCACGAGCTGCGTGCCGCGCACCTCGTAGCCGACGACGCGCAGGATGTCTTTCGCGTGCTCCTCGACGATGCGGCCGGTCCAGTAGATCTCGCGGTAGCGATACAGCGCGCCGTCATCGCCGACGGCCCAGAACTGGCAGACGAAGGGGTCGTTGTAGCCGAAGTCGATGACCCAGTAGCGCGGCCACTCTTTGGGAATGCTGCGCCGTGGGATCAGGTGGATGTCGGCGTCATATTCCTCGTAGACGGTGCCCTCAGCGGCCGCCCAGATGCCGTCTTTGAGGCGTTTCCGTCGCACGCCGGTGAGACTGCCGAGCGTGCCTTCGATGTACGCTTCACCCTCACGGGTCCAGCGCTTTGCGACGCGGTCGTAATAGCGCGGATTGTCTTCGTGCCGCGACTTGATGCGCCGCGTCTTGCCTGAGAGCATGCGCTGGTTCAGCCAGTGCGTCGGCGGGCCCGGATTGTCGTCGAGGATGAGCTGCTGATACGGCATCGTATAGTGCCGCAGACGCGACCGGACGAACTCGATATCCTCTTCGGTACACTCAGTCGCCTCGTTGATGTACGCGACATCGAACTCGGTCGACTTGACCTTATCCGGCCGATCGAGCCCGTTGACGACCAGCTCCGAGCCGCCCTCATAGGGGTTGCTTGGATCGGGACCATTCGGATACTGGAATGCGGGCGGCTTGATCTTGTTGCCGCCGAAGTACTTGACGCCCTCGCCAGCCTGGAGGACGTGCTCGCGAAACGTGACCATCGCGCTGCCGGCGAGATCCGTGTTGCGTTTTCTCGCGACGAGTCCGCGGGCGCCTGGATATTTCCAGAGCACCGCATGGACCTTGTTCAGCGCGGCCGTTGTCTTCGCGGTGCCAGCCGGGCCGTCGAGGCAGACCTCCGGGTCACGGGTCTCGAAGAGTTCCTTACCCGCGCCATAGGGGACGTAGTTGACCTCGACGGTCTCAACGGCAACGGGAGCAGACACGCGCATCAGAGCAGATCCGTGTTCACTGGCGAGTCGGCCGAGCCGTAACTGCGGATGAAGACCTTCGGCGCGGCGACGTCGCCGCCGGTCTTGTGCTGGTAGTCGAGGCCGAGCAGCTTCGCCTGGCGCTCGTCGAGGGCGAGCCAGGACTCGATGGCGTCGTGATCGCCGGTGGCGAAGTCATTGAAGAGTGCCTTGCGGGCGACGTCGTACGCGAGCGCCATTTGCTTGCGCGCCTCTTCGACGGCCGGCGCGGGCATGCGATGGAGCGCGCGCTTCCACGCCTTGTAGGCGCTCGCGCGGCTGCCGTAGCCGCACTCCTCGGCGATGCTGTCGAAGTCGTAGCCCTGCATACGCAGCTCGACGACCTGCTTCTCGCGCTGGGCGGCGTTGAGGTCGCGCTCGTCCTTCGCCCGCGGGGCGCGTTGCCTGTCCTGGTTGCCTGTCGTGCGTTGCGACGCCATCACACCCGCCTCATCACACCTACTGGGGACCGAACCGGATCCGCCACATCCGCGCGCAGAGCGACATCCAGCGGCCGGACTGCGCATGCCGCACGCTCTCACTGGAGCGGTCCTTGCAGCCGGGCGTCTCGCATTTCGCGTCAGTCATCGGCAGCAACGTCCCATTCACCCGTGCGACCAACCGCGACGAGGTAGCGCCAGAACGTGAGCGCGCGCAGCGCCTCGACCGACCAGCTCCCGCGCGCGCTCGTCGGCCGCGTCGTCTTCCCGGGAGCCGTCACAAGCGGCCTGCGCAGCATCGCCTTGAACCGTTCGCGGCTGGCGACTTCCTGGGCAGCGGACATGGTTGGCTCCGTCTGAACGAGAACGCGCCTAGACGGTGGCGCTGGTTCTCCCCAGTAGATCGGCTCCATCGTGCGTCACCTCTCGCCAGTCGTTGGCGTGCGTGTACGTCGTGACGCCAAGTGGCCAGGTCGACTCGTGGCGCACATAGACGAAGCGCCCCGCGTTGGGGACGGCGACCAGGCTCGCACCGCGGCTGAGCAGGAGACGCAGGAATCCGCCGTCCTCGCCGCTGTTCACGTTCGCGAACGCGGCCGTCGCGTTCCACAGCGCACGCCGATACATTAGCGTCCCACCATGTACACCGAGCGGGAAGATCTCGCTTGCCAGTGTGGGCGAGGCCAGCCAGAGGCGTCCGTCAGCACGGGTGAGTACCGTCTCCAGCGGTAGACCAGTGATGTCTGCCTCGCCAGCGAGGATCGGGGTGACCTGGTGGGTGAGCCGGTCTGACGCGTAGACGTCGTCGTCGTCCCAGTGGCAGATGATCTCGCCGTCGGCGAGCGCACAGGCCAGATTGCGCTTGGCGCCGATGGTGAGCGGCACCTCGCTGTGCAGCGTAGCGACGCGGACCAGCGACGACAGGAGACGCAGCGGTGTGCAGCTCCCCGGCTCATCGACGATGACGAGCTCTTTGTTCGGGTAGTCCTGGCCCAGGAAATCGTCAACCGCGCGTTCGAGGAATTGGCGGCGGGCGCCGACGGTCGGCATGATACAGGTGATGCGCGGCAACAGCGGCGTCATGCGTACGCACCGTTCAACGCCGGCGAGACCTCGGCCGGATGTACGTACCGTCGCATGCCGCAGATCGTGCAGGCGCATTCGACTGAGCCGTCGGGGAGCAGCTCCGGCTCGATGCGCATGCGGCCGTGTCCACGTGGGCACCGCGGCGGGCGGACGCGCGAGAGGTTCACCTGGTGCACCGGCTGAGCACGCCGTCCGGAGCCATCGCAGAGATCGCAGCGCACAAGTCCGTGGTGCTCGAGGGCCAGCCCGAGACCGCCACAGCCGTCGCAGATCCTGTCGCTGGTCGTTCCGGCGGTTCCGGTCGTCATGCCGTCCTCATCCCGTTCGTGGGCATGGGGAACCGCCAGGCCGGGTATTCGAGACGTCGGCGCCCCTGAAGTGTAATCGGTTGGTGTTGCGTGGATGTGGCGCGGCTATCCTTGCCGCGCTGAGCTGGTGTTGCGTCGGTGGGCGAAACGATAGGCAAGTCCGACCTGGACGCGCACCCACCACATATCCGTGTCGAACGCTTCCGCGACGGCCGCGTACGATGTGTGCTCGCGGAGGATGGCAAGTGCGGCGTCGCAGGCGCGCCGCCCGCGCTCCTCGCTGCCGCCGTAGCGCTCGACGAACCCGCGGAGGACCCGGTCGAGCGCGTAGGGAATCCGCCACCACTCGTCGAGCTCGCGATCGGCGTCTTCGACCGAACGCGGACGGAGCGGGCCGATGTAGCGCCCGAACTCGGGAGACCAGCGTTTCGCGCCGGCCAGCCCGTCTGGAGAGGGTTGCTGCGTGTGCATGCGGGTTGGCACCACGGAGACCTCAGGCTCGAAGCCGTCTTCGAAGTCTTCTTGCGATGGCTGCCAATCGACCCGCACGCCCTCGTCGCGCACCCGGATCACATACCGCGTATCCTTGCGGAGTGGTTCACCAGTGACGACGTCGCGCGCCGCTGCTCGCATTCCTGCTCCCGGCATCCCTGCCACCACCACACCACAGACCTACGCGCGCCGCGGACGCCGAGGACGGGAAACGGTGCCGCATTCCTTGCGACACTGCTAGCATATACCCGGCGAGAGGCACGGCGCGAGAGGGATTGTCTTGTGTTACGCTGGCGTTTGTCTTGTGAAGCGAGGGGCGTTCGAATTAGGAGAGCTTGCCGATCGTCGGCCAGGTGCCGATCTCGGCGAGGAGTTTGCCGTACTCGTCGAGGAGTTTCTGCTCGGCGAGGATAACGTCGCAGAACCGGCGGTAGGCCTCCAGGGGGATACGGTGCCGGTCGGCCTCCCAGGCGGAGACCTGCTGGCGCGAGTAGCCGAGCCGTTTGGCAATCTCGCTTTGCTTGAGTCCCACGCGCTCGCGTGTGCGGCGCAGAAGCGCTCCATTGACGAACCAGTCATTGCCCGTGGCGAGTTCGGGGGCGAGTTCGCCCCCGAACTCCGCCAGGGTCTGCTCTGCTGACACGAGCGTCCTTGCCTCCGCCTCACGACCAACGACCGCCGTCCGGTCCAGGACGGCGGTCTTCCGATGATTGCTGCTGTTGTCCCCGTCCGTCGTGTTTCCCGAGTTCGTCACGCTCGCCCGCCTCTCCGGCTCCCGCTTGCATCTCTCCAGCGTGCAAGCGGCTGACGCTAGTATAGCAGTGTTGCTACCTGGCGTCTTGTGCAATAAACGAATGACTGGCGGCCAGATAACACGGGGTCGCCGAGCAGGTCAGTCCGCGAGAATCACTGGCCAGCGCAGCGTGCTTTCACCGCGTTGTGCGCCGCGGTAGAGGGCTTCATTCGAGAGGATCTCGGCGACGCCGGTATGTCGCCACGCCCCGCCGCGCGGGGCTGGCCCGAGCTCGACCATCTGCTCGGCGATCTTGCGCAGCGAGACTCCGGCGGCATGCAGCGCGTAAATGCGCCGTACGATGTGCGCGGCATGCCGATCGATGGAGACGTCGCTGTGCTCCGTCCGCTGATAGCCGTACGGCAACTTGCCGCCCTTATCGCCGTTGCGGCGGCCGCGTTCGGCGAGCGCCGCGCGTGTGCGGTCGGCGATGAGGTCACGTTCGAGCTGGGCGAGCGCCGCGAACATCGTCAGCACGAACTGCCCTTGCGGCGTCATCGTGTCGAGCTGCTCTTTGCACGAGACGAGCGAGACGCCGAGATGATTGAACTCGTCCACCAGCTCCAGCACCAGCGAGGTCTTGCGGCCGAGACGATCCAGCGAGTGGATGATGACGGCCTGATACTTGCCGGCGCGTAGATCCGCGAGGAGCCGCGCGAGTGCCGGTCGCTTCGCCGGTCCTTTCGTGCCGGAGATGCCGTCATCCATGTAGAAGACGGGATCCGGCCAGTCCTTCACGAGCGCCATCGCGGTGCAGCGCCGGCGTTGAGCTTCGATACCCAGACCCGAGCGCGCCTGTTCATCTGTGGAGACGCGAAGATACGCCGCTACCGCTTGCTCGTTCTGCTCCGCTACCGCTGGCGGTTTCTGCCCCCGCACCACTCATCCCACCCTTGCTTTTGCGTCCAGTCACGTGGCACCTGGCCGAGCTGTCCACTCATCGGGCACTCACTGGACGGATCCAGCAGCGTCTGGACACTCAGCGGGGCAGACTGGACAGCGCCACTCTTGGCGCCTTCATCCCGCAATCCGTGCGGGATACAACGAAGCGCTTAGCGTTCGTCTCCGCTATACGAGGAAGTGATGTCGCCGCCGTAGCGCTCGGCGGTCTGGGGCAGTCCGAAGGCGTGTTCACCCGCGTATTCCAAACAGGCCACGCCGCCGATGAAGAGGAACGACGGTCTGTGTTCGATCAGGGGTTCGCATGCCGATCGCTGGGGGAGATAATCGCCGGGTCGCCAGGGCTTCTCGCGTTTCAGGGGAAATGATTCAGACACGGTCTTTCGCACGGGGGCTTCCTTCCTCCGCCATCACCGTCTACATCCTATACACACATTGTCTCACAGGTTGTCTATTGCTTAGCGTGGCGGCACTTTGGTCCGGTCCCACACGCGCCGCAATCCTTCCAATGATTCGGTCTCTGTCAGCACGCCGCTGATCGCGTTTCGCAACGCCTGACGCTGCTCACTGTAGCGCTCGATGACGAGCCGCTGCCGCTCTACTTCGGCGAGAAGGCTGGCCACGACGGTAAAAGTGGCATCAACACGGCCAGTAGGCCGTTCGGTGCGTTTGTCTTCAATCCATGACTGTATGCGCGCCAACTTGGCATCAGAAATCTCCAGCGACGCCGACGTGCCTGGCCCCTGCATCTGCTCATACTCCTGGTCCCATTCGCGTTCGTACATCAGTCTCGCCAGCTCGTAGCCGCGTTCAGACATGCACATCACCGGATCCCTGGCGCGGCTGTCTTACTTCGTCCGCCTCTGTCGCTGGCATCAGCCTGCCTCCTTGTCTACACTAGAACACAGCGTCCTTGTGGCACTGGGATGAATGGATACGTAGGCGAGGGGTGACATGGCGCACCAGTACCGCGAGATCATTCATGTCGAGCACGCCGGCGGCAAGCGCGTCACCTTCACCTGGCGGGAACGTGAGTACGCCGGCGACATCATTGCCATGTGGCATCTGCGCGACCGCTGGTGGGAGCAGGAACGCGAGAGTGACCGCAAGTACCTGCGCATCCTGACCGATGACCACCAGGTCTTCGAACTCTACCGGGATGGCGTGCCTGGTATCTGGGTGCTGGATCGCTGCCTCGATTGAGACTCGGGCGCTACTCGTCGGCGTCGAGAGGCAGCCGCCAGAGCGCCTCGCGCTCGTTCGTCGAGAGATCGGCCACCTCGCGATCGGAGAGCCGGCGTACGACCTCCTGACAGCGCGGACAGCGGACGTCCGTCTCGCGCATGGAGAGATGATACAGTCGAATCAGGTTTGATCCGCATCGCTCACAATACCAGTAGCGTCGCATTGTTCTCGCCTCCTTGCGTTTAGCCCTCTCCTACCGCCTAAGTTGCTCGACGATCGCGCTGACCTCCTCGTATGTCAGTGCCCCGTCTTCAGTCTGGCGATTGATCGTGTTCAGCACGCCGGCGTAGCCCTCACGGGCGTGCGCTGCGCAGAACATGTCATAGGCGCGGATCTCACGCCGGTTCGCCGACGAGATCATCTGGAGCAGCGCCCGCGCGAAACAGCCGGGCATCTCGCAGCGCTTCGCGTAGACCCAGCGAGTGACGCCCCTGGCCGGCGCGAGTGGATAGACGATGGGCATGCCACTCTCGGGCATTTGCGACTCGTCGAAAAAGGCCAGCGGCCGTCGGCGCATACGAGCAAGCGCGCGTACAAATTGCGCCCGCGTCGGACCAACCCGACCCACTGCCTGAGTCCGCCGCGCGTGAAGCTCGATGATGTCTGCCATGTGTGCGTGCTCCTGTCTGTCATGGTGCTTGTCTCCCACTTCCCGAGCACAGTGTAGGCGCGGAGCGCGGACACCCGACAGGCTGACAGACCTCGTTAGGATTCGGCAGGTGCGGTCAGGTCTCCTCGTGAGTCTTGGCTGACGGCGATGCGGCGGAGCCTGCAAGCGTCATCGTCCGCGTCCATTCGCAGACGCGTTCGCGACGCAGGATGAGACCGGCGTAGCCTGACACCGGCTGCGCGTGGCCGGGCTCGTACAGGCTGTAAATGTGCAGCCCCGCCAGTGTGTGCAGGTGCATAAGCGTCACCCTGTGCCCATCGGGGAGCCGCGCGTCCACCCGGCCGACATCCATCAGCTCACGATAGACCGGGTTGCCGCGACGCAGATGCCGATCGCTGGGTGCCCAGCGGGACAGGTACGGCTCGGAAATCCGTCCGAGGTCGTCTTCCTGCCACGTCCCGCTGGCCACGTGGTCATTCTCCTCTTCATGGCCGTCTGTATCCGGCTAGTCGCTCTACCGGCGCCGAGCTGAATGCTCTCGCCGAATCTGCTCGATGGCCACATTGAGGGCCACCATCGTCGCGTGGGCGCCGCCAACGTCGGGGTGGGCCGCGCGCACCAGGGCGCGGTAGGCCGCCTCAGCGACCTCCAGCGGGGCGTCGTCGGCGACATGGAGCACCGCGTACGGCCCGCGCGACCGGACGCGCTCCTTGGACTGCTCCTGGTGAGACTCCTGCTCAGGCGGCTTCCGCTGTTCCGGCCGCATCTGACGATAGAGCTTGACGACTAGGTTGGTGAGGCCGCGCATGTCGGCCATGCGCATGTGCTCAATGGCTTTCGCCAGCAGCTCCAGGTTCGCCAGCGCCGTCTCCTCGCGGTTCATGGTCAGCACGACCGTGCGGTAGGTCCGCGCGTCACGGTCGTACCAATCGAAGCGCACAGTCACGCTCCGCTGCTCCAGCGTCTGGCCGAGGCGACCGGCCTTGCGCTTCTCGACGGCTTTCGCCGCGGCGAACCAGGAAGCGAGCTCCCAGTTGCCCACGTGCCATTTGCGGAACGTCGCTTCGAGGTCTGCCGTGAGCTGGCTCCAGGTCTTCTCACTCGTCGCCATCGTCCTGCTCCTCCAGGTCCCGAAGTTCGCCGAGCCTCCCCTCGCGCACCATGCGCACAGCATAGGCGTGCCCCGCTTCGGCTGCCCGCCGGGTCGTGTACCGCCGCTGATAGACAGGCTCGCCGCGAGGATCGAGCGCGAGCCGAAAGCGCGACCGGCGCGCGTTCTGTAGCGACTGGGCTTCCTCAGGGCTCAACCCCGCTGTGACCGGCGCGGTGAGCGCGGCATACGCGGCCGCGCGCCGGCGCTCCAGCTCGTCGTGCGATCGCACGCGAAATATGGTGGTGTCGAACAGCACCGGTGGCCCCTCCAGCGTGAGGCTCTGATCAACCGCGAGGAACACTGTCGAGACAAACCAGGTGCGCCCGTCAGGCGCGTCGACGTCCTCCTGCGCGATGCGCCGGTTGGCGAAATTGGCGTACCAGAGACTGAACTCGCCGTCGATGTGCCCCTCTGGCGTGATGTCCTCACCGTCGAGCCGGTACCACAGCGGCCGGTCCACGCCGAACATCAACGCTCGCTCCTTGCCACCCGCACGATGCGCAGGCATTCCACGGAGCAGACCAATGTCCGCTCGCCTGCCGCGACGGCACGCACATAGACCATCGAGCGCGCCTCGCCGATGCCCTGACAGACGCCACAGATCGCCGGGAGCATCGCCCCCTCGCCGGCTGCGGCGGGTGCCGATCGGGAAACTGTCGCGAGGTGGGGAGTCAATGGGGGAGTCAATCTCTGCACGGAATGCCTTTCTGCACTGCCGGGGGGTATCTCTACGTCGATACCAACTCCCATAGATCTAAAGAGAGAGAGAGTGTGTGTGTGTGTGTATAGATGGATGGAGAGAGCGGTATCGGGAGAGATACCGCTCTCGTTACGAGCGCGTGCCATACACCTCTTCGACCGCCTCACGAATGGCGCGTTGGACCAACAGCGCATGCTGGATGACCAGATGCACCCGCGGCGTGAGTAGATAGATCTCGACGAGCTCCGTCGGCGTGAGAATCACCTCGGCCAGCTCCGTGGCGCTACGACGCAGCTCGACGTCGGCACAGCGCACGAGCACCGCATCGCCATCGCGGCCGTAGACGTAGCCTTCGCGGAGCGTGCCGTCGGCGCCCGTGACGCGCACGATCGTGCGCACCTCGACGTCGCCGAGTGGCAGCAGATTCTTCGGTTGTGCGTTCGTCATGCGCCTTCCGCGCCTCCCTCGACCGGCGTGTCAGTCGCTGCCTGAGACGCGCGCGGATGGCACAGCTTGCAGCGTGGGATGCCAGCGGAATCGAAGAACCAGAACTCGTCGGCGTGCGACTCGAATGGGCAGGCCTCGATGTCCAGATTGGGCGCGCGAACGCCAGGGCGTACCTGCGCACTTTCGCCAACTTTGCCAACTTCCCAACTTTCAACCCGACCACCGGAGGTTTGTGGCGGTAGAGAGCTGTCGTTTTGTCGTTCCGTCGTCGTGCCCGGTTCGCCAAAGTTGGCAAAGTTGGCGAAGTTGGGAAGTTGGGCCGGTTGCGCGAATGGTTCTGGCGGCGGGAGCTGGTAGAGGCCGCGCTCGGTACGCTGGATCACGCCCTCGCGCTCCATGCGCCAGAGGAGGTTCTTCGCCTGGTCGTACTTGCTGCTCATCATGTCGGCCACTTCTCGGATGCTGAGCGGTCCGGTCGAGCTCGCCAGGGCCTCCAGCACGCCTTGCTGGAGCCGCGAGCGGCGGACATCCTCCGCATTGCCGTTCAGCACCCAGAGGCCGCGGCTCGCCTCGAAGCTGAGTGCGAGCTCCTGCTCGTCCACATCGCGACCCGCCATGAAGAGCGTCGCCTCCGGCCGGCCGCGCTCGCGGCGCATCACCATCACGTTGTCTACCGCGCCCGTCAGCCCGGTCGAACCGCTGATCTCGTCAAACGGGTCGGCCGCGCTGAGCTTGCGCAGGTGATGAATGACGAGGATGGCCACATGATAGGTGTCGGCGAGGCGCTTCAGGTCGCCGAACGCGCGGTAGTCATCGGCGTAGACACTCGCGTTCGCCCCGCTCGGCTCAGGACGCACCTTGGCCAGCGTGTCGACGATGACGAGGCGTGCCTGTGGGTGCTCGATCAGCCAGTCCTCCAGGTCGCCGACACCGCCGTCGTCGAGCCGCCGCCAGGCCGTCTCGAACTGCACGCCGTCGGGCACCGGATCGTCGCCGAGGAGCTGCAGCGCGCGTTGCTTGAGCCGCCGCTGATTGTCCTCCAGCGCCAGATACAGCGCCTCACCACGCTCGATCGCGATCTGCCCGAGCGCGCGGCCGCCCGCCCCGGTCGCGATCGCCAGCGCGAGTGAGAGCCAGCTCTTGCCCGATTTGGGTTTGCCCGCCAGGAGCGTCAGCCCTTCGGGCAGGATGCCGGGCACGATCCAGTTCGGCTCTGGCAACTCGAGCTGGAGCAACTCCTTGAGGCTGAAGCCGGTGTGCGGAGCTGGATGCGCCGTCGCGTAGTGCTCGCGGATCTCGGTGAGCAGCTCCTCAGACTGCCGCAGTGCGTCCTGCGCCGGTGGGTTGGCGTAGGCGATGGCGGCGATCTTGGCGGCCGCGGAGATGAGCGTGCGGTTGACTGAGACGCCGGCGACGGACTCGGCATAGGCAACCACGTTGGCGCTCGACGGCACCTGGTTGGCCAGCGCAGTGATCACGTGCCCGCCGCCGAGGCGTTCCAACTCACCGTGCCGCGCGAGATGATCCTGAAGGGTGAGCAGGTCGATGGTGATGCCGGCGTCGTCGAGGTCGAGCATCGCCTGGTAGACGACGCGGTGCAGCTCCAGGTAGAAGTGCTCGGGACGCAGGAAGCCGCGCACGTCGCCGATCGCGTCGGGGTCGATGAGAATGCTGCCGAGGACCGCCGCTTCGGTCTCGACGTTCTGAGGCAGCATGGCGGGCTCCGGCTGCTCCTGCTCCTCTGGCTGGCGAGCGTTGTGCTTACGTTGACGCCATGGTACGATAGGAGTGCCACGAGTCCTGTGATCTTGGTTCGGTGACGTTGGCCGTTGTTCAAGTGCCACGAGAGTCCTCCTCGTGGCTGCCCATTCAGCGCCGTCCGCTGTTTCCCCACGACGATGCGGGCACGCGTCGGGGTGGAAACAGCGGATGCGTGCGTCTGGACAGCCAGCAGTTGCCTATGCTCGATGTCCAGACACACGCGCGATCACGACACCCCGGCGAGGAGGCGCGTCGTGACGACCATCCTGACGACAGTCACGACGACAACCGGAGCGAACTCGTCTAAACTGACTCGAACCGAGGAGACCGGTACGGCCTGAATTTTCCCGCCCTCGCGCGAACTTGTGAACCGATAGAAACCGGTTCGGACGGCCACGAGCGACCTTGAAAACCGTAGTGGTGATGAGCCACCGGGGGTTCGAATCCCTCTCCCTCCGCCCACACGAGCCTCACCCTAGCGTGTTTGCGCAGCCATGGCCGCAATTGGCCTCACGTCCCCTACGATGTGAGCGGCTGTCCGAATCCCCGAGCGACCGGCGTGGCGGATGCGTTGGCTGGTGGTGCCTCAAACTGCTCGCTGACATTGAGCGCGAGCAGCAAATAGAGCATCAACACCGACGGGATCACGAAGTTGGTGATGGCAGCCCATGAGGGTAGATTCCCCAGCGCCCAGGCCAGCAGATAGACCACGAGATCGATAGCGGCCAGCACGATCGCCGCCCAGTAGGCCCACACGCGCAAGGACCACAGCCCCGCCGCCACGGCAAAAAAGAGCGCGCCAAGGCCGAGACCCAGGAGTGCCGAGACCAGGCGAATCCCACCATTACTGCCTGACAGCGCGCCAGGTGACAGGAACGTTCCGATGATGGCCGCGAGCCAGGCGACGATCCCGGTGGCGGCGCAGAACAGCGCTGCGATGGTCACTCCCGGCGAGCGTGTGCGGGTGTGCGTCAGCGTTGCGGTTATGGCGCTCATTTGTGCCTCCTGCGCGTGGATTGAGAGTATGGCGGTAGTCCGTGGCAGCCCAGCATCCATGACCCCATAGCGCACCCGCAATCGTGGTGATGCGGGCAGGGATGTGCCGGATGCTCACCGAAAGTATGCGCCGTCAGAACTGCCGATGACCCTGTGTCGGAGGTGGGGACGAAGGGTGAGACTTCACCTGACCCGAGAGGGAGTTGCCGCATGCCTCCGTGAGCCGATACGCGTACTGGCACGTCGCTCATGGCAAGCGGTGGCTGAGCAGAGTGAGTCGACATGGGCGCTCGTCGGCGAGCGGTGGGGAAATTCCTACACGCTCGTCGAACGCGGAGCATATGCGTGATAGCCGTCCGCGCCTGGCGTTTATCGCCGGTCATCGCGGCCCTGCTGGTCTCATGTCGGGGAAGTCCAGACACTTTTCGCGGGTTTTGTAGGGTATCCCCAGATATTGCTTTGGATGGCTCGTCTCACCTCATAGACTGAAACTGCGGACGGCGGAAAGCCGACCGTAACAGTGGCACCTACGTCAGGCAACTGACGCGCCATACAAGCCATTGCGATGAGATAGAGAGGGCCATTATGCTGGATCTTACTGATCCCCAGACAGTTATTCAGGCAGCCCAGGTCGCTGGGACAGACACTGACGAGACGGTGAGCGTGCGGCTCGCCCAGCCGGATGCCTCGGCCAAGAAGCCGATGCTTTCCCTGGCGCGGCTGTTCGCGTTCTTCGTCGGCGGCGGACTGGCCAGCCTCGGCGTCGTCGCCCTACTCGCCTCACTGACGGGCCACAGCACGCTGCTGGGCCTCTTCCACGTCGACACGCCGACCAGCGTGATCTATCTGCTCTCAGGCGTCGCTGGGATGGCCGCCTGGCGTCTGCGCCGTGAGTCGGCGGCGGTGGCCTATGCGGTGGCGATGATGCTGCTCTACGTCCTCCTGTTCTCCGCGGGCAACATCGCGTTCGGCAACGCTGAAGGGTTCCCACCGGCGGGCGCGACGACGTTTCTGGGCGTCCTGCGGCTGTACGACATCCCAGCGATCGCCTCGAATGGCATGCAGATCACCGTTGCTATGCTCGGACTGATGACGATGGTCGCGGCGGGTCTGCAGCAGGGCGCTCGCGCAACGCTGCGGACACGCAGCCAGCAGGTCGTGGAGTACCACTCGCGCACCAAAGTGCGCACAGCAGCCTAGGCTCAGTGGCATGTTTGAGATGTCCGGACCTCAAGAGGTCCGGACATTTTTTGCCCGCGGATAGCAGGCCGACAGTATCGACGCACGGACTCTGGCAATCTCGGCTGTGCGGCGACGCCGATACCTGGCGACCTGCTTACGCGCAGGCTTCCAGCGCTGCTGAACAGTTCCTGAACGAGTGGCGAGAGGCAGGGTGAATGCGTGTACAATAGCGCATGCAAACATGCGCGGCGTTCTCCAACGATGACGATGTATCGTGCTGCGATGTGTTGAAGCGCCCAAGGATGTACATTGGCGCGGGTTTTGTTGCGTGTCCGCACTGTTCGCGCGCACCGCTCGGTTCCGCTTGATCGTCAGTGCCGGAGTGCGACATGCCTTCGATGGCGAGGGCTGGCTACACCCCCATCTGGACAGAGAGGATGCTATGGCGACCGGAAGTATCTCAACTCGTGGACGTCTCGCGCGGCCGCGCTCGTGGACAAAAACTCCGGTTGGTATCTGGGTGACGACAACCGACCACAAGAAGATCGGCGTCGCGTACATCTACACCGCGTTCGTCTTCTTCCTGCTCGGCGGCATCGAGGCGATGATTATTCGCACCCAGCTCATCGTGCCGAACAACAAGCTGGTCAGCCCCGAGCTCTATAGCGAAGTCTTCACGATGCACGCGACGGTCATGATTTTCCTGTTTCTCGTGCCCATATGGACCGGCTTCGGCAACTATATCGTGCCCTTGATGGTGGGCGCACGCGATATGGCCTTCCCGCGCATTAACGCGCTAGGTTACTGGTTGTTCCTGGCGGGCGGCCTGGTGCTCGCAACCAGTCTCGTCATCGGCGATGCGCCGAACGCGGGCTGGTTTAGCTATGCGCCGCTGACCGAGGCCACGCCCGCATGTATGTCGAGCGCGGCGGCGCTCTCGGCACAGCAGCAGGCGCTGAATGCCGCTCAAGCGGCGGCGCTGGGGCACCAGGGGTGCTTCTCGCTTGGCCCGAACATGGACTTCTGGATCGTCGGCCTCAACCTGCTCGGTATCTCCTCGATCACGGCAAGTATCAACTTCATCGTCACCATCCTGCGGATGCGCGCGCCGGGGCTCACCATCAACCGCATGCCGCTCTTCACGTGGATGATGATGATCACGTCGTTCTTGCTGATCTTCGCGCTGCCGAGCCTGACGGTCGCGAGCTTCCTACTCTACTTCGACCGGCACCTGGGCACGCACTTCTACCAGGCCAGCCAGGGCGGAGACCCGTTATTGTGGCAGCACCTGTTCTGGTCGTTCGGCCACCCCGAGGTGTACATCCTGATCTTACCCGCCTTCGGCATGATCTCGGAGATCATTCCGGTCTTCTCGGGCAAGCCAATCTTCGGCTACACCTTCGTGGCCTGGTCGGGTGTCGCCATCGGCTTCCTGAGCTTCACGGTGTGGGCGCACCACATGTTTGCCGTTGGTCTGCCCACGCTGGCCCAGGCGTTCTTCGCCTCCTCGACGACGCTGATCGCGATTCCGACGGCGGTCAAGA
>CAYRVF010000030.1:0-42762 GCA_964427535.1 uncultured Ktedonobacterales bacterium
GCCAGGACGTCGCGCAGGAGAACGGCCTGGTGATGATGGAGCGCGGCTTCAAGACCGAGGTCGGCGTCGATCCGGAGGCACCCTTCGAGAGCATCTTCTCGGGCAACGTCGTGGAGATGTGCCCGGTGGGCGCGCTGACGGCCAAGAGCTATCGCTTTGTGACGCGCCCCTGGGAGCTGAAGCGTACCGCGAGCATCTGCGGGCAGTGCTCCGTCGGGTGTAACGTCAAGGTCGACGTACGCGTCGACAAGGTGCTGCGCCAGTATGGGCGTGCGAACGACAGCATCGACGAGGGCTTCCTGTGCGATCGTGGCCGCTGGAACACAGAGCCGATGAACAGCCCCGAGCGGCTGAAGACGCCGCTCATCCGGCGGAACGGGCAACTGCAATCCGCGACCTGGGATGCGGCGCTCTCGTTGGTCGCAACACGGCTGCGCGAGGTGGCGGAGCGCCACGGTACGAGCGCGATCGGCGGCATCGGCTCGACGCACACGACGAACGAAGAGTCATATCTCTTCCAGAAGCTGTTCCGGGCGGAATTCGGCACGAACAACGTCGACCACTTCCACGGGCGCTTTCCCGCGACCGGGCGCAACGCCCTGCCCTGGGTGTGGACCAGCTCCATCGCGAATCTGGAGAAGGCGTCGCACATCGTGCTGCTCGGCACGGAGACATACACGCGCCAGCCGATCCTCGAGCTGCGCATCCGCCGTGCCGTGCGCAAGGGCGTGCGGGTGACGGTGGTGACGCCTGAGCCGTCGCGGCTCGACCGGCTTGCCACACGCACCGTGCGCTACACCGTCGGGCAGACCGGCACGATCGCCCGTGCGCTGCTGCAAGTCGTGCTGAGCGAGAATCTGACGCGCGGCACATTCGCCGAGCAGCGGGCGGCCAGCATCGGCGCGCGGCTGGCCTCCGTCGCCCAGGTGACACCGGAGCACGCGGCGGAGGTCGCGGGTGTCGACGCGGATGCGCTGCGGGAGCTGGCGCGCGAGATTGCCGGAGCAAAGAACGCGGTGCTGCTCTACGACGAAATGGCAACGTTGGAGCCGACCGGTGCGACGCTGCCTGGAGACGTGCTCGATCTCGCGCTGCTGACGGACAACTATGGGCGCGAGGCGGCGGGAGCTGGTCCGCTGTTCGAGGACAACAACTCGCTCGGCGCGCGCGACATGGGCGTGCTACCCGAGTCGTTGCCGGGGTATCGTCCGGTGGACGACGACGAGGCGCGTGCCACGCTCGCCGCTGCCTGGGGCGTGGGACTACCCAGTCAGCCGGGCCAGGACTATGCCGCGATGCTCGCGGGCGGGGTCAAGGCGCTCTACGTGCTCGGCGCGAACCCGGCGCGCCATCTGTCTGACGCAGAGATGGACCGGCTCTCAGGTCTCGACTTTCTCGTCGTGCAGGATCTTTTCCTGACCGAGACCGCGCGGCGCGCCGATGTGGTGTTGCCAGCCGTCTCGTATGCTGAGAAGGATGGCACCTTCACCAACACCGAGCGAGCCGTGCAGGTGGTGCGCAAGGCGATGCTGGCGCTGCCGGGGGCGAAGTCCGATCTGGACATTCTGCTTGGACTGGCGAAGGCGCTGGGCCTTGGGTGGACATACCACTCGTCGGCGGACGTACTGGCGGAGATCGCACGCACGACGCCGCTCTATGCGGGTGTCTCGCGGCGAGCACTCGGCACGGAAGGCGCCCGCTGGCCGCTGGCAGCCGAGACCGACGATCAGGGCCGAGCGCGGGTGCGCGGCACGGCGTATTTGTCGTGGCGGATGCTCGACGAGGGCGTCGTGGCCGCATCGGATACTGATGAAGAACTGGCGCTCTTCCGCGGGCGTGGGGAGCAAAGCTGATGTCTGATCTCGCGTGGCAGATCGTCGCGGCGGTCGTCAAGAGCATCATCGCCATCGTGGCGCTGCTCACCGCATTCGCCTACATGACGCTCATCGAGCGACGGGTGATCGCGCGCTTTCAGCGTCGTGTTGGGCCGAACCGGGTGGGTCCTCTCGGCCTGCTGCAGCCGCTGGCCGATGCGCTCAAGATGGCCTTCAAAGAGCAGCTCACGCCGGTCAAAGCGCGCCGCGTGGTCTTTCTGATCGCGCCCGCGATCTCGGTTTTCGTGGCGCTGTCGGCGTTCGCCGTGGTGCCGCTGGGTGACACGACGACCTGGGGCACCAGCGTGGTCGCACGCGCGTGGGCGCCATATATCGCGAATTTGAATGTCGGCATTCTCTATATCCTGGCGATCTCGTCGCTCGCGGTCTACGGCATCGTGCTGGCCGGGTGGTCGTCGGGTAACAACTATTCGCTGCTCGGCGCGCTGCGTTCGGCGGCGCAGATGGTCTCCTATGAGGTGAGCATAGGGTTGGCGTTGACAGGCGTGTTGATGTTCTCCGGCTCGCTGAGCATGGTCGACATCGTCCACTCGCAGGTGCATCAGGGGATCTGGTTCGTGTTGGCGCAGCCACTCGGTTTCGTGCTCTACGCTATCGCGGCCGTTGCCGAGGTCAACCGCGCGCCATTCGACCTGCCCGAAGCCGAGCAGGAGCTCGTCGCGGGGTATCTGACGGAGTTCAGCGGACTGCGTTGGAGTCTTTTCCAGATGTCTGAGTACATCAACATGATCACGGCGAGCTCGGTGCTGGCGACGCTGTTCTTCGGCGGCTGGACGCTTGGCGCCCTGAGCGGCATCCTTGGCGCGCCGTTCATCTGGTGGGGCATCAAGGTCGCGATCTTCCTGTTCATCTTCATCTGGCTGCGCGCGACACTGCCTCGCATCCGCTACGACCAACTGATGCGCTTCGGCTGGCAGGTGTTGCTGCCGCTCTCGGTGCTGAACGCGCTGGCGACCGCTGTCGTCGTCGCCTTCGGTCTGCCCTGGTGGGTGAGCGGGCTGTTCGGGCTTGTCGTGCTGCTCATGGCCGCCGGGTCGTATTACCTGCGTCTGCGACGTCAGTCGCGCGAGAAGCAGGTTGTCACGGCGGGCGTTCCGCTGGCCGGGTCGGTGCGCCTGGTGCGCTTCAATGCCCAGCAAGCGACGCCCGCGGCAAGCGGCAACGGCACGAGCAGCGCGGCGGACACCGAACCAGTTGAGGTGAGGCGGTAGAGAGCGCGGGCCGCGAGCGGGAGCAATGCTGAGCTGTCTCGGGTGTGCATAGCCCGAGCAACCATAAAGGGATTCGCATCATGGCGATGGAAATGTTGAAAGGCCTGGCCACCACGCTCAAGGAGCTTGGCGGCAAGCCGACCACGGTCTCCTACCCAGAGGAGAAGCGGCAGCTCCCGGCGCGGTTCCGCGGACGCCACGTGCTGCACCGCTATGAGAACGGCCTGGAGCGCTGCGTCGGCTGCTACCTGTGCGCGGGTGCATGCCCGGCCGATGCGATCTACATCGAGGCCGAGGAGAACACCGAGGAGAACCGCGTCTCGCCCGGAGAGCGCTACGCGCGCGTCTTCGACGTGAACCTGCTGCGCTGCATCTTCTGCGGCTATTGCGAGCAGGCGTGCCCGACGGGCGCCATCACGCTCGAACGCATCTACGAAATCTCGAACACGCACGCCGAAGACCTTGTCTACCACAAGGAGCAGCTGCTCGAACCGGTTGGCTCGGCGACGCGCGGCTCAATCGAAGCATGGACGCCGCCGCCTCCCGCCGAGACACCCACGCCGGTTCCGGCACGGCAAGGCTTCTTCGATGGACTTCCAGCGTCGGCGGCGGCGGTCGGCCAGGGCGATGTGCCAGCCGAGCAGGCGGTGCTGCTGAACGAGGACGACGAAAAAGCCGTAGAAGGCCAGGGAGAGTAGGCGCCATGACAGCATCGGTCGTCTCCTTCTACGTCGTCTCAGCAGTGGCGGTCGCCTCGGCGCTCGGCGTCGTGCTCTTCCGCAACGCGGTCTACAGCATGTTGAGCCTGATCCTCAACCTGCTGAGTCTGGCGTTCTTCTTCCTGCTGCTTGAAGCGCTCTTCGTCGCCACCGTGCAGGTGTTGATCTACGCGGGCGCGGTGATGGTGCTCTTCCTCTTCGTCGTAACCATGCTCGCGCCGAATGAGAGCGATGTCGGTGCTGGACGCAACCGGCTGTGGTGGCAGGGCGGCGCGGCAGCAGGGCTGGCCGTCATTCTGGCGGGCTCGCTGATCTACGCCGCCGTCACAGGCACACTCGCGCGTGATGCGATGGTACGCGATCAGGGCAACCTCTCCACGCAGGTCGCGCAGCACGGCAGCACGCAGGCGTTCGGTCTGGCGCTCTTTCACGGCTTCTCGTTCCCCTTCGAGGTGACGGGAGTGCTGCTGGTCATCGCCGTCCTCGGCGCGGTCGTGCTGGGCCGCCGGTTCAGCAGGGGCTAAGGAGGAAGACGTGCCAGTCACCGGCTATCTCGTCGTCAGCGCGCTGCTGTTCACTATCGGCGCGGTTGGCGTGCTCATCCGTCGTAATCCGCTCGTCATGTTCATGTCGATCGAGTTGATGCTGAATGCGGTGAACCTCTCGTTCATGGCGTTCGCGCACTTCCTCGGGTCCGTTGACGGCTGGATGTTCGTCTTTCTCGTCCTGACGGTCGCCGCGGCCGAGGTGGTGGTGGGACTCGCCATCATCGTCTCGATCTTCCGCGCGCGGCGCAATATCGACGTGGACGAGCTCAGTTCGATGAAGGGCTAGCATGCTGAACCTCACGCAATGGATATTGCTCGCTCCGCTGCTGGGCTTCGTCGTGCTCGGCCTCTTCGGGCGGTCGTTCCCGCGTGCCGTCATCGCGGTTCTTGGCTGTGGCACGGTGCTGATCTCGCTCGTGCTGGCGGTGATCCAGTTCGCGTCGTCGCTGGGACAGCCGCCGAGCGCGCGCTCCAGCACGATCGTGTTGTGGAACTGGGTGACCTCTGGCTCACTGCGGATCGATTTCTCGCTACTCGCCGACCCGCTCTCGATCGTCATGCTGCTGATCGTGACGGGCGTGGGCTTCCTGATTCACGTCTACTCCATCGGCTACATGGAGGACGATCCCGGTTTCTGGCGTTTCTTTTCCTTCCTGAACTTCTTCGTCTTCGCTATGACGTTGCTGGTCTCAGCGGAGAACTTCCTCTTCCTGCTGGTGGGCTGGGCCGGTGTGGGTCTCGCCTCATTCCTGCTGATCGGCTTCTGGTACACGCGCCCATCTGCGGTAGCCGCTGCGCGCAAAGCCTTCGTCGTGAACGTGATCGGTGACTTCGGGCTGATGCTCGCGATCTTCCTGCTGTTTGTCACGTTCGGGGCGCTTTCGTATAGCCGCGTCTTCGCGCAGGTGGCAGCGTGTCGTGTAGGGAGTTGCCCATATGCCCCGCTGGTGAATAGCGGCACGATGATCGCGATCACGCTGCTGCTCTTCGTCGCGGCCGCCGCGAAGTCCGCGCAGCTGCCGTTGCACGTGTGGCTGCCAGACGCGATGGAAGGCCCGACGCCGGTCAGCGCGCTGATCCATGCTGCAACGATGGTGACGGCAGGCGTCTATTTGGTCGCGCGGGCCGCTCCGCTCTATAGCGCTGCGCCGACATCGCTGGGTGTCATCGGCGCGGTGGCGGGCCTCTCGGCGGTCTTCGCCGCCAGTATCGCGTGTGTGCAGACGGATATCAAGCGCGTGCTCGCCTATTCGACGATGAGCCAGCTCGCCTACATGTTCATGGGCGAGGCGGCGGGCGGCTTCTCGACCGGCATCTTCCATCTCACGACGCACGCCTACTTCAAGGCGCTGCTCTTCATGTGCGCGGGCGCGGTGATTCACGCGCTCGCGGGCGAGCAGGACATGCGGAAGATGGGTGGGCTGCGCCGCAAGCTGCCCTTCACGTTCTGGACGTTCGTCATCGGTGGGCTGGCGCTGGCCGCGATCTTCCCCTTCGCGGGCTTCTGGAGCAAAGACAGCATTCTCGGCGTCGTCCTGCAACACGCCACGACGACGGGCGCGGCGGGCTGGTATGTGCTCTACGCGGTAGGACTCTTCACCGCCATCCTGACCGGGTTCTACATCTTCCGCCTGATCTTCGTGACCTTCTTCGGCCAGTATCGTGGGCCGGAGATTGCCGAGGGACACGGCGCGCATGCGGCGCCCGCGACGAACAGCCGGGGACGCACACGCGATCCGCTGGCGCGGGTCCACGACGTTGGCCTGGCGATGAGTATGCCAATGGCCGTGCTGGCGGTGCTCTCGGTGTTCGGCGGTTTCGTCGGCACTCCATGGAACGATGCCATTGGCGCGTATCTTGAACCAGTGGTGCGGAGCACGACGCCGGGACTGCTCGCGAGTAGCGGGGCGTTCTGGCTCTCGCTGGCGGCGGGCCTCGCCGCTGGACTGCTAGGCATCGGCATTGCGTGGACGCGCTACGGCCGGGGGCAAAACGTACCCAGCGGAGCGCGAAACCCATTCGTGGTGCTACTGGCGCACGGCTACTACGTCGATGATCTATACGACCGTGTGACCGTGCGGCCGATCGTTTGGCTCGGGCGCACGCTGCGCGGCGGTCTGGAGGATGCCACGCTCGACGGCGGCACGCGCGGCGTGGGCCGGGTCATCGCTGGCCTGAGCACTGGCGTGCGCGCGTTGCAGACGGGGTACGCTCGCAGCTACGCGCTGGCGATCTTCCTGGGCGCGGCGGCAATCGTGTTGTACTACGTGATCCGGCGGTGAGGTGAGTTGCGGATGCTGTATGGCTCTCGCGAGCAGTGCGGCGTCGGGGAATAGAGACCGAGCATGAGCTTTCCAATCCTGAGCGTCATTCTCTTCCTGCCGCTCCTCGGCGCGGTAGGCGCGGTGTTGCTGCCGCGCGTCGCGGGCTGGGCGTGGGCGCTGATCGTTGCGCTCGCGGATCTCGCGCTCTGCGTCTGGCTCGTCGCGGTATTCGCACCTGGGCAGAGCGGGTTCCAGCTTGCCGAGCGGGCGCCGTGGATTCCCGGTCTGGGCATCGACTACTCGGTGGGCGTCGACGGCATCAACCTCTTTCTTGTGGGGCTGAACGCACTGTTGACCGTCGTGGCGGTCGCCGCATCGTTGGGGGTCGCGCGACGCGGTGACCGGTCGCGGCAGTATTTCGCGCTGCTGCTGCTGCTCTCGATGGGCATTCAGGGCGTGTTTCTGGCGACGAACCTGTTCCTTTTCTACGTGTTCTGGGAGGTCATGCTCGTTCCGGCGTATCTGCTGGTCGGCGTCTTCGGCGGACCGCGACGGGCCTACGCTGCCATCAAGTTCGTCATCTACACCGCGGTCGGCTCACTGATGATGCTGGTGGGGATCATCGCGCTGGGCGTCATCGTGAGCAACAACACACATACGGCATTCACGCTGGACTACTCCAGGCTACTCGCGGCGGGGGTGCCGCGCGGCGCGCAGGTCGTGCTGTTCTTCGCGTTCTTCGCCGCGTTCGCCGTGAAGTCGGCAATCTTCCCTTTCCATAGCTGGGCGCCGGATACCTACGCGGAGTCGCCCGCGCCAGTGGTTGTGATGATCGCGGGCGTGATGGCGAAGACGGGCGCATACGGATTCATCCGTTTCAACCTCGGGCTGTTGCCGGACGCGTCGCACGTGCTGACGGGCATGATGGAGGTGCTGGCGGTGATCAGCATCCTCTACTTCGCGGTGGAGGCGCTCGTCGCGCAGGACTTCAAGCGGCTACTGGCGTATGTGAGTATCAGCCACATGGGCGTCATCATCCTGGCGATCTTCGCGCTGAACACGCAGGGCGTCGAGGGGGCGGTCGTGCAGATGGTGAACCACGGCATCATCATCGCCGCACTGTTCCTCATCGCCGCGGCATTCGAGGCGCGCACGGGCAACCGGCGGCTTGCGGAGTACGGTGGGTTGGCGCTGCGGCTGCCCGTGCTAGCAACGGTCTTTCTGATCGTCTCGCTGGCCGCGCTGGGTCTTCCAGGACTGAACAGCTTCGCCGGTGAGTTCCTGGCGTTCCTGGGCACCTTCCGGGCGAACTACGTCTATGGAGCGCTGGGCACGGTCGTCGTGATTCCGGCGGCGTGGTACATGCTGCGCTTCTTCCAGGGCGTGACCGAGGGGCCAGCGCCGGTGAGCGGCGAGGTCGCGGAGGCAGTCTCGACGGACGCGACGAGTGCGCGCTCCGGCGCGGCTAAGCTCGTCGACCTGAGGTGGTCGGAGCTGGTGGTGCTGGTGCCGCTGCTGGTGCTCATCGTCTACCTGGGCGTCGTGCCGAGCGTATTGACGACGCGCATGGAGCGCTCGGTGAATGCGCTGCCACCGCTGGCAGGCACTGCGGCGCATACGAAACCGGCCCCGGCGCCAAATGTGAACGCGGGGACATCTGGCTCGACGTATATTCTGACGCGATAGACATACGGTGCGGTTCGCGAGGGCACGACCCGCCGCGCGCCGCTGAGATTCGCAACCAGCCGCGCAGTGCGGCGGGCGAGAGGCGATTGACGATGCACGAGCTTTCCGCATTTACCTACATGCCGGGCACGGCGGATTGGTACCGCATCCTGCCCGAGTTGATCGTCTTGGGCACGGCGCTGCTCGTGCTGCTCGCCGATCTCTTCGCGGTGAGGGGCCGAAAGGGCTGGCTGGCAATTGTCGGACTGCTCGGCGTAATCGCGGCCGCCGTGCTCGCCTGCGTGGTCTTCGCGGGCAACGAGACCGTGCCGGCGTTCTACGCCATGGTCAGCGCGGACCGTGGGGCGATGTTCGCCGATGTCGTCATTCTCTTCGCGGCCGGGCTGGGGCTACTGATGTCGCCCGGCTTCATCGAGCGGCAGGGCATCACGCACGAGGGCGAGTATTACGCGCTGCTGCTGATCTCTGCGCTCGGCATGATGCTGATGGCCTCAGCAATGAATCTGATGATCATCTTCGTGGGTCTGGAAGTGCTCTCGCTCTCGCTGTACGTGCTATGCGCGATCGTGCCAGGCCGGTTCCGCTCGCAAGAGTCGGGCATGAAGTACTTCATCCTGAGCTCGTTCGCCTCGGCCTTTTTGCTCTATGGCATGGCGCTGACGTACGGCAGCACCGGCTCGACCTCGCTGCTCGGCATCCGGACGTTCGTCGCCAGGCATGGTGTCTCGTTGACGTCAGGATTTGGGCCGCTTTTGGTTGCCGGGCTCGGGCTGATGGCCGTCGGCTTCTGCTTCAAGGTCTCGGCGGTGCCCTTCCAGGCGTGGACGCCTGATGTTTATGTCGGCGCGCCGACGAGTGTGACGGCGTTCATGTCGGTCGGCACGAAGGTGGCCGCGTTCGCCGGGCTAGCGCGGGTGTTCTTCTTCGCGCTGTCGTCTCTCGCGGCCTACTGGCAGCCGGTCTTCTGGGTGATCGCCATTCTCACGATGCTCGCGGGCAACCTCTTCGCCGTCACCCAGCGCGACGTGAAGCGCATGCTGGCGTATTCGAGTGTGGCGAACGCGGGATACATCCTGGTCGCCATTGGCTCGGCGGAGGCGTCAGGCGCGCACAACAGCCTCATTCTCGCCTCGATGTTCGTGTACCTGGCCTGCTACGCCGCGATGAACGTCGGCGCGTTCGGCGTGGTGCTGGCGATCGAGCACGATGACGGGAGCGGCACGTCGCTCGATGACTTCAACGGGCTCGCGCGCACCCGTCCGGCGCTGGCGGCTGTCATGGCACTCTTCCTCTTCTCGCTCGCGGGCATTCCCGCCACGGCCGGGTTTATCGGCAAGTGGTATGTGTTCTACGCGGCCATCGTGGCGGGCCATCTGGAACTTGCCGTCATCGGCGTGATTGCCAGCATGATCGGCGTGTTCTACTACCTGCGCGTGGTCTGGGCAATGTACTTCACCGAGCCGCGTCCGGCATCTGAACCGTTCGTCGTCGAGCCGGTACCCGAGGCGCAGGCGCCTGTTCCTGCGCTGGCGGCCGTCGGCGCGACGTCTGATGGCGGTGTGACGGTGGCCGAAGCACCCCCTTCGACGGTGGCGGCTCCGACGACGCACGCCCAGCCAACAGTTGCGACGCCCGCTCCACGAGTGACGCGAGGTACGGCGGTTGCGCTTACGCTCGCGGCGGTCGCGACGCTGGGGCTGGGGATAGTGCCGGGCGGGCTGGTGCAACTGGCCATCTCGGCCGCGAACGCATTCCTGCGGTAGGTCGATTGGCCAGTCGCGTGACGATGTACGCCCGGGCTGAGGAGCGCCTCAGGAGCCGGCTACGACCACTGGGCGGCGCGCCCGCGACCGTGCTACGCGACCAGATGGCGGCAGTGTCTCGGGGAGTGGCACCGGCGCATGCGGATCACGGCCCGGGGCGGATGCCGTGCCGAGCGGGCCGTGCCCCGGCGCGTTCTCCTCTGCGGGCCGCGCGAAGACGACGTCCAGCACGTCATCCATTGAGTCGACGTGTACGAAGGTAAGCTGCTCGCGCACGTCGGCTGGCACGTCGTCCAGGTCTTTGACGTTCCGGGAGGGCAACACGATGGCGCGCATGCCCGCACGATGCGCCGCCAGCACCTTCTCCTTGATGCCGCCTACCGGTAGCACCCGGCCGCGTAGCGTAATCTCGCCCGTCATGGCGACATCGCGGCGCAGCGGTCGCTCGGTGAGCGCCGAAATCATCGCCGCCGCCATCGTGATGCCCGCCGACGGCCCGTCTTTGGGGACACTCGCGGCGGGTAGATGCACGTGAATGTCTTTGCGTTCGTAGAACGAGTCGGGCAGGCACAGTTGTTCGGACCGCGCGCGAATGTATGTGAGGGCGGCCTGGGCCGACTCCTTCATCACGTCGCCGAGCTGTCCGGTGAGCACGACCGAGCCGCGCCCAGGGACCGCCATCACCTCTACCGTCGTCAGGTCGCCACCGGCGGCGGTCCAGGCAAGGCCGACCGCGACGCCGACCTCGTCGCGCTCCTCGATCTCGGTCTGGAAGTGCTTCTGTGGCCCCAGATACGCGGGCACACGCTGCGACGTGACGTGCGCCTTGTGGCGGCGGCCCTCCGCGACACGCCTGGCGACGCGGCGCATCACCGCGCCAAGCTCGCGGTCGAGGCCCCGGACGCCTGCCTCAAACGTGTACTCGCGGATGATCCGCCGGACCGCCGCGTCGTCGATCTCAATACGCGCGCTGCTCAGGCCAGTATCGGCCATTTGGCGCGGAATGAGGAACTGTCGGGCGATTTGGGCCTTTTCTTCCTCCGTGTAACCCGCGATCTCGATGATTTCCATGCGGTCGCGCAGTGGCCCCGGAATCGTGTGCAGGACGTTCGCCGTGAGCACGAAGAAGACATGCGAGAGGTCATAGGGCACTTCGAGGTAGTGGTCAGAGAAGGCGGCGTTTTGCTCCGGATCAAGCACTTCGAGTAGGGCCGCGGCGGGATCGCCCCGATAGTCGGAGGCCAGTTTGTCGATCTCGTCGAGCACGATGACGGGGTTGACCGTTCCAACACTCTTCATCGTCTGCAGAATGCGGCCGGGGAGCGCGCCGACGTAGGTGCGCCGGTGCCCGCGTATCTCGGCTTCGTCACGTACGCCACCGAGTGAGATGCGCGCAAAGCTGCGCCCCAGCGCTTCGGCGATCGACCGGCCGAGGGTGGTCTTGCCCACGCCCGGCGGTCCGGCGAGACACAGGATCGGCGCGCGGCCCTCGGGAGCGAGCTTGCGCACGGCGATATATTCGAGGATGCGCTCTTTGACCTTCTCCAGCCCGAAATGGTTGGCGTCGAGGGTCGCGGCGACGCGCGCGAGGTCAATGGTCTCGTTGCTGCGCTCCGTCCACGGCACCGAGAGCAGCCAGTCGATGTAGCCCGCGAGCACGCTGTATTCGGGCGCCATCGAAGGCATGGCCTCCATCCGCTGCAGTTCTTTCAGCGCGCGGGCGCGAACCGGCGCGGGCATGCTGGACGCCTCGATGCGCTCGCGCAGCTCACCGCTCTCGCGCAGCGCCGGATCATGTTCGCCGAGCTCTCGCTGAATGGTCTTAAGCTGCTCCCGAAGATAGTACTCGCGCTGGCCGCGGTCGAGCTCACGCTGCACCTCGCTATGGATGTGCTGTTCGAGCTCCAGCACCTCCATCTCCTGTCGAAGCAGGCGGCAGACGTATTTCAGGCGCGACAGCGGTTCGATTGCCTCCAACATCTCTTGACGGACGGGCAGTGGTGGCTCAAGCTGGGTCACGATGTAGTCGGCGAGCGCGCCGACCTGATCGATATTGAGCGCCTGGATATAGGCATCCTCCGTCATGCGTGGGCTGAGCCTGACGCAGGACTCGAAGGTGCTCAGCGCCGCGCGCACCAGCGCCTCAGCCTGCTCACCGGTGACGTCCGATTCGTCGCAGGGGAGGCCGCGCACGCGACCGAACGGGGCCGTCTGCAGCCAGGCGTCGATGCGGAAGCGGCGATTGCCCTGCACCAGCACACTCGTCATCCCATCGGGCATGCGCAGGACGCGCGTGACGGTGCACTCGGTGCCGACCGTGTAGACATCCTGCGGCGTGGGATCGGTGACCGTCTCGGAGCGCTGGGCCACGATGAGAATCGTGCGATCATGCGCCATCGCATCATCGACGGCGCGCAAGGCAGGCTCGCGATCGATGAAGAGCGGCACGACCATGTTGGGCAGGAGCACCGTATTGCGGACAGGCAGGACGGCAAGCTCACACGTGCGGCCCGAAAGGTTGGCGGTGATCGGCGCCTGGAGCAAGGCACTGAGGGAATCGACGGCGTCTCCAGGGGTGCGACGAATGCGACGAGCGGGCCGGCGCGGCTTATCCATGAGGTCAACCTCTCCTCGAAAGTTGCGGGACGGCTCGAGGCAAGGAGCCGCGCACAGACGAGACAGGCTCGCCGGCTTTCAGCGCCTGCACGCAGTCAGCAGTATAGCGCAGCCTGCTCGGAAAGACAATTCGCGGGAGCGACTGGCGAGGCGTTTGGGGAAGCTCGTTCCGCACAGCTATTCTAACGGGCGACATGGACGCGGAGACACACTCAGGCGCCGGACCGGTACCGCATCGGGGAAACCAACTGCGAGCATGCGGCGCTGTGGCCCAAAACTTGCGGCGTGTGGGGCCAGTAACCGCCGGGTACTGACAGGTTCGAGAACCGGCCTATGATATAGTGAAACTGGCACGGGTGGTGTCGCTCGGGGCGGCGTTTGCGGCGGTGGTGGCTCCCTTTGCGCACCCCTCTCCTTCGCGGCCCATGCCGCCAGCGGGCGGAAGATCAGTGCCTGAAGCTTGAGGAAGGGGGCGATCGGCATGGAAATAGTGTTTCCGCGCTGTCGCAAGTGTGGTGCGGGCGATCTGGTTCCGCTGTCCGATTTTGGTAGTCAGGGTGCGTCCATCCAGTTCAAGGCGTGGGTCTGCACGAATCCCAATTGCCTGTACAACGTCAAGATTCGCAACGGTGATCTCATCATCAATGAGCCCGTCAGCGACGCCTCGCTGCATCCCTATCGCAATGCCCGCTAGACGAACGCCGTGAACGTGTCGTCCTAGGCGCGTCAGGCGGATGTCGGAGCAGTGGAAGTCTGACTCCCCCCTCGAGCGTATCAGTTGCCGTCCTCCGTACATGCGGCAACGGGTACGCTCGTTTGTCGCGTCGGACACCGAACACGTGCTGGTCGGCAAGAATGCGTCGGATGGTAGGCGTGAAAATGCGCCGCAAAGCGTACATAATGAAGCATGGAGACCCATGTATCGCCGCCGGCACGATGGGCAGTGTCCCTCTCGCCGGTGGAATGAAATAGACGAGGTTGAGAACCGTGTTCAAGCGATTGCGTGAAGGACTCTTCGGCCGGACAGAGGCCGAGCAAGACCAGCAGCGAACGGTCGAGGCGCCAGAAGAGGAGCCCAACGAGGAAGACGAGGGACATGCGACCACTCAAGTTGACGTGGCACCCGAGGCGGTAGAAACTCTAGAGGAGGAGGACGTCGACACGGCGGAGGCTGCGAGCCCCGCCGTCGCTACCGCGCCCGAGGTACCGCCGCCGCCGCTGATAGCCCGTGTTGAAACGCCGCCGCCTCCCGCACCGCAGCCTGCGCCCCGCCCTGGGCCCGTATCAGAGGCACCGGTGATGAGCGCGTCGCCAGCGGCTCGAGCGCCCCAGGTCGCACCTGAGCCAGAGGACTTCGAGGACGAGCCGGAGGACGTCGAGGACGTCGAGGACGAGGAGGCCGTCGCGGGTCGTCGCGGCGGGCTCTTTGGCGGTCGCCTCCGCTTCGGCCTTGGTCGCACCCGCCAGGTCTTCGGGCGCATGAACACCGCGCTCGAAGAGGCGGAGGACATCACCGACGACCTCTGGGACGAGCTCGAAGAGACGCTCATCACGAGTGACGTGGGTGTGCAGACGACGGAGAAGTTGCTCGATACGTTGCGTGAGCGTGTGCGGGCCGAGAACCTGACGACAGGCGCCGAGCTGCGCGATGCGCTCAAAGAGGAGTTGGAGCTGCTGCTGGGTGAGCCGGAAGAGCTCGTGTTCTCGGACACCTCGCCCATCACGGTCGTGCTGGTGGTCGGCGTGAACGGTGTGGGCAAGACGACCAGCATAGCCAAGCTGGGCTATCTGCTCAAGCGCCAGAAACATCGCGTCATGTTCGTCGCGGGAGACACATTCCGCGCGGCGGCGACGGAGCAGTTGAAGCTGTGGGGCGAGCGTGTGGGCGTGCCAGTCATCAGCCAGCACCACGGCGCGGACGCAGCGGCGGTCGTCTACGACGGCATGCAGGCGGCGCAGGCGCGCAACGCGGATGTGCTCGTCGTCGATACGGCGGGGCGTCTCCACACCAAATATAACTTGATGGAGGAGCTGAAGAAGATCGTGCGCGTGCTGCAGCGCTACGATCCTGAAGCGCCGCACGATATCTTGCTGGTGATCGACGCCACGACGGGCCAGAACGGCTTTCTGCAGGCCAAGCAGTTCGTCCAGGATACTGGCGTGAGCGGCGTGATCCTCACCAAGCTCGACGGCACGGCGCGCGGCGGCATCGCCTTCGCGGTCGCGTCTGAGCTTGGTCTGCCGATCAAGTACATTGGGACGGGCGAGCAGGTGAAGGATATGGCGCCCTTCGACGCGCATGACTTTGTCGAGGCGCTCTTCGAGCACGACTAGCGCTCGGTGAAATTGTGTCGGTGTGCTCGCGGTCCACACGTCCGTTCGCCTGTTCACTAGCTACAGGTTCGTGAGGGATGATAGTATGATGAAGTTGCGGGCGTGGCTCCGGGCACGTCTGGCACACGACACGCCACCTCTCGAAGACGACTGGACGCTCCTCCATAGTACGTTCTCCGCCGGAATCGGCGAGATGTATGCGGACGTGCTGCGGAAGTCGGGCGTCCCTGTGCTGGTCAAGCAGTGGGGAGGCGGCACCGTGCTCGTTGGCGGTGCGCCGATGGGGCTGAGCCTGTATGTGCCGCGCAGTCGCGTGGATGAGGCGCGCGACGTGCTCGGCCTTGACGAGGCAGGGGAACAGAGCGAGGAAATCGATGAAAGATGAGTCGCGGCCGGCGCTCTCGCAAGTCGGCGTGAATGGCGCGCGGACCGTGCCGGGCAATATCGCCGTGAAGTGCCCGAACTGTCGCGAACTTCTGGTCGGCAAGGACTGGGAGAAGAATCTCAAGGTCTGCCCGAAGTGCGGACATCACGGTCGTCTCACCGCCCAGGAGCGTGTCGATCTACTGGTCGACCCCGACTCATTCACCGAGCTCGATGCCGACATGCGTTCGAGTGATCCGCTTGAGTTCGTCAGCCGCTCCCAGTCCTATAAGGAGAAGTTGCAGCGCGAGCGCGAGGCATCGGGGCTGAACGAAGGCGTCGTTATCGGGTCAGGTCGTATCGAGGACCTGCCGATTGTGCTCGTCATCCAGGATTTCCGTTTCATCGGCGGCAGCATGGGCACGGTCGTCGGCGAGAAGATTACCCGTGGAATCGAGATGGCCGCCGACACGCAGACTCCGCTGCTGATCTCCACCGCCTCGGGCGGCGCGCGCATGCAAGAGGGCGCCTTGTCGCTGATGCAGATGGCCAAGACGTCTGCGGCGCTGGCCCGGCTGGCGGATGCTGGCGTGCCCTTCATCTCGCTGCTGACCGACCCGACGACGGGCGGGGTCGCGGCGAGTTTCGCTTTCCTTGGCGATATTATCCTCGCGGAGCCAGGCGCGCTCATCGGGTTCGCGGGTCCGCGCGTGATCGAGCAGTTCATCCATCAGCGTCTGCCGAAGGATACCAATACGTCCGAATTCGTGCAGGCACACGGAATGCTGGATGGTATTGTTCACAGGCGGGCGCTGCGGGCGACGCTCGCACGATTGTTACGTCTATACAACAACGTGCGGCAGCCGGTATAATCGCAAGGCATCGGCAGCGAATAGGGGCGGATGTGGTGGGGGTGAGCGGCTCGTGGCAGGACACCACGAGTGACGGCACGATGACCGGGAGGTGACGCGAGATGGCATTTGATCTCGAGTTCGAGCGACCGCTGGCGGAGATCGAGAAGCGGATACAGTCGCTGCAACGCAAGGGCGACCGGCTCAAGGCCGAGGACCGCACGCGTCTCGCCGAGCTTGAGCGCGAGTTGGAGCGTACGTCGCGTGAGATCTACATGCACCTCACGCCGTGGCAGCGGGTGCAGGTCGCGCGTCACCGTGAGCGTCCCTACACGCTCGACTACGTCAAGCTCATCTGCGATGACTTTTTCGAGTTGCATGGTGATCGGCGCTTTAGCGACGACAAAGCCATCGTCGGGGGGCTGGCGACCATCGATGGACAGACGGTCATGCTGGTGGGGCATCAGAAGGGGCGCACGATTCAGGAGCGCGAGGAGCGCACCAATGGGATGCCGCACCCCGAAGGCTATCGCAAGGCGCAGCGTCTCTTCAAGCAGGCCGAGCGCTTTCACATGCCCGTGCTGACGATGATCGATACCACCGGTGCCTACATCGGGCTGGATGACGAAAAGCGTGGCATCGCCCTGGCCATCGCGGAGAACCTGATGGTGATGGCGGCGTTGCGCACGCCAATCGTCTCCGTCGTTATCGGCGAGGGCGGTAGTGGCGGCGCGCTGGGCATCGGCGTCGCGGACCGCATCCTGATGATGGAGCACGCGGTGTATACGGTCGCCTCGCCCGAGGCGGCGGCGTCGATCCTCTGGCGCGACTCAGCCTTCGCGCCCAACGCGGCCGAGGCGATGAAGATTACCGCGCCCGATTTGCTCAAGCTGGGCCTGATCGAGGGCATCATCACTGAGCCGCTCGGTGGGGCGCATCGCGACTCACGAGCCGCGGCGGAAGCCCTCAAGGCCGCCGTCGTCGCCAACATTCGCGAACTGCTACAGATGCCGACCGAGACACTGCTCGAACGCCGCTATAACCGTTTCCGGGCGATCGGCAGCCCCGCATGTGAACCCATCGGCGTTGGCTCGCCCAGCTAGGCGCGTGTCCGTCTCTCGTGTGAGATGGATGCTGAGCGCACTCCTGGTCGCGAGTTGAAACATATTGGAGGGCATGCACCGTGCCCTCCAATATGCTCTCTGCGAGTGTCGAGGAGGGCTATTTCCCGTCGTCCTCGTGTGCTGGCATTGCCCGATTGCTCTCGCCGCCCTTTTTGCCGATGCGCGCGTAGAACTCCATGCCTTGCGTGCGCTTGGTGCTCTCGCCGCCCTTGCGGCCAATGGTGGCGTAGTAATCGGCGCCATGTGCGCGGCGCACCGCGTCGCCGCCCTTCTTGCCGATCTTTGAGAAGAAGTCGTGACCGTACTTCGCTCGCACGGCTTCACCGCCATGACGCGCCTCTTCCGTTCCGGCAACCGGCCCGCGTTTCTTCCCTTGCGGTTCTGAACGATTGGCCATCTGCATCCTCCTGTGTACGCTATAAGCGCCGGTACGTCCCAATCGAAAATTCACTGTCGACGGTGTGTGCCATCCGCGGCTACCCGACCATGCTGAGCGACGGAACTCCGTGCCCGAGCATGCCCTGGTCCCCCTTGCCGCGCTGGCTCCCCATGCACTGTCACGGGCCGTGTCATTGCGCCCGTCTGCACGTATGTACGTGGCGCATGCTCTGTTGGTTACATAGGAGGTCGTTTCCAGGGTGAGTTCAATTTCCATCAGCAGGACGCGACGAGCGGTTGCCCTGGCGCGTAGGATTCCCAGGTGCTCCGCGACGTGCGAACGCAGCACCTTCGCGAAGCTGTGTTGAGACATAATGGCTGGCCCGTTTTCCGAGGAGGTGGCAGGCACACAGACGAGCTGCGAGAAGCATGATATACTGCTCTCCGCTTGTGCCGCTGAGGCGCGGGCGTCAACGTCAGCGCGATTTGGTTCAGACAACGGGAACACAGGTGGAGCAAGAACCCGATACTTTCCGCGCGACGAATGCGGCCAGCATTCCGGCGCGCGTGACCTTCAGCGATCCGCACGACCTCCTTCCGCTGCTGCGCGAGACGCCCGCGCTGGAGCCCGACCCGGCATGGCCACGCTGGTACGCCCTCAATCTGCGCGCACACACGTTGCGCGCCTCGGCCTCATTTGATCAGCTCCTCGCGCCACGCGTGCTCTATGATCGTGTGCGCCCGCATGCGTATCAGCTCCGAGTCGTCGAGCAGGTGCTCCGCGAGAAGGCGCCCGCCGCGATTCTCGCCGACGAGGTCGGTCTGGGCAAGACGATCGAAGCGGGGCTCATCTACAAGGAGCTGGCGCTGCGAGGCATCGTCACGACCGCGCTGGTGCTTGCCCCCAAGGCGCTGCTCAGCCAGTGGCAGGAGGAACTCCGCGAGCATTTCGATGAGGACTTCGTGCTGACCGACGAGCGTCGGTTTCGCGGATTCGCGGAGGAGCCACGCATCGTCTGCTCGCTGCCGCAATTCGTGCGGTCGTTCGACCGAATTGGCACGCGCGCCTGGGACATGCTCATCGTCGACGAGGCGCACCTACTTTCCAACCCGTCGTCCAAACGGCGGAAGAGCGTCGGCGCATTGCGCGCGCGCTGGCGGCTGCTGCTGACGGCGACGCCAGTCTCGAACAAGCTCACGGACCTCTACAGCCTGTACGATCTGGTACTGCCGGGGCGACTCGGCACAGTGCGTGAGTTCGAGGAGCGTTTCGTCGCCGATCCGGGCACGTCGCGTGTGCCGAAGCGTGAACAGGTGGGCGAGCTGCGGTCGCTAACGCGCGAGGTGATGTGCCGCACCCGCCGCGCGGACACCGATATCGCGTTCGTCGGGCGCACTGTGGACACTCGCAGCATCGAGCCAACGCCGCTTGAGGATGCGCTTATCACGGAGGTCACGGATTACCTGCGTGCGATGTACCGCCGAGCGCCGGTGGGCACGTCGAAGCTGAACCGGGGCGCCGTCATCCGCGAGATCATGGCGCTACAGCAGTCGTTGAGCAGCAGCCCCCGCGCCATCGGCGACTCGCTTCGCAGGCGCGCGCAGAAGCATCCGGATGAGGCAGGCGTCTTGCTCGCCCTCGCGGAACAATGCGAGCGCGCCGGGAGCGCCAAAGAGCGTCTGCTGCTCGACGTGCTGCGCGAGATCGGCGATGAGCCAGCGCTGATCTTTACGTTGCGCCTGGAGACCGCCGCCCGTCTGCGCGAAGCCATCACGGCAACCGGGCGCTCGGCGGAGTGCTACATCGGCGCGCTCAGTCGCGAGGAACGCGAGGACCTGGTCGAGCGATTCAACTCGGGCGAGCTAAAGACGCTCATCGCGACCGATGCGGGAGCCGAAGGTCTCAACCTGCATCATCGGTGCCACATCGTCTTCAACTACGACCTCCACTGGAATCCGATGCGCATCGAGCAGCGTATCGGACGTGTCCACCGTCTCGGCCAGACGCGCGACGTTGCGGTGTTCAACTTCGTGCTGCGCGACACGATTGACGACTATGTGCTGCAACTGCTCTACCAAAAGATCAATCTCTTCACGATGACGGTAGGCGCGCTTGAATCGGTGCTGGCCGAAGTGCAGGAGGGTGAGATTGACCTCGAAGAGCGCCTCCTCGAAATCTTGCTGCAGAGCTCCAGCCGGGAAGACGTGCGCCGCGAGGTCGAGTCGCTGGGCGACGAGCTGGCAACCGCACTCTCGCGTCAGCACGAGGCGGAGTCGTTGACGGAGGAGGTGCTCGGATGAGATGGTTCTGGCAGCGTCGCAAGGATCAACCGGCATCTGACGACCGGGATGACAGGGGGCGACCCTCGCCTGTGGCGACGGCTCCCGTGCGCCGGGCACGGTCGTCTACCGGCGCGCTCGCAGCAGGGGCGCCGCATCTCTCTGGCTCGGAGAACGGGCTGTTGCGCTTTGCGACCGAGTATCTCGCCGCGACGGGTGCGCGGGTGCGCGTAGAAGATGACATGCTGCTCGAAGCGCGTCTGCCTTCGGGCGATGCTGTCCGCTATACCACGTCGGTCGCGCGGGCACGGGCAGATGACTCGCTCGACCTGCTCGTGGAGGGCGGTGGTGCCTTCACCTCGCTATTGGATGACTGTGCTGAGAGGGGACGTCTCAGTGCGCTCGGACTCGCGACGCTGCACGACGCGCAAACGCTCGCGGCGTCCGCATGGCGTGCGCCTGCCTCTGGATGCGGGCGTTGTGTCGGCGTGGGCGACGAGTCAGTGACGGCCGGGCGACCGTCGTGCGCCGTGTGCCCGTTGCACGAGAGCCGTCCGGTATTGCGTTGGGCGTCTCTTCCGGGTGCCGTGTCGTTCCGGGAAGCCGAGGATGCGCTTGGCGTCGAGGCGACGTTTACGGTGGTCGCACGCGACCGCAGGGGACGGACGGACGAGGTCGTGCGCGTCGCGTGTGATTTGAAAACCGGCGCCCGCATGCCACTGCTGAGTGACGACGTGCTCGCGAGCGCGCAGGCGCTAAGCGTCGGCTCCGATCTGCACGAGCCTGCCGGGGAGAGTGTGCGTGCGCTGCAACGCCAAATGGAACCCGCCCTGGTAGGCGAGTCGGTGTTTCTTCGCGTGCGGACCGCGGACGAATATCAGCGCCGCGTGGAGGACATGGTCGCGACGTACGAGCGGCTGCGTCGCGAATCATCCGACGGTGGCCTCGACGTCGACGCGATGCTCACGCGCGAGCTCGATGCCTTGCGTGAGGCGTTCTCAATCGACGTCGACGCCCGACTGGACCGGGTCTGCCTCGTGGCGTCTCCCACTGTGTGGGTGGCCTATCAGACAGTACATGGCGAACTGGTGGCACGCGCCGATCTGGGGCGTGGCACTGTGGAGCTGCCGCCGTGCGTGCAGTGCGGCGAGCGGGTTTCCGCCGGCGCCGTGTGTGACGCCGGGCACATAGTCTGCGCGGCGTGCGTGCGTAGCTGTGGCACCTGCGAACGATGGGAGTGTCCGGTGTGCGCGCCGAAGACCGCGCTGTCCGCCTGTGCGACGTGCGGCACGGCGTTGTGCGCGGCCTGCGCGGAGGCCTGCGCGACCTGTGGCAAAGTCGAATGTCGTGACCACCTGTGGACCTGCGCGGGTGGCGACGTAAAGCTCTGCATTGTCTGTCTGGAGGTCTGCGTGCAGTGCGGTGAAGCGGTCTGCGCCGACCACGTGACGCGCTGTAGCGTGTGTGAGGATGTCCTGTGTCCGGAGCACAGCGTCGCCTGTTCGGCATGCTCTACGCCCCTCTGCGAGCGACATGCGGGGCGCTGCGTGACGTGTTCCGCGCCGCTGTGTGGCGAGCACGATAGCTCGTGTGAAGCATGCGGCTCCGCAATCTGCGAGACGGATACGTTCGCCTGCCTGGGCTGCGGACGGAGCCTCTGCGCGTGCTCGCCCGCCGCTCCGTGTGAGTCGTGCGCGATGGAGTACTGCTCCCACTGTCGCGGCGCGAGTAACACATGTCCCGCATGCCGGTCACTCGCGGCACCAACCGCCGGGCAGCTCGGTGTATTGGCGCTCGCGGCAGCACAAGAACCGGTGCTCGGAGCGAAGAAGAAGTGGCAGGCGGGCAGCAACGCGCGCGCTGTTGTCTTCGTTCAGCGCGGACTCGGGCGCCAGACGATCTACGTGCTCTCGACAGGTGGCGCGGTGTTACATGTCAATCGCAAGGGATGGGGCAGATAGCGCATGCGTAGCAAGAATGGACGGTCACCCCTACGCCAGGACCTCGCTGCGCTCTATGCTGAGGCAGCGCTCCGCGGAGAGGACGTTGCACCAGCAGACGACGAGCTACGCAAGGTGCTCGAACGCGCCGCTGGTACCAAGCTGACACCGGTGAAGCGCGCACTGCTGTTGCGTTCCACGCTCGCTGGATATGACATCGCCGGTGCTGGGCAGCGCATGACGCCGGAGGAGGTGCGGCTGGCGCGCCGGGAACGGAGCGACACCACAGACGCACAGACCGAATCCGCCGGGCTTGCCGTGGAACATCTCGACGCGCTCACGTCGGAAACGTGGCGGCGTCTGCTGCTCTGGCTGCTCGAACAGCAAGGGTATAGCATCGAACACGAGACCGCGAGGGGGAGTGTTCTAGCGTTTTCTTGTAGCCAGGGCGACGCCCGCGTGGTCGTACACGCAATTCGCCCCATCGCTGGATGGGTGACGACTGAGGATAGTGTCCGCCAGGTAGCGGAGGCTGCGGCTGCCGAGCGCACAGCCCATGCGATACTCGTGTCGCTCGCACCCGCCACCGTCGGAGCGAGTATCACCGCACGCAGGGCAGGCGTCCGGTTGATCGACCGGGCGGCGTTGCGCGACCTGCTGGCGACGTTCGAGACCGCCGCCGAGCGCGAGGCCGCGAGCATACGACAGGAGCAAGACACGCGCGCCGAGGCCGCGGCGACGGCACGTAGGGCGCTCGTGGCGGCGGTCGAGCGGACGCGAACGACGCTTCAAGGGGCGAAGGAGCCGAAGCGCGCCACCGGGCGCGAAGTCGCGAAGGCAGCCACGCAGCTTGCGGAGATCGGGCGTACGCTGCGGATGGCCTACATTGCCTGGGATACGCTGCTGAGCGAGTGGGCGTCGTCCTTCGGTGAACGGGCAACTCGGCAAGGTGCGCTTTCGATTACCGCGAGCGCCGAGGAGTTTGCGGCGATTGCCGAGCGCGGCGAGCACTTGGGCGATGTCCTCGCCGAGTCAGCAACCCGGCTCACGGGGCTGCCGACTGCCCGCGAGCTGGGCTACGGGCCATGGCGACAGGCGGTGCTCGAAGAGCTGGTCTTCCGGGCCGAAGCGTATAGTGCGCGAATGCATGTCGTCGATCCGACGGCATGGAGCGATTTCTCGCGCGCGTTCGACGAGCGCGCCATGGCTGAATCCTCGCGCATGCTGCTCGACGCCGAGCACGCGGCTGCCAGGGCAGCGAAAGCATCTGGTGACTACGCGCGACGTGCCGGAACGCCAGGCACAGCCGCGGGGGTGTGAGTCGAGGAGGCTTGCGCGCGATGGCCTCGTGTGTGTATCCTTGAGGTACATACAGGCGGAGAACGAGGACAGTACCGCGCGTGACGTTTCGAAGAGAGCCAGCGGTTGGTGCGAGCTGGTAGCGTCCAGTGGGAAGCTCCCTCGGAAGCTGCGATGGTGAAGACGTGTTTCGACGCGCACTAGCCGTCGCCGGGAACTCCCGTTAGCGAGTGTGGGTGCCGTGGCACCCGATGAGACCGCAGCTCGTGAGGGCGCGGGAAAACAAGGTGGGACCGCGAAACGACGCATCAGCGCGCCTTTCGCCCTTCGTGGGCGGAGGGCGCATCGTGTTTTCCGGAGGCGGATGCGCATAGTGAGATAGAGTACGACCAGAATGGCCAGGAGTGCGAGACACGTCGCTGGACGCGCGAGGAGACCACTATGAGTGTCGACAAGGCGAGACGGCAGCGGCAAGCACGGCGGCCGCGCTATGATTTCGCGGCAATAGAGGCCAAGTGGCGGGAGCAATGGGAGGCAGAAGGGCTGTATCGCACGGATCTGTGGAACGCGCGACGGCCCTACTACAACCTGATGATGTTTCCATATCCCTCGGCTGAGGGTCTACATGTCGGCAACATGTACGCCTACACGGGTGGAGATGTGCATGGCCGGTGGACGGCCGCGCGCGGCTTCGATGTGTTCGAGCCCATCGGCTACGACGCGTTCGGCATTCACAGCGAGAACTTCGCCATCAAGCAGGGCCTGCATCCGGCCCGGTTGACCGCGAGCAATATCGCGCATTTTCGTGAGCAACTGAAGCAGATCGGCAACCGGTTTGACTGGTCACACGAGATTAGCAGCGCTGACCCTCGCTATTACCGCTGGACACAGTGGATCTTCGTCAAGCTCTTCAAAGCTGGACTGGCCGAACGCACCAAGGGGGCCGTGAACTGGTGCCCGTTTGATAAGACGGTACTGGCGGACGAGCAGGTGATTGACGGGCGTTGTGAGCGCTGTGGCACGCTCGTGGAGCGACGCGAGCTGGACCATTGGGCGCTGAAGATTACGAATTACGCCGACCGCCTTCTGCGAAACCTGGAGACGCTCGACTGGCCCGCGCAGATCAAGGCGGCGCAGCGCAACTGGATCGGCCGCTCGGAAGGCGTGACCTTCGCGCTTCCAGTGCTGGGCCATCCCAGCGTCTCAATTGAGGTCTTCACGACCCATGCCGAGACGATCTTCGGCGTCACGTTCGTCGCGCTCGCCGCCGATCATCCACTCGTGCAACAGGTGACGAATCCCGAGCGACGGTCGGCTGTCGAGGCGTTTGTGAACGCGTTCGGGACATCGAAGGATGGGCAGCAGGCAGACACGCCTGGGAGTCCGTCTGGGGTCTTCACCGGCGCGTTCGCGCGGCATCCATTGACGGGTGAAGCGTTGCCCATCTGGCTGGCCGACTACGTGCTGGCGGGTTATGGCACCGGCGCGATCATGGGCGTGCCCGCGCACGACAGCCGCGACTTCGCGTTCGCGTCCGCGGTTGGCCTGCCGATTCGTTACGTCGTTCTGCCCGAGGGTGGAGCGTCTGAGAGGGGGGTGTCCCCAGACGGTGCCTTTACGGGTGATGGCGTCGTCGTGAATTCGGATGAGCTGAACGGCCTGCCCAGCGGCGAGGCGCGCGGAGTCGTTCTGCGGATGATTGAGGAAGCCGGGATTGGCCACCTCACGGTCACGTACCACCTGCGCGACTGGATGATCAGCCGCCAGCGCTACTGGGGCACGCCGATACCCATTATCTATTGCCCGGAACATGGCGCGGTGCCAGTGCCTGAGGATGAGCTGCCCGTGCTGCTGCCGGACGTGGAGGACTACCGCCCTACGGGGACGGGGAGCAGTCCGCTGGCGGCGATCCCGAGTTTTGTCAACACGACCTGCCCGATCTGTGGCGCCCCCGCGAAGCGCGAAACCGACGTCGCCGACAACTTTCTCGATTCCGCATGGTATTACCTGCGTTATCCGTCGAGTGATGACGCCGCGGAGCCGTGGCACCCGGAACTGACGCGCAAATGGCTGCCGGTGGCGATGTACGTCGGCGGCGCCGAGCACGCGGTGCTGCATCTCATGTACGCGCGGTTCATCGCGAATGCGATGCACGACCTCGGCTTCCTGCCATTCGAGGAGCCCTTCCCGCACTTCCGGGCACACGGCATTCTGACGACGAATGGCGAGAAGATCAGCAAGTCGAAGGGCAACGTCATCAATCCCGATGCCTACATCGAGCGCTACGGCGCTGACGCGCTGCGCACGTACCTCATGTTCACCGGACCGTATGAGCTTGGCGGCGACTTCACTGACGTGGGGATGGGCGGTGTAGTGCGCTTCCTGGACCGTGTCTGGGCGTTCATCACAGAGCATCCCACGGCGGCGAAGCAGCGCACAGCGGATGCCGCCGCGAGGGCCGCACGCTCGGCTACCGTCGAGCAGGTGACGAGCTCGATGGCCGCGTTCAAGTACAACACCGCCATCGCCGCTTTGATGGCCTACCTCAACGACCTGGAGGCCCGCGCGGACGGAACTCGCGAGGACCAGGAGACGCTCTTGGTATTGCTCGCGCCGCTCGCGCCGTATATCACAGAGGAACTATGGAACCGCCTGGGCCATACGCGCTCCATCCATCTGCAGCCGTGGCCCGCAATCGACGAGGAGGCCCTCCGCACACAGCCGGTCACGCTGATCGCGCAGGTCGACGGGCGCCTGAGAGACCGGCTCGAAGTTCCGCGCGGTCTCCCAGAGGATGAGGCGCGGGCGCGGGCGCTCGCATCCGAGCGGGTACGTAGCGCGATTGGGAGCCGCGCGGTGCGGCGGGTGGTGGTCGTGCCTAACCGGCTCGTCAACGTCGTGACGGAATAACGGGCACGTGCGACGGTGCAGTCGCGGCGATGGGTGCGGTGGCGTTAGAAGATACCCCAGCGCCGCTTCTCTCGGACCGGCTCGCCCTCGGGCTTCATGGCCATCTCATCGACGCGTTGGGCAAGCGCCTGAATGGACTTGGTGATTGGCGCAGTCTTTTGCGAGAGGACGAACGGCACACCGCGATTCACCGACGTGACGACGAGCTTGTTGTCTTCGGGGATCTGGGCGACGAAGCGGCTCCGCAAGCGGGACTCGACCTGCGCCGGCCGGATGCCGTAGTAGGTCTCGACCTTGTTGCAGACGAGCTTGAGCTTGCTCCGCGCGTAACCCAAGCGTTCCGCGACCTCGAAGAACTGGCTGACGGCGTTGATGGACGTCACCTCGAGAGTGGTCACCACGAGAATCTGATCGGCCATCTCCAGCGTGGTCAGCGTGGCCTCACTGAAGTGGGTGTCGGCGTCGATCACGAGATAATCAAAGTGGTCACGAAGCTCGACGAGCACGGCTTTCATGGCGTCGCTGGTGAAGAGCTCTGAGGACTCCGGTGCGAGCGGTGCCCGGAGCAGCTTCACTCCGGACGGCTCGTGCAGGGCGATGGCCGTGCTGATGATGTCCTGGTCGAGCGCGCCCGCTTCGCGCAGGTCGTCGATGCTGGTCGCCGTGTTGATATTGAGCAGCACATGGTCGTCGCCAGACTGCAGGTTCGCGTCGACGAGCAGCACGTTCTTCTTGGTCTGCTGGTGGAGCGCGATGGCAAAGTTCGTCGCGACGACGCTACGCCCGGCACCGCCCTTGGGACTGTAAACCGCGATGATCTTGCGCATGAGTGGCGCGGAGCCGTTGGGAGCGCCCGGCGCCGGTGCGGCTGGCTCGAAACGCGGTTGCGCCATGACGGCGGCCGCGGCGGTGCGCACCGTATTGACGAGATCGTCACTGCTAAACGGCTTGATAAGATAGCCGCGTGCGCCAACCATCATGGCGCGCGTCAGGTACTCCGGCTCGCTCTGGACGGACATCATGACGACGCACGTAGGAATTTCGCGTGTGATGATTTCGGTCGCTTTGAGGCCGTCCATGTCGCGCAGATTAATGTCCATCAGTACGACGTCTGGGCGGAGCGACGCAGCCTTGGCGATGGCCTCACGTCCGCTCGACGCTACCCCCGCTACCTGGATATCGCGCTCAAACCGCAGCAACTTCTGAATATTCTGGGACGTGTCGGGCATGTCGTCCACGATGAGAAGACGGATACGCCTGTTTCCCCGAGGGTCGTCGAATTGCTGCATATTCGTAGCCTCGCAATGTGATATTTGTACGCGAATCACCAGTTGGGACAGGTCCTGCGCGAGGGTGATGGTTGAGCCCGCGGCGGAGTGCAGTATAGCGCGGCGAGGGTGTCCAGCGCCGCCTCGCAGACAGATTGGCTAACGAGGCGGCGTGCGGACTGTATCTGCTGGCGCAGCCGAGACACTAGTAGCCGAACTGAGCAACAATGCTGGATGCATCGACCGCTGTGGTTTGCACCGTCGCGTCATCGCCCGGCTTTCTGATACCAACAGACGCCTTGCCCGTAGAAAGGAGGAATGCGAGCTGTTGCGCCTCGTTGTGATCGACGGCGATCCAAATCGCGGTGTTGTTAGTGCTATACACGGTGACATCCTGGAATGTCGTCTGCACCTCACATCCTGATGTGCGCGCCCCCGCGAGTCCACACTCAGTGACGATGATGTCGATGTGGTCCCCTGGAACGTAGACGAGTTTGCCGGATGCGCCGCTGGCTGTGGAGCTGGCGTCAGTAATATTGACCGCGACGAGAATCTGGCCCGCCTTCAATCCGCCCGGGTTGATGTTGGTGAGGCTGCCAGGGGCCGCACTGCCGACGTCGGCGAATCGCGCATCGTTCGTGCGCAGGATCTCACCCGCGAGCACCTGTTGCGTCACAACTTTCTTGTTCAGATAGACGTTGAGGTCCTGCTGAGAGGTGAAGACGTACGCATCCGCGGGAGCGAAATTGACGTTCACCTGCTTCGTGACAAAATCGTCGGAGATGACGCCGGTTACCGTCACGTTGCCATTGCTCGACGACGTGTCTGAGGCGTTCGCAAATAGCTGTGTGCCTGGTGTGAGGGCTTTGGCCGTCACGACCACCGTCTCGGTCGCGGCGGAGCCTCCCGACGAGGAGTTCAGCACGAAGATGACGATGGCTCCGGCCGCCAGCGCGAGCAGCACGCCCAGGAGCAGGAGTGTACGGCCACCTGATGCGCGAGGACGAGGGGGACGTGCGAGAGGTCCAGCCATGCGATGTCAGCGCGAGCCCAACGGCTGTCGCCGCGGCGGATGCGCTGTCCTCCTTTCTCCGATGGGAAAGAGGCGTGGTCCACGTGGGGTACACGATAGTTCATGTACCTCGCCATACCAGCCACTTCGGTGCGGTGTAGACACTCGCTTGCTTTTCGCGCAAAAACGCGAATGCCAGCGCCGCGGCAGTGTTCCAGCGGAACTAGCATTCGCGTGCGTGTGAGCGAGGACTACAGAGCGCTGTGAATATTGCCAAAGATCGAGCTGATCTGCGGGCCAAGCAGGATCAAGGCGCCGATCACGACGACGGCGACGAGCGCGATGATAAGTCCATATTCGACAAGACCTTGACCGTACTGGCTGTTCCGCACATGACGCTGCATACAAAACCCCTCCGAAGTCCCTGACGTGCGGTAGTCGCGTTCTTGTGAGGCTCTCGTTTGCCGCCACAAGTTCCGCCGCACCCGCCACCTCACTAGTTTCCACGCCGCTTGACGTGATCGGCCATCCGTCGAATCAGCCATCATCGAGAGAAGCTGGTTTGTCGGGAATTGAGATGAAATCTTCTGGCCGTTCACGAACAGAAGACGTACGGTGCAGCGTGCAGTAACTATTCACGTATGTGTACTGGTTGGCTGCACTGGACGTGCGCGCGAGAACACACTTCAGGTGACACGGAGGCATCTCGTCTGCCGTTGGTCAGTCGGCGATGTGGCACGGCGCGGGCCATCGTGAGAAGAGATTGCGTGTCCTGGCTCGCTGGTATGCCCGCTTCCGCACTGATGGCAGATTGTCTGAGCATTACTGTATGCGCCGGTTGGTCAGATGCGCTGCGTCTGGAGGGGAATCGTGAGCTCGATCTGCGTGCCGTGGCCTGGAACGCTCTCGATACGCAGCCATCCGCCGAGCATCGTCGCGCGTTCTTGCATGCTGGGGAAGCCTGTCGTCCGTGCCCGCACATTCATCGCTAGAACGGCCTCGGCGTCGAAGCCGGAGCCATTATCGTGAACCAGCAGCGACAGTGCAGCGCCGGTGTAGCGCACCACCGCGCGGATGAGCCTGGCGTTCGCATGTAGCACGGCATTGAGCAGCGCTTCTTGCGCCACACGGAAGACCGGCACCACCAGCTCCGGTGGAAGCCGCTGCTCGCCATCTGGCGCAACGACCTCAATGTTGGTCGCGTGTCGGGCGGCGAGGTCGGCGACATACCGGCGCAGAGCCGCGACCAGACCAAGATCGTCGAGGGTCATTGGGCGCAGCTCGAAGATGAAGCGGCGTGTCTCCTGCAGGGCGCCGACAAGCTGTCGCTTGACCTCCTGGAGATCCCCGATCGCCTGCGCAGGTTGGGTATAAAAGCGCTTCTCGGCGATTTCGACCGCGAGCACGATGTTCGCGAGCGTTTGGGCAGGGCCATCGTGCAGGCGCTGCGCGACGAGCAGGCGTACCTCTTCCTGTGACTGGATGACACGATAAAGCTGCACGATCTCGGTAGTAGTCAGGCCCTGGGTGGACTGCGCTGCCGCCTTCGTCGCGCTCGTAGGGGGCGGCGGGTCCAATGGCCCGGAGAGCTGCGGCAGGCCAGCCAGCGTCGCCGAGGCCCGTGCCTGGTCACGGGTCCACATGCCGCTTGGCACCACCGGCGTGGGCATCAGCGTGGGTCCGCTGGGAAGCTGCGCTTGCGGAGCGGAGAGATGGGTGAGCAGGTCGATCGTCCGCACGAGGAAGTGATAATAGCGCTCGTAGGCAGTGAGCTTGGCCGTCAGCTGCTCGCGCTGTTCCTCCATCATGAAGGCGCGCATCTCCGCCTCGGCGGCGATGAGATAGCGATTGCGAATCTCCTGCCGGCCAAAGAGCTCCAGACGTTCTTCCATCTCGCGCACGCTCGCGGACGTGATCACTTTTCGCTGCAGCAGGTGTTCCGCCTCTTGCGTCGACTGCTGCAAGAGCATGCGGAGCTCTTCGATCTCGCGCTCGACTTGCTCGAGCTCGGTGACGGTGGTGGCAAGCAGGTCGCCATCACGGGGGAGCTGGTGTAGACCGGAGTCCTGACCCATGCCAGAACGCGGTAGCGTGCCTACGGCGGTGTGTGGACGCGACGCGCGCGTGGTGGGGCGCAGCACGGCCGCGACGGCGTCCCAGGTGCCCGGTGTGGGCTCCTCCAGCTGCGGTTGTGAATCCTCCTCCCGCACGGGGCCGACTCCTCCGCCTGACCAGGAGAAATCGTGGGCGGGTTGGGAGTGTTGATCGTAGTGCGCGGGCGCACCAGGGCGGTACACCGGCGCGCCGGAGGGCGGACCCTGCCGTGCGGGCCTGTCGTCGTCGAAAGGACTGATATGCCGGTTCTGCCGGTCAGACGACATCGTTTGCCCTCCAGTGGTGGCCCTCTATTGATGCGCGAGATGCGCACGTGCGATCGATGCTTCCACGCTGCCTGTACCGTGAAGCGTAGAGTGCTGCGCGCTGTGACCGCGCTACTCGGCGTCCATCTTGATCCAGCCCTTCTTCAGGGCATGAACGACAGCGGCCGTGCGGTCATTCACCGAGAGTTTTTTGAGAATCGACGTGATGTGGTTCTTGACCGTCTGGTCGCTGATCTTGAGCGACTTGGCGATTTCTTTGTTGCTGTTTCCACGCGCGATGTAATCTAGAATCTCGATCTCGCGGGTGGAGAGCGGTGAGTAGAGCGGCTGCACCTCTGGCGGCTCTTCGGCGGTCATCTCGCGGAACGTCCGCAGCACCCGGCTGGCGACCGTCGGTCGCGAGAGCACGTTGTCGTTGATAATGTAGACGCCGCCGCTGACACGCCGGACAGCCTCGATGAGTTGGTCGGGCGCTATGTCTTTGAGCAGGTACGCCGCCGCACCGAGTTTCATCGACTGGAAGAGTTGCTCTTCGTCCTCGAAGGCGGTGAGCATGAGAATGGCGACGCGCGGCGAGTTGTGACGGATCTGGCGCGCCAGCTCGAGCGCGTCGTTGGTTGAGAGGAGCGCGTCGATCAGGACGACATCAGGCTGATGTTGCTTGGCGAGGTCGAGGCCCGTTCTGCTGTCCGACGCTTCCGCCACCACGACGCAGTCGCCCGCCTGTTCCAGCGTATAGCGACACCCTTGCCTGAACAGGGGATGCTCGTCGATCAACATCACACGAATGCAGTCCATTGTGTTCTCCCATGTCAGCATGAACTGTGCGCACGCCGTGGTTGCGGCTCACCTCGGCAGTGCGCGGTAGCAACGTGTAGTATATACGAGTCACTGCCAGATGTCCTCATGTACCACCCCGTTGTCTTATTGTTACGGTCAACGCGGGGGGATGGCAGTACGCAGAGTAACGCTCGTCCTGAGCGCCGTGGAACAAAAATGGCGCCAGCCCAGCTAAACGGGCTGACGCCGGGTCGCGATGAACGCGTGTTACGCGCCGTAGTTCTTCAGCATTTCAGCCATCTCGTGGCTGAGCTGGATGGCCTCGTCGAATGGACGCTGCCACATGTTGCGGCCGAAGATGAGGCCCGTGGCGCCACCCTCCATCGCGATGCGCGCCTTGGTGACGATGTCTTCGTCGCCCTCCATCTCGCCGCCGCTGAAGAGCACCAGCGCCTTGCCTGCGGACTCGACGACCATGCGCACCGCCTCTTCGCGCGTGACATGCATGGAGTTGTACGGCTTGGGCGACGCGGCATCCTTCTCCGGATCGATCTTGGGGACGTTGATCTTGACGATATCTGCCCCGGCCTCGCTTGCCACGCGGGCGGCGTAGTCGATGGCGTACAGGCTCTCGCGCCCGCCCTTGGTCTCGATCGCCTCACCACGCGGATAGGCCCAGACGATGACGGGAAGTCCGTAGCGGTCGGCGTCCTCGCGCACCTTGCGGAACTGGAGGAAGTCGTCGTCCTGGCGCGGTGAGCCGACATAGAGCGTATAGCCCACGGCATCGGCGCCGAGCCGCACAGCATCCTCAACGGAGGCGAGCAGCGGCGAGAACGCCTGTTTGTCGCTGGGGATCTCCGTCTTGCCGTTCAGCTTGAGCACGAGCGGCACCTCGCCGGCATACTTCTCCATGTATTTCTCGGCGATGCCGATCTGGAAGACGATGCCAGAGAAGTTGCCTTCCTTCGCGAGCCGTAGCTGAAACTCTGGGTCCTTCGCCGGTGGGTTGACGAAGAAGTCGCGCGGGCCGTGTTCGAGCCCTTGGTCGATGGGCAGGAACATGAGCGTGCCGTTTGCTGGACCATACTTGTAGAGCATCCGGTGTAACCGAGTGCGCTTTCCCGTGCTGAGCGAGAGGTCAGCGAGGGTCGGGCGCTTCACGCGCGTCATAGACATGTGGGTTTCTCCCAATCTCTCTTTCTCCTGACGCACACGAGCTAGCGATTACCGCCCGCCCTCCGCCACCGTGACTTCAGCATATCGCTCGCCCAACTGGCATACGCCGTATGCGCGCTGTGTGCTTCGAGGCTTGCCAGGTGATGACGCGGCAGGGCGTCAGGGCCCCTCGTCTTTGAGGGGATGGTAGCAGTATATCATGCGGATTTATACGCTACCAAGCGCACTCCGCGAGTATGCGGGGCAGGACGGGTACATGTGTTGTCAGTTGAGGATGACGGGATGGAAGCCGTTCTGCTTCTCGCAGACGTGTGTGCCCTCGATAGGTTGGCCGCAGAACGGACACCGCGGCCGGCCGCCGGAGAGCACGCCCGAGATGTGGGTGCTGAGCAACTCGGCCTGCGTGCGCGAAAACAGGATGGAGAAGCTCGGCTCGACGTCGTCGCGTGCGATAGCGAAACCATCCTCCTCGACGATTTCCAGAGGGGCCGCGCGGAAGAGCACGAGATCGTCCTCATCGTCGTAGCCGAGCTGCATCATCGGGCCGACCTGGAACTCGACGTCGGGGTGGCGCGGGAATCCCGGCGGCGCGCTCGGCTGCATGATGCCCGACGCCGAGGCCTCGGTCCGCAAGAGCATGCCATCGGCGAGTCGGGCCAGTAGCTTATCGAGCGCCTCGCCCAACGCTTCGAGCTGGCTGCGCTCCAGCCAGAGGGCGGCGGTGCCACTGCGGCTGCGGGCGATGAGGCGGAACCTGCGGCTGCCCGGCTTGCCAATCGCCTCGGCGTCGAAGAGCTCCGCCCGTCCGAAGTCCTGAAGCTCGTCTTCGCTCATGTGCCCGCTCCCTCCTGCGGTTTGTGTTGTGTCGCCTCGGAGTCGCGCCACGGCATCGCCAGGCGTCTCCTGCTCGTAGTCTACAATCGGGCCGCGCATACTCGCAAACGCACGAAGGCGCTCCATGCGGATGTATGGGGATAGGGCCCTACCACCTTCAGAGCGAGAACGGTGAGACCCCGGACGGCTACAGGTGGACCGCGACGAAGCGGTCCCACCCGGCGTAGTCGGCATGGACACGAAGGCGTGCCGACGGGAACGTGGCGGTGATGAGCTGCGTTATGGCCGCGCGCTGGTCATAACCGAACTCAAGATAGAACGAAGCGTGCGGGCGTAGGTAGCGTGGGAGGTCCGCGAAGAGGCGGCGGAAGTGGCCGAGGCCATCGTCGTCGCCATAGAGCGCGAGAGAAGGCTCGTACCCGCGCACATCGACGGGAAGCTCCGGTTCGTCGTGCGGCGCGACGTAGGGCAGGTTCGCGAGCAGCACATCCACCGGCTCGGGGAGCGGCGCGAGCAGGTCGCCGCGCAGAAAGCGGATGCGGCCGGCGACGCCGAGACTGGCGGCGTTCTCCTCCGCAAGAGAAAGCGCGTCGTCGGAGATGTCGGTCGCGTAGATCAGCGGCAGGCGCGGCTCCAGCGCGGCGACGGCGACCGCGATCGCGCCCGTGCCGGTGCCAATGTCGGCGACGACCGGCGGCGTGGACGGCGAAACGGCGAGGCGTGCGCGGATGTCCTCCAGCGCGGCTTCGACGAGCAGCTCGGTTTCGGGACGGGGGATGAGCGCGCGAGCATCCGTCCGAAACGGCAACCCGAGGAACTCGCGTGTGCCGGTCAGATAGGCGACTGGCTCGCCCCGGGCGCGCCGTGCGATCAGTGTCGCGTAGCGCCCGGCCTGGTCAGCATCGAGTGGGCGCTCGGGAAAGGCGAGCAGTGACGCGCGCCGGTGACCCGTTACGTGTTCCAGCAGCACCTGGGCGTCAAGCTCGGGAGAGGTGCTGGTGCCCGACTGCCGCAGCGAGTCGCGCGCGGCGGCGAGCGCGTCGCCGTCGGTGCGCTCGCCACGGATCGCGGACCCGAACTCCTCTGAATTGCCTGGCGTGCTCACGTGCTGGCTCATGGGTGTACCGCCCAACGGCGTGCGTTAGAAGTTGTACGCAGGAGTCTGTGTGTTGTCGATGATCGGCCCGTCGAAGACCTTTGTCGCGCCCTGCAGCAGCCGGTTGTACTGCGGCGATGGGGACAGCTCATTTGAAGACTGTATCACCCAGCCAGGCGTGTTGTTGTCGGGATTCGGCTGTTGCGCGTGCAGTTGCGCGGTTGAAATGTACACCGTCGCGCTGTCGAGGCTACCCTGTTTGTTGTTGGGTAGATTTAGAGTCGTACCGGCCTGCTTCTCGATGAGCTCCGAGTAGGTGCCGTGGCCCGACTTGTCGATGGTGAACGCGTGCGGCGTGTACCACGAGATGTAGACGTACGCGGTGTGCGACTGCGGATTGCTGCGGCAGACCGGTGTGTCAGACTCTGTCGAGTACGCACCCGGCGAGGAGGCATAGCCACACGGCACGAGCAGCGCGCCCATCACCATCGTGCGTCCGGCAACGTCGCTGAGCGTATTGGGACCATGGAGCGCATGCCCTGGCGTACAATCCGTTTCAGGTGTGGCGTAGCTCCCAGGACAGCCTGGAATGGTGAAGGTATCCGTCGGATAGCCGGAGTAGCCGAGTATGGTCGCGTCGCCTGGCAGATATGTCCGCTGCACTTCACTATAGGCGTCGAAAAAGCTGCCGGGATTGAAGATGTCGCCGGTCTTGTTGTACGTCACGGCGATCTGAAGCTGGTGGATCGCGCCACCATTGGGCAGCAGCGTCACGAGGTCCGTCTGGTGCTCGGTGACGAACTGGTTGGCCTTATTGCCGCCGTCGTTGGCGTCCACCACGAAGAAGCCGTCCCCGTTGCCCGAGGACACCTCGGAGGCGAGCCCCAATTGCCGCAAGATCAGCTCCGCGCGCGGGTCGGCGAAGTAGACCTGCAGGTCTTTGGTCTTCAGCGCCTGGACGGCGACGCTGAAGATGCCCTTGAGCTGCGACTTCGGCAGGTGCTTGATCTCGGCAAGCAGGGCCGAGGAGAGGTCGTGCGTGAACTGCTTGCGGTTCGCCGAGTCTGTCTCTTTAGGGCCAAGCTGATACTCGTGAATCGTGCGTTCGAGATTGTCTGGCGTGACGGTCACGTTATACGTCGGCATTCTGAGGCTGCCGCCGGTCGCCTGAATCAGGTCGGCGATCAGCACCGGCGTGAAAGAGACGACACCCTGGATGGGCGCGCCGTTTGGAAGCGTGCCCTTGGTGTCCTGCGCGATCTGCATGGCAGTGGCCGCGTTCGTCGGGAAGTTGGCCGAGAGGTTTGCGTCGCGCACGCCCCAGCCAAGCGTTGTCGAGGCGCAGCGCACCGGCCACCACCAGTAGTAGTTGGGCGGCTGCGGTCCGACATAGCTCAACCCTGCTCCAGCGCAGGCATTGCTCGGGAACTGACTGTAATATTGCGTGTCGAGCTTGTAGATGTCTTGCAGGGCGAGCGGATGCTGCGCCGACTGCTTGCCGCCATCCACTTCGAGAATGCCGTAGTTGCCGGTGAACCCGCCGCCGGGCCGGAGCTCTGTGCGGTCCATCGCGAGCACGAGGTAGTTGGCGGGCTGGCCGATGCCCAGCAGGTTTGGCGCGACGTCGAGCAGCGTCTTGATCTCGCCGAAGAGCTTGGGCACGGCGGGAAGCTGGGCGAGCATCGAGCCGATGCGCGTCCCCGGCCGGAGCTGCGAGGGTAGGGCGTTGGGATCGATGTTCTGCTCGATGGCGACGGCGTTGGAAATGTGCGTCTCGGCGTCGGAGAGCAGGTTGCGGGCCTGCTGCATATCCGCTGGCGTGATGCCGGGTGAGCCGTCGGCCGCGAGCGCGCCGCCCTCAAACGGCGTGAGCAGCGTGCGGGCAACGCCGAGACCCTCATCACCGGCGGTCGTCAGCTCGTAACCCATGTGGATGAGGAACTGGTAATTGCGGATTGTCGGGCTGACGGCGCCGAATGGCGCACCGAGCACGTTCATCGCGCCGTTGATCTCATAGAGGTCGCGTTGAATAGCGTCCACCTGGGTCTGCGCGTCGTTGAGCGAGTTGGTGTTGAGGAGCGCTGATGAGCCTCCGGCCATCAGAGACTGCAACTTCGAGACCCGCGACGCGGCATCGGCGGTGTCGTATCCGAGGCGCAGCAGCGGGACGAGCGGCGCGCAGGCGGTCAGCACGAATCCTAGCAAGAAGAACGCGAGCAACGCGGCAGCCGCGGGTCGCTGATGCAGCAGCAGACGCACGCGTGCGATGCGCCCGATGGATGGGCCGACCGCGCCGAGTCGCGCGAGGGTGCCAAGCGACCGGGCCAGGGCATCCTCCTCGCCCGAGGCGTACGCCTGCCCGCGGCCCGGCGACCAGAACCCCTCATCCTGATAGTCGTCTTCACCGGAGGCTCGTGCGTACTCCATACTGGCCTGCGCGTTGGTCGCCCAGCCAGTGTCCCAGGTGCCGGTTTCCCAGCCCGCGTTCCACTCTGCCTCGTCGTCGGCATAGCGGCGGCGGGCGCTTCCACGCGGCTGTGCTGGTGCGCGACGTGAGTCATCGTAGCGCCGGTCGAAGGGGTCGTCGGGGTTAGGAGGGAGGTCGAACGGGACCTGCTCTTCGCGGTCCCAGGCTTCGAGCTCCGAGTCGTCGAAGTCGCTGGCCTTCCACTCGCCCGCGCGGGGTGTACGGTGGCCTATGGTCGCGTCGCGCAGATTCTGGCCGAACCGCTTCATGCGGCTGGTGAATGAGGCAGGCGATGCGCTTCCAGCGCGGGCCGAGTTGCGTGCCTGGGACGGGCCACGCGTGCCCGCGCCAGATGTTCTGCCGTTTCGCTGCTGTGGACCGCGATTCGCCTGACCGGCTGGCTGTGCCGTGGCGTAGCGGTTGAGAAGCCCTCCAGCGTTCGCGGCGGCGCGATCGTCACGCGGGGAAGAGGTTCCGCGAGGCCGCCCATTCTGACTTCCCCGCTGCTCATAACGCGGCGCGCGCGGATTCTCACGCACAGGTCCACGCGAGCGATTGGGCCGGTGAGGTCGGTCGAAGCCGTCGTCCATGTTCGTGCAGCACTCCTCACCGGCGAACCCGCGAGCGCCCGATAGACCCGCGTCCGCTCGATCTTTCCGATTCACTCAAACGATGGATCCGGTACCCGGCGCACTCAATGTGCCAGGGTGCCTCACGCCAGCGTGGCTCTCTCCGACGACCTCCACGCGAGACGCCACCACGCCCGAGCGAAGGTACCACGGCAAAAGAAAGCCAGTCAAGCGCGTAGGACCGCGATTCGCCTCCGTCCGCTACGGTGCGGCCCAGCACGGGCTGCCCTGAGACGTGCTGGAAGCAGGCGGCGCCAGGCGGCGGAATCACAATTGTACTATCGATACGCCGTCCAACGTGAGAGCGCTCCATATATAGGACGTATTGGGCGTGCCATATCGGTCACTGGCCGTCCCTTGTGTGAAAAACCTCACACTCTCTCCCCAGAACCTTACAGTCTACCCCTTCCTACAGAGGGAAGGGGCCGGTGGGCGATGCTTGTAAGAACGTGGGAGGTCGTGTTCCGACTGGGCCCTAGGTGAGCGAGAAAAGGCATGCTGCACTACGATGCGCGGGGCAGCAGGCGCAGGCGCGCGGCGTGGTTTTCCGTGCGGACGAAATGCGCCGGATTGTTGAGGACGCGCATGCGGCGCACACCGGTGACGCGCATCTCGGGGCTGGGGGTGTGGGTGGTAACGTACCGCTGCACAAGCAGCCCAACCGGACGCGCGACGACGAGCGCCGCCGTCGAGGCGAGGATGACGTTGTTGAACGAGTTATAGGGCTTGCGCAAGCGCGCGACACTCATCGCGGAGAGTCCGGTGAGCATGCCCGCAACGGCGAGGTTGGTGCCACAGCGCTCGTGAATCGCCATATCCGGCTCGCCTCCCCGCAGCCGCGCGAGCGCCTGCTCGGCCGCCGGACGCACGGCCTCGGTCGGAATGTCGCCGAAGACGAAGAAGCCGGTGGCAAATGAGATGCCCGAGAGTCGCGCCTCCGGGAAACGCTTTGACAGCAGCACGATGGTTGCATGCTCAAGCGCGTGGTTCTCGCGGACTGCCGCGCCTAGGAACACCTGCTGCGCAACCTGCTCTAGTGGGTTCATACGGACATTCTCCTCTATGGGCCGACGAGATCGGTGGTAGGCCGCGTCTGCATGGGCCCGTAACGACATGTCGAGGCATCCAGACAGGCACGTGTCGTCTTATTATCGCACGGCGGCACAGTGCGCGTGCCGCGACGCTCTCTTTGGCAGAGTACGACGGCGGCAGCGTTCGCGTTGCGTTGGCCTGCAGCGCGGTGCGGGCTATCCATGAGGCGGCATCTACGATGCGTCACGCGATGCTGGAGCCCGGGACGCGAAGTTCCTGGCGGCGGGATGTCAGGCAGTACGGAACGATGTACAATGAGGTTTCAGGGAGGGGCACTCCGGAGAGTCGCGGCGTACGCCACGCGGTAGCGTGGTGCGTTACCAGGCGGGTGACACGCCGTTATATCGGGCAGAACACGCATCTGCTCGGTGTGCTCCCTCCCGGTGGCACTGGGCCGCGATGGCCGCTACATGGCAGGAGCCAACGTGGAGCCCGTCGATCTGCGGCCCGTGACGTGCGATGACCTGCACGGCCCTGCCCGACACATCTCTACTCGTCGACTAGCGTTCTCCAAACGATGGGACAGACACTCCCGTGCGAGAGGTTCTGCCAGGCACGCGCCGGTATACGCAGCACACGATTTACGAGCTTGCGGAAAGCATTCGCGAGCGGGACGTCATTACCTACACCCACTGCCGCCGGGTTGCCATCTATGCGAATAGGCTCGCCCGCGCGCTGGGCCTGAGCCGCCGGGCCGCGCGAGATGTGGCGCTTGCCGGCTTGGTACACGACCTGGGCAAGACGTGGATACAGAACGATATTCTGATGAAGGATGCTCCGCTGTCGGTAGACGAGCGCGAGAAAATGAAACGCCATCCGGGTATCGCCGCGCGCATCCTGCAGGCGTACGACGTGCCTGATGCGCTCGTCGACGCTGTGCTGCATCATCACGAAGCGTACGATGGTCGTGGCTATCCCGATGGGCTTGCTGGCGACGCGATCCCCAATGAGGCGCGCATCCTCACCATCGCCGACGTGTTCGACGTCATCACGTCCGCCAGGCCCTACAAGGAGCCGGTATCTGCCGCGACCGCCCGCGAACGCATGCTCGCCGATTCGGGAACGTTCTTTGACCCAGGCTATACAGCGGCATTCGTCGCGCTGCTCGACGCGCGGGAAGATTTCCTGCTGCCCCACATGCCCGTGGTACCCGAGTTCGACCACGCGGCCGAGTGGGTTCGCCACGACGCGTACGAGCGCGACCCATCGCGCTAAGCGGCAGTCTAAGCAACGAGCCTGTAAATCAAGACGGAGATGATCGTCTGTGCCTTCAGGGTGCGAGTCGATTGCGCGGGCATGTCACCTGTGACGGGAGGGTGCAACCGTGGTCGCGGGACCGGAAAGTTCGGCGTCATCACCATCATCTGTAGGCCGGGTACGCGAGGTAGCCGCGCTGCTCCGCGAGAACGTGGGTCGCGTCATCGTCGGCAAGGACGACGTGCTGGAGTTGCTGTTCGTCACGCTGCTCAGCGAGGGCCACGCGCTAATCGAGGACGTGCCGGGAATGGGCAAGACCGTGCTCGCGCGCACGCTGGCCCGCTCGCTCGACGTCTCGTTCGCGCGAATCCAGGGTACGGCGGATTTGCTCCCGAGCGACGTCACTGGCGTCAGCTTTTACAACCAGAAACTGGGCGAGTTCGAGTTCCGGCGCGGTCCGATCTTCGCGAGTGTCGTGTTGGTGGACGAGATCAACCGCGCGACGCCACGCACGCAATCAGCGCTACTCGAAGCCATGCAAGAGCGGCAGGTGACTGTGGAAGGGACGACACTGACGCTGCCGCACCCGTTCCTGCTGCTGGCTACGCAGAATCCCGTCGAGTTGGAAGGCACATTTCCGTTGCCCGAGGCGCAGCTCGACCGGTTCTTGATGCGCCTGCGCATCGCGTATCCCTCGGCGGACGAAGAGCGCGCGATGCTCTTCCGCTTCAAGGAGACGCACCCGCTAGACACGCTGGCGCCAGTGCTGACCGGCGACCAGTTGCTCGCGCTTCTGCCCGTCGTGCGCGCGGTGCGGGTCTCGGAGCCGGTGGCGAATTACTTGCTCGACATCATCCGCGTGACGCGCACGCATGGGGCGGTGGAGCTTGGCGCCAGTCCGCGCGCGGCGCTAGGCTTGTTCCGGGCGGCGCAGGCGCTAGCGGCAGTTCGCGGGCGCGAGTTCGTGCTGCCCGACGACGTGAAACGGCTGGCGAAGCCCGTGCTCGCGCACCGGCTGGTGGTGGCAGCACAGACGCGCCTGCGCGGCCAGGGCGCGCTGGAGGTGCTAGACGACGTGCTGAGTCGTGTGCCGGTGCCGGTCGAGCGGTAGCGGCTAGCCGTGGATGCTGTCAGTGGGACAGGCGGGCGATGTCAGCGGATACCACTTGCCCTGTTCTCGTGATCGCGGATGCTGCGCCAGGGCGGGGGCGGGCGAGGCATGCCTCGACCCTACAAAACTAAACGATGGGCACTCGATAGACGCGTGATGGCGGCACCGTGGCCTGGAGCAGCCGTCTATCTCAGGCGTGCTCCTGGGCGATGGCGCGGCCACTGCCGATGTGCTCCTTAACCCTTTCGGCGGCGTCGCGGGTCATTCCGTCCACACTCGCCAGCTCGTCGACTGTGGCGTTGGCGATGGCGCGCGCGGAGCCGAAGTGCTTGAGCAGCGCCTTCTTGCGTTTCGGGCCGATGCCAGGAATGTCGTCCAGTACGGACTTGAAGGTGCGCGTGCTGCGGACCTGCCGGTGATAGGTGATGGCGAAGCGATGCGCCTCGTCGCGGATGCGCTGTAGCAGATAGAGGCCCTGCGAGCCACGCGGCAGCACGAGCGGCTCAGGCGACGAGACGGTATGGATCTCTTCGTAGGTGCCGATGGAGCCGTGGTTCTCTTTGGCGATGCCAATGACCGGCACGGACACAGCGAGCTCCTCGATGACGGCGAGCGCGGCGTTCAGTTGCGGGCGGCCGCCGTCTACGATGACCAGATCGGGCAGTTCGGCCCACGGGTCGCCCACCGCGTCCGCGCTCGTCTCTGCCTCGTCGGGATGCTGGTCGAGGGAGTCGAGCAGCGACTCACCGTCCGCCGGCTCGCTGCCGTCACCCGCGGCATCGGCGAGATCGGCCCGATCGGCGAGGAGCCGCTTGAAGCGCCGCCGCAGCACTTCCTGCAGGCTGCCGACGTCGTTCTGACCTTCGATGGTCTTGATGCGGAAGCGGCGATAGTCGCTGTTCTTGGGGTGACCGTTTTCGAGCACGACCATCGACCCGACCGCGCTCGTGCCCTGGATGTTCGAGATGTCGAAGCACTCGATGCGCCGTGGCGGAGCGGGCAGATTGAAGGCCTCGCGAAGCTCGTCGAGCGCCATCGCCGTCTTTTGGCTGTCTGAGAGCCACTTGATGCGCTGTTGCTCCAGCACTTCCTTCGCGTTCTGGCTAACCATCTCGACGAGTCGCAGCTTCTCGCCGCGTTGTGGCACGGTCAACGCGACTGCACCACCGCGCTTCTGGCGGAGCCACTGGCGCAGCGCCTCGGCGTCGTCCGGCTCAGTGGCGAGCACGATCTCACCAGGAATATGCGGTGCCTGATCGTAGAACTGCAGCACGAACGACGACATCACCTCACCTGGCAGGCTGTCGCGCGTGCCCTGTAAGATGAAATACTCGCGGCCCGCGAGCTTGCCACCACGGAAGAAGAACACCTGGGCGCAGGTCTCGTCGTCCTCACCGGCCAGCGCGACTACGTCCTGATCGCCGGGAGCGGTGGTGTTGATGATCTTCTGCTTTTCGAGCACCTGCTCGACGGCACGCACACGGTCGCGGAGCGACGCGGCCCGCTCGAACTCCAGGTTCTCGGCGGCTTCGTCC
>CAYRVF010000031.1:0-42345 GCA_964427535.1 uncultured Ktedonobacterales bacterium
CCAGCGTCTTGGAGACGGGCTAAGATATCCTGTTCTTCTGGGTGGCGCGCATGGTGATGGCGGGTGTCCACTTCCTGGGCGTCATCCCGTTCAATACCATCTACCTGCATGGCCTGGTGCGCGACGAGTACGGCCGCAAGATGAGCAAGTCGCTGCAGAACGTCGTCGATCCGCTGGAACTGATGGACGAGTACGGCACTGACGCGCTGCGGTTCACGCTGGCGACGAGCAGCACGCCGGGCAATGACATGAAGCTGACGCCGGCGCGACTCACCGGCAACCGCAACTTCGCCAACAAGATCTGGAACGCCTCGCGCTTCGTCATCGGCCAGACGGCGGAGATTGGCGGGGGCGTTCCGGCGCTCGAAGACGTGCGGCCACAGTCGCTCGCCGACCGCTGGATCGTGAGCCGCGCGCAGGACCTCACGGCCGAGGTGACGCGCCTGATCGAGGACTATCAGTTTGGCGAGGCGGGCAGGCTGATCTTCGACTTCCTCTGGTCGGAGTACTGCGACTGGTATGTCGAGGCGGCCAAGCCGCAGTTGCGCGATCCGGAGCTACAAGGGAGCACGGCGGGCATCCTGCGGGCGGTGCTCGACCGCGCGCTGCGCCTGCTGCACCCGTTCATGCCGTTCGTCACCGAGGAGGTCTGGCAGCATCTCTACGCCGACGTTCCAGCAGCGGAGTGGCCCGCGCCCGCGCTGATCGTCGCGCCGTGGCCGGTCGCGAGCGCGGCTGCCGCTACCCAGCGCGATCCCCAGTCCGAGGAAGACTTCGCACTCCTGCGCGAGATCATCACGCGCATCCGCGACGCCCGCAAGCAGGCGGATGTGGAGCCCGTTCGGCGTATTCGGGTGATCCTCGCCGGTGGCGCCAAGACCGACATGCTCCGCGACGAGGCGGGACTGCTCGCCCAGCTTGCCCGCACGGAGTCGCCGCAGATCGAGGAGGCGCTGCCGCAGCCGCCTGAGCAAGCGATGGCGATCGTCGTCGATGGTGTGGAGGTGTACCTGCCGCTCGCCGGACTGCTCGACCTCGACAAGGAGCGTGTCCGCCTCGATGCCGAGATGGAGCAGGCGCGACAGGCGATCGAGCGTGCGACGAAGAAGCTGGCGAATCCAAGCTTTGTCGAGCGCGCGCGGCCAGACGTCGTACAGCGAGAGCGCGACGCCCTGGCGGCTGCCGAAGACACGCTGGCGAAGCTAGCAGAGCGCAGGCAGGCGCTGGCGGTGTAAATCGGGGCCTCATCCCCCCAGCCCCCTTCCCCTCGCGAGGGGAAGGGGGAGTTCAGTTCGTGGCCTGCGGGCAACCGTGCTTGCCCCACGACGCTCCCCTCTCCCCACAGGGAGCGGGGCCGGGGGTGAGGCCCCTCCATCCACGCCCCACTCCGACCCTTCCCCAACCGCTCCCAACATCCAGTTGCAGCCCTTCTCTTAGAGAGAAGGGGGTTGGGGGTGAGTATCCGCACACCTCAGCGTTCCCATTCGAGCGGACCTTCGTTTAGTTATGTGCAGTGCGAAACGGCAAATCGCACCAACTCTCTCCCCAAACGTCCCAGGAAGGATACCCGGCAGTTGGATATGGTTGCTATACTCGGGTGGTGGAAGTAGAAAGGGGAGACTATGAGGGTCGTCTGGCGAACACTGGGAATGTGCCTCGTCGCTGGCATCAACATCCTCTCGACGCTGCTGCCCATCTGGCCGTGGCGCTATCACGTGATCGCGCACGGCCTTCCGCTCCCGGTGATCCTCGCCGCGCAAGACGTTACCCTCTTCCTCGGCGTCAGCATGCTGCTGCTGGCCTATCCCGCCGCGCTGGGCCAGCGGCGGATGGCGCATCTGGTGATGCTCTGCGCCGCGCTGGCCATTCTGTCGAACATCGTCAAGGGCCTCGACGTCGAGGAGGCCCTCGCGAATGGCGTCTTGCTGGTGTGGCTGTGGCGGTCACGCGCGAGCCTCTCCAGGATGTCGATGCGCTACACGGTCGTGGATGTCGTGCGCCTTGCCTTGCTGATCGTGGTCATCGCGCGCGCATATACATTGGCTGGGCGCGTGGTGCTGCACGGGCTATATGGACTCGTTCGCAATGGCTTCGCGCATGTGACCGGGCTGAATGACGAGCCGCGGTGGATCCATCACGTGCAGTTCATGCTGACGGCCAAGCTCGCGCTGCAGACGCTCTGGTTCCATAACTCGCAGTATCTGCTGCCGCTCTTCCTCGTCGGCATCTTCGTCGTCTTCTCGTGGACCTCTCTGCTGCTGCCCGCTTCGAGCGCTGGCGAGATCGACGATCCGTATGGCCGGTTTGGGCGCGCCTCGCACAACTCACTAGCGTATCTGGCGCGGCGTACCGACGTCAGCACGTTTGTCGGCCCGGGAGGCATGGGCGTCATCAGCTACAAGCTCGTCGGCCATGTGGCGCTGCAAGTTGGCGCCGTGCTCGCGCCCACCGAGTCGCGGGCGATGGTGTACCAGGCGTTTCGCGCGTTCTGCAAGCAGCACGGGTTGATTCCGGCTGCGGTGGCGCTCTCGCAGGAAGAGCAGCCGTTGGCGGCGCGGGCGGGCATGCACACGCTTACCATCGGCACCGAAGCCATCGTCGATCTGGGTGATTTCGCTGTGGAGAAGCTCGGCAAGAAGATGCGCTGGGTGCAGCGCTCGCTCGCCAAACGCGGGTATCGCTGTGAGCTGGTCCCGGCGACCGAGACGTCCCCCATGCAGCGGGCGGCGATGCATCGCATCGAAGCGGAGTGGCGGGAGGAACGCGGCGGTCAGATGCATGGCTTCTGCATGACGCTCGGTCGTGTGCCCACGCCGGATGACCCGGAATGCCTGCTCGGCTTCATGTACGATCCGGCGGGCGTGCCGATTGCCTTCCTGACGCTACTGCCAGGCGGCGAAGGTGTCTACTCGCTCGACCTGACGCGCCGCCGCCACGACGCGCCCAACGCCACGATGGAGTTCCTGCTGATGGAAGTGCTGGTGCGCCTGAAAGAGCGTGGCGCGAGCACCGTCAGCCTGAACTTCTCCACCTTTTCGAGCCTCGCGGCCTCGCGTATCGGCGCGGCGCTGCTCAACTTCTGCGGAGTAGCCTTCCAACTTCGGTCGCTAGAGACGTTCAATAACAAGTTCAAGCCCCGCTGGGTGCCACGCTACGCCGCGTTTCCATCGTGGTACACGCTGCCCGACGTAGCCTACGCCATTCTCAACATCGAAGGCGTAGATCGCATGCTGCTCAACGCAGCCTCGCGCGCGATGGGCCGTCTCGCGGGGCGAGAGCGCGACGAGGCCGCGATCGATGTCGCGAGTGCTGGCGAGCGCGCGTAGCCGAAGGACGAACAGAACGGGGTGACTACTCGGCGTCGGAGATGGCGTCGGTCCACTCCTCGACCTGCTTCGGCGTCATGCTCCCTCCGCGTACCAGCCGGGCATCCTCGAAGCCCCAGCATTCGAGGTCGACGAGATACTGCTCGCGCGATAGCAGCGTGCCCCGGCAGATGCGCCGGGACTCGATGATCTGTCCCTCGCGGGCTTCGCGCGCGAGCAGCTCCGATCGCACCTGCGCGGGAATCCGCGAGCGCTCAGAGGGGTAGATGAAGTCGAAGAGCACGAGGTGCGCGAGGAGTACCTGCCAATGCGAGCCGAATCGACGCAGCAAGCGGGGCCAGTCGAGGTGTTCGCAGCGCAGCAACATATGCTGCACGTCAGCTCCGTCGAAACGCTCCCGCTCCATCACGAAGGACTTCGACCACAGCGACTCCTCAGGTGGACACACGAGAACGTGCATGCCGAGAATCTCGCCGTGCACGGCGTGCTCGAACCACTCGTCGTCGACGGTCGCGATGCCGTTGCCCGAGCTGAAAATGATGTCGACGAACGCATCGCCGTGAAACGCCTTGGCCAGCCAGTGGTGTGCGGTGATCTCGGTCTTGTAGCCGCGCAGCCTCAGTGCGCGAAGTGCGGCATCGCGATCTTCTGGCCGGATGAAGAAGTCGAGGTCTTTCGTGTGGCGTTCGATGCCCGTGTAGAGTGCAACGGCAAAGGCGCCGCCCACGAGAAAGGGCACGCCGTAAGCGTTTAGCGCCTCGATCGCGTCGCGATAGAACGCGAGGGCTACCTCGTCCTCCGGTATTGCGGTCATGTGTGCTTCCATCGTTCTGTCTTTCTCTCCCCTCGGAGTCCGTGGCAGCGGTCATCCTGTCACTCTCGGCCGCATCTCCCATGGTAGAAGCAGGCTCGTCCATCTTGGCGGCAGCGACAGGGAATGTTCTTCACAAGGCAAACCGTGTGCCAAGGTTGGCACCGCCGACCGCGTATGTCGAGAAGGGCATGTAACTTGCCGTTTAGCGCACCGGAGCCGCGTGATAAGACTCGTCATCGAGTGTACGCGGACGGTGGGTCGAGCCGAAGGTTGACGCAACGTATAAGAGGGGGAGAGCATGGCTGGCGACGAGAGTGTGCGCATTGCTGCCGTAGGTGACGTCCACTGCGGAAAGACGTCGCATGGCGCGTTTCAGGCTCTGTTTACGTCTGCCAGCCAGAACGCGGATGTGCTGGTGCTGTGTGGTGACCTGACCGACTATGGCCTGCCAGAAGAAGCCGAAGTCCTGGCGAAAGAGATCACGAGCTACGTGCGCGTGCCGGTGGTCGCGGTGTTGGGGAATCACGACTTCGAGTCTGGCAAGCAGGTTGAGATACACGACATTCTGTGCGAGGCGGGCGTACATATGCTCGACGGAGAAGCGTGCGAGGTGCGCGGCGTGGGATTCGCGGGTGTCGTTGGATTCGGTGGCGGATTTGGGCGCTACGCACTCTCAGCCTGGGGCGAGCAGACCGTAAAGCAGTTCGTTCACGAGGCGGTGAATGAGGCGCTCAAGCTCGAAACCGCGCTCATGCGGCTGCGCACTGAGCAAAAGATTGCCGTGCTGCACTACTCGCCCGTGCGCGAGACGGTAGAAGGCGAGCCGCCCGAGATATTCCCCTTCCTCGGCTCCTCGCGACTCGAAGATCCGCTGCTGCACTTTCCCGTCGCGGCGGTGGTGCATGGGCACGCGCATGGCGGACAGCCGCAAGGGGCGCTACGCGACAAGACGCCCGTCTATAACGTGTCGATGCCGTTGCTCAGTAGAGCGTTTCCCGGTCGTCCCGCGTTTCGGCTCCTCGAATTCGGGACTGCATCCAGCCGGGACGAAGAGGTCGCCGCGAGCGCTCCCTCGTAGGCCACGAGGCTCAAGCCGCTCGTTCTCTCTCTCTCACTTAGTGCAGTAGCCGATCGAAGTGCTAGGCTGGTTGTCTCCCCTGGCTATGCAAGCGAAGCGCTGCGCCCGTATAATGCGCCTATTGTATTGGGTGCCGTACGTATGGCTGAGTCACCTGACTATGGGGTTCTCTCGAGAGATGTGCTCACTGGCTCAGTCATGTGATGGGGAGTAAGGGTGCATGCAATCTCGCGATCACTGGCCTGGGTCACGTCGTGGCCAGGGCTTCCTGGAGTACGCGCTGATCATTCTCGTCGTGGCGCTGGTGATCTTTGGCGCATTGCTGCTGATTGGCCCCACCCTCTCCAGCATCTTCGATTCGGTGCGGCCCGCGTTGTGAGCGTGGTAGGCGGTTTCTCCCCATTCCTCAACGTGAGACCGGCGATTTCCGTTTTTCGCATGCTGTGGCAGAATCCGGAGGATGATCGCGGCAACAGCGAGGTGATGGGGCGCTACCGAGGCGCCAGGGGCATTGGTTGCGGGAGGTCAGGCACGATGATATAATGGTTTGGTGGCTTCGCGAGTCCGCGTTAACTCAGGTGGCGACACTCTGGAGGCGGCACGGTATCCCCACGTCGTCTTGGCGGTCGCGGGCGCTCTGGCGCTCGCGCAGTTGCCGTTGAGAGGCGCTCGCGTACACCATACCAGACATCCTGCCCCGATCTTGAGCGTGTCGCACATGCGGGCGTACGCCGTGCGATCGGGAGCATACCCACGGGAGGAACCGCATGGCGCGGGACTATGAGCTTGGGATTGTGATTAGCCCGGATGTGGGCGACGAACATGCGCGCGCGATCGTCGATCGCGTGACGCAAGCTGTGGCCGCCAACGAGGGCCAGGTCGTGCGTGTGAACGCATGGGGGCGGCGCCGTCTGGCGTACCCCATCGAGCATCACCGCGACGGACTCTATTTCTACTTCGACGTGATCATGCCCCCCACCTCAGTTGCCGAGGTTGAGCGATCGTTGCGGGTGAATGAAGACATCATCCGCCATTTGTTGAAGTCGCGCGACCCACGTGTGGTTGCGCAGGAGCGACAGCGCGACGCCGAGAACGAGGTGCGAGCCGCCGAGGCCCGCGCCGCCGCCGAGGCTGAAGCCGCGCGCGTCGCGGCCGAGCAGGCCGAGGCAGCCCCGGTTGCACAGGCTGAGACGGTACCTGCTGAAGCAGCACCAGCCGAGGCCACGTCGGTAGAGGCCACTCAGGCGCCGGATACGTCGGAGCAGCCCGTTTCCGCGACGGAACCCGAAGCAGCTCCGGCTGAGGCGGTCGCAACTCCTTCAGAGACGTCAGAGACAGAGGCATAGGGCCACTCCGGGTGGTATCAGCTCGGGTGCGCCGGAGGAGAGAGGGCAGTCATGCTCAACAAGATCATGTTGATCGGCAACCTGGGGCGCGATCCCGAGATGAGCTACACGCCGAGCGGCAAAGCAATCACCAAGTTTTCGCTCGCCGTGAGCCGGCGATCACGCGACCCGCAAAGCGGCGACCGGCGCGAGGAGACGACGTGGTTCAACGTCGTCGGCTGGGATCGCCTGGCGGAGACGATGAACGAGTACCTGCACAAGGGCTCGAAGGTATACATCGAAGGGCGCATGACCTCACGACGCTATACCGACAAAGATGGCAACGAGCGGACCGCATGGGAAGTCGTCGCCAACGACATGCAAATGCTTGAGCCGAGGGGGGCCGGTCAGACGGCCGGCGGCGGTCAGTCGTATGGTGGCGAGGATATTGCCCCAGACGACGTGCCGTTCTAGGCCGTCTTCGCGCCCACTTCGGTGAAGCGATAAACGTGCAATACGTGCCGGTCGCAGCGCCCTCGCCGCCGAGACCGGCAAACCCGTACGTATACTGAGGAGCATACAGACATGCAGCAGAGGAGAGATGGCGTAGGGCCTGGCATCGCGGATCGTCCGCAGGGTGGCCCTGGTGGGGGCGATCAGCGTTTCGACCGCGACCGTGATCGTGGCGGGGACCGAGATCGTGGTGGATATCGGCCCGGTGGCCGTGGCCGCGATTTTCGGTCGCGCCGAAAGGTCTGTGCCTTTTGCGTTGACCACGTGCGTGAGATAGACTACAAAGACGTAGGACGCCTGCGTCGTTATCTGTCGGATCGCGGTAAGATTGAGCCGCGTCGCAAGACGGGGACGTGCGCCAAGCATCAGCGTCGCCTGGGCACGGCGCTGAAGAATGCGCGCCACATGGCGTTGCTGCCCTACACTGCCGCGCAAATTCGCGGGTCATAATCGTTCGACCCGCGATAGCCGCACCTGGAGGACGCGCGCCATGCATTTGATCATCTGATCGTGCGGGCGCGCGCTCGTCTATCTTCGGTTAGCCAGCCCTGGGGGAAGAGACGGAACGCCCTGATGAGCAACTCGACGTTACCACGACCGACAAAGCAGCGTGATCGGACGAAAGGCACCAAGACGCAGCAGGCCTACACACGCCAGACTGCGCGCACCGGCGGCCGCCGCGACGGCAAGCCGATGCTCTTCGGATGGGGCAAGCATCTTAGCCGCAACCAGAAGTCGCAGATGCAGCGTCTCATTGCGTATGGGTTCTTCGCGCTCGTCAACGTGGCCATCATCGGGGTGGTCGTCTTCGGCGTACTCAACGAGAACGTCTTCATTCCCAATCAGTCGATCGCCAAGGTGAACGGCGTGGGTATCCCGCAGGATAGCTACCGCAAGCTGCTCGCGTACGATGCCCAGACCCTCTGGAACCAGTTGCAGGCGGAGATCGGGCAGGACGCGACGCTGCAAACGAAGATCCAGGCGGGCGATCAGAATGCCGCCACGCAGGATACGGCGCTCCGGCAGACTATCTCAGCCGATGAAGGGTCATATCAGCAGGCGCAGATCACTGACCAGGCATCGAAAGAGATTGTTGAGGATCAGATCATCCAGCAGGGGGCGCGTCAGTTCGAGCAGAGCAACCATGTGGCCGCCAGTGTCTTCACGCCGACCAAGGCGCAGATCGACTCGGCGGTGAGCAAGTTCAAGGCCGCGTTCCCCTCGAACGAGAAGTACAGCGACTTCCTCTCGAAGAACAGCATGAGCGAGTCGGATGTGCGCTGGGCAGTCACCGTCCACCTGCGCCGCGACGCGATGCAGAAGTACCTCGCCTCGCGTCTCGTCTCGCCGACCCGTCAGGTGCATCTGCGCCGCATTGAGCTCTCGACCGCCGCACAGGCCGCGTCGATCCGCGATCAGATCGTCAACCACAAGGGCGACTGGACGACCCTCGCCGCGAAGAACTCGCTCGACCCTGACACGAAGAATAAGGGCGGCGATATGGGCTGGGTCGCGCCAGGCACTGGCGACGCTGGCATCGAGATCTGGGCGTACGCGTCGGGACGCACCGTGAACGAGATCAGCCCCGTGCTGAAGGACAGTTCGGGCACGTATGACGTCGTGCAGGTGCTGGGCATCGATCCCAAGCGCGCGGTCGATAGCGCGACGTTGAGCAGCGCGCAGTCCAACGCGCTCAATCACTGGTTGAGTGGCTACAAGGTCGATCCCAAGCACTCGGTCACCACGCCGAACAGTACCATGATGGCCGATGCTCGCAATCTGCCGGTGTTGCCGAACCTGAACGCGACCCTGCCGAACGTCAATCCGCAGGGCGCGGGCACGACGCCGAGCTTGCCGTCGAGCGTGACCGGCCAACCGTAGCAGAGAAGCTGTAAGCAATTTCGCTCGTGGTCTGCGACGGCATCGCGGGCGAGAAGTGAACTGAACGCGGCGTACCGGCTGGATTCCGGTATGCCGCTTCGCACGTACCAAAGGCACTGGCGCAATGGCTCCGCATAATGTGCTCGACCGCCGGGACACTGAGCGAACGGCGGTGAGCGAACTGCTCGATACGATCTCGCTCTATCTCCATATTCCGTTCTGCCATGCGAAGTGTCATTACTGCGATTTCAATTCGTATGCGGGCATGCTCGGCCTGCGTGAGCAGTATGTCGCCGCGCTTGCGGACGAGATTCGCTTCGCGGGCGCCCGCGTGAGGCACCCGAGCGGCGCGCTCCGGCGGTGTCGCACGATCTTTTTCGGCGGCGGCACGCCCAGTCTGCTGACGGCCGATCAGGTCGGCGCGCTGCTCGACGCGACCCGCGAGTCGTTCGCGCTGGATGACCAGGCGGAGATCACGCTGGAGGCGAATCCCGGCACACTGGAGTACGGTCATCTGGACGACCTGCGCGCGGCTGGCATCAATCGTCTGAGCATGGGTGCACAGAGTTTCGACGCTGGGCTGCTGCGCTGGATGGGGCGCATCCACACGCCGGAGGAAGTCGAGTCGGCGGTGGCAGCGGCCCGCGCGGCAGGTTTCGACAATCTCAACCTCGATTTCATCTACGCGCTGCCGGGGCAGTCTCTCGCGACGTGGCAGTCGACGCTCGATCGCGCGCTGCTGCTGCGCCCGGAGCACCTCTCGCTCTACTCGCTGATCGTCGAGGAGGGCACGCCGCTCTACCGGTGGGTGGAGAAAGGGCGCGTGAAGCCCGCCGACGAGGATCTCGCGGCGGACATGTATGAGTATGCAGCGGAGCGTCTAGCGGCGGCGGGCTATCGGCAGTACGAAGTCTCGAACTGGGCGCTGGAAGGGCAAGCCTGCGAGCACAACCTGACCTACTGGCATAATCTGCCATACATCGGGTTAGGCGCGGGCGCGTCGTCGTGGTATGGCCAGCACCGGTTCACCGAGGTGAAGCCCGTCCGGAGCTACCTCGCCCGAGTCGCCGAGGCCAGAGCCGCCGACTCTACGACGGACGGATCTGGCGTGCAGGATGCCGTCCGGCTTCCGGCGGCGGCGGTGCATGACGACGAGGTGATCTCGCGCGCGCTCGAAATGGGCGAGTCAGCGATGTTGGGCTTGCGGCTGACCGATGGCCTCTCCGAGAGCCGGTTCGCGGAGCGGTTCGGTGTCTCGTTCGACACGGTGTATAGCGAGCGGCTCGCCGATGTGCGCGCGTTTGGGTTGGTTGAGACTGTCGATGGACGGGTGCGGCTGACCACGCGCGGCAGGCTACTCGGCAACGAAGTGTTCGAGCGTGTCTTGCCCACGGACGACGCCCCGTCGGTCTGAGAACACGGGGTATGCATGGGCAGCCGCAGAGACGGATGGCAGCACGCTGTTGAGGCAACACATGCGTGACAAGGGGACAATCCGGGCTATGGCTGGCTCAGTGGGAGAAGCAGTTCACGGCGCAGGCAGCCGTGGTCGCATCACGCGGAATGTAGAGGAGAACAGACGAAGCGGCGATCGTGATACACAATCCTTGTGGGCGTAGTTCCCGCCCCCGCGAGTCGTCTTCGTGAGAACCCTACAGATCCGCCGATCCCTCCCCAAGCTTACCGTTCTCAACTAACCAGCGAGCGAATTCCATGCGGCGATCGTCGATCACACGCTCAAGATATTCGGCATGGTTGTGGTAGTTCTGGCGAAGGTCCTCAAGACGGCTCATCTCATCGGTGCTAAAGTTGTTTCCCAGCATGGTGGGGCGTCCGTTGTTTGGGCCAAATTCTCGGGCGAGCATGTTCTCATCCTCCGTTGCGCAGCACAGGCGCTGTGGCGTCGTTTCTGAGTGTCCTTATTGCACGGGCTGTGCCAACTTTTGCGGAATACGGGGCACTATTTGGAAATTAGCCCAAGCGGAAACGAGCGCCAGATCGCCGGCGCGCTGAAATGCAGCGGATTTCGCCAGGCGAACGGCCTATTGGCGTCCGCGCGGTTGTGTCATCGACGTGACAGCATTGTAAGCAGCGTGATAGCATGTGTGGCGCGCCAAACACCGGTGTTTGGCGCGTAAGGACAGGATAGCGTATGACTCAACCGCGGCCGGAGAAACTCAGAGAGGGCGCACGTCAAGCGGGGGCGGGGCAGGGCGTGACAACATCGCCCGGCATGGTACGCCCGCGAGCAACGCTTCGTCTCAAAGAGCAGCTTTCGCGGGATGCGCTCTCCGCGTCGGACGCGTACCGGCCGTTGCTCGTGCAATTGCTGGCGAATCGTGGCATCGTGGGTGAGGCGGAGATCGCGCGCTTCTTCGCACAGAGCTGGCGCGCGGAGGGCCAGGCGCTGCCGAATCTCGATGTGGCGGTCGCGCGCATCCAGAGGGCACTCACGGACGGTGAGCACGTCACAGTGTATGGCGACTGCGACACCGATGGTATGACGTCCTGCGCGATTCTCACGCGAGCGCTGAGCGCGGTTGGCTTGTACGTGACCCCATACGTGCCGCATCGCGACGCCGATGGGCGAGGGCTGAACCCCGAGTCGGTGCGCACAATCGGGGCAGACGGAACGACACTCCTCATCACGACGGATTGTGGTACCTCGAATGTAGACGAAGCGGAGCTGGTGCGCGCGCTGGGGATGGATCTGATCGTAACCGATCACCACCCGCCGCACGGTTCGCTGCCACACGCGGTCGCGGTCGTCAATCCGCAGCTCGGTGACTCCGCCGCGCCGGATGCCTGGCTGGCGGGCGCGGGTGTGGCTTTCCGGCTCGCTGAGGCCGTGCTTGCCAGCAGCGCGCTCGACGCCCCGGCGGGAGACGCCGCGCTGGAGTCACTCCTCGACCTCGCGGCGGTCGGCACGATCGGTGATATCGTGCGCCTTACGCCACGCAACTGGGCGCTCGCCCGTGCGGGTCTCGACCGGCTGCGCACGTCGCCACGGCCTGGGTTCCGCGCACTGCTTGCTCACGCCGGAATCGAGCCGGGCACGGTGACAGAGCGAGACATCAGCTTTGCCATCGCACCCCGCTTGAATGCTGCAGCGCGTCTGAACCAGCCGAGGCTCTCACTCGATCTCTTGCTCGCTCAGACAGACGCCGAGGCCACGAGCCTTGCCGATCAGCTCGATGCGCTTAACCGCGAGCGCCAGCGGTTGCTTGAGGCGACCTTTGCCGATGCCCAGGTGCAGGCCTATGCGCAGATCGAGCGCGCCGATACATCGGGAGGCGACTTGCGTGTCGTGGTGGTAATTGGCGAGAAGTGGCCACTGGGAATACTCGGACTCGTCGCGAGCCGTCTGGTGGATGCGTTCGGCCGCACAGCCGTGGTGATTTCCTGCGACGGTGACGTCTGCCGTGGGTCTGCGCGCGGACTCGGTGATATCAATCTGGGCGAGACGCTTGCTGCCCACGCCGACCTCTTGGTTCGTTTCGGCGGCCATGAGCGCGCGGCTGGCTTTACGCTGCTCGGTGCGCGTAAAGATGAGTTTCTCCACGTACTAGAGTCTCTGCCGTCCGCTCGCGCGAACGAGGGCGAATCGCGAGTTGAGGGGTCCGCGCGAAATGCGACTCCGGTCGATGTCGATTGTGTGCTCCCCTTCGACCGCCTGGTGCCGGAGAATCTGCGGACCGTGCGCGACCTCGCGCCGTATGGGCCTGGCTTCCCGGAGCCGGTGTTCCTGTGCAGGCAGGTGCGCGTGCTGAACTGCTGGGCGACCGGCGAAGGCAGTCGCACGCTGCGGCTCACCGTGGCGCAGCGGCTCGCGTCGGGGCGCGAGCACAGGCGCACGCTCTACTGGCCGCGTCACGGAGCGCTCGCCGCCGAGTTTCGCCCAGTGAACGGGGAGCCCCAAGTGTGCGATATCGCCTACTCGGTTGACTTCGCCCGCAGGAGTGCGAGCGGAGACGGCGAGCCGCAGCTGCGCGTCGTGGCGCTCGTCCCCTCAGAGGAGCCCCCCACCTGATCGGGACGATTCCGTGCGCTGAGAACGCGATGTACCTGTCATCCTGCCTGCTATCCCGTGTACAATGCGCGTATCCGCTTTCCATACGAACGTCGCAACTGGTGGAGGCCCACCATGATGCAGACGACGAGGAGATCACCGCTCCAGTCGCAGCCCGGGGCGCCCTCTTCAAGGGGGGATCGTATCCGAAGTGCGACTGCCGGTGGCACGCTACACGGCGCCACGCTCGTGGCCGCACGCGCCTTGTGGCTTGTCTTGGCCGCGATCACCTTCGCCCTCTTCGCGGCCAGCACGGCCAACTGGCTCAGACAGATGCGTGGGCCGTGCCCGCCTGACCTGTGCGTCCACGGACAGGTGTCTCGGACCTTTGTTCGCGCGCTTGCCGATCTGCATCTGTCGGTCAGCTTTTATGCCTGGTACCAGCTGTGGATAACCGTCCTCTTCGCAGTTGGCTTCGTGGCGGTTGCCATACTCCTCTTTTCGCGTCGGTCCTCCGACCCGCTGGCGCTCTTTGTCTCCCTCGCACTCCTGCTCTTCGGCGTCGTCTCCTTCGATTTTGGACCGATCACCCGGCTGGCGGCCGAGAACCCCAGCTGGCTCGTGCCAGTCGAGCTATTGGAGTTCCTGGGTGCATTCGCCTTCACGATGATCCCGTTTGTCTTTCCCGACGGCCGTTTCGTGCCTCGCTGGGCATACCTTTCCGTAGTGCCAGTTGTGCTCTGGTTCTTGCCCGTGTATCTGTGGCCGAACTCGCCGTTCAGTTTCGCCACCTGGCCCGGATTGGCGGCCCTGGCGGGATGGGCATGCCTCCTGGGTGTCGCAATCGCCGCGCAGGTCTACCGCTATCGGCGCGTCTCCACCCCGGTGCAGCGGCAACAGACGAAGTGGGTTGTCTACGGCATCGTGGCCGGATGCGCTGGCTTCTTTGTGGGCAGGTTCGTTTACACCCTCCTCGGCACGCCACCGTTGACAACATCAACCGCAGTGGTGGCCAACTTCGCCTCGGGCACGCTCATCCATGCCGGCATGCTGCTGGTCCCGGTTTGCACCGGCATCGCGATTCTGCGCTCGCACCTCTTCGATATCGACGTGATCATCCGCCGGACGCTCGTTTACGGCATGGTGATCGGCGTGCTGGCGGCGGTATATTTCGCCGGTGTGGTGGTGCTGCAGACGGGCTTCCGCGCGGTCACCGGACAGAACTCGGCAGTGGCGCTGGTGATCTCCACGCTGGCGATCGCGGCGCTGTTCCAGCCGCTGCGCGGGCGCGTGCGGGCCGACGTCGATCGCCGCTTCTACCGGCACAAGTACGACGCGGCCAGGACACTGGAGGCGTTTGGCGCGACGCTGCGGAGCGAGGTGGACATGACGCGGCTCGGCGAGAAGGTTATGGCGGTGGTGGAGGAGACGATGCAGCCGAGCATCGTGAGTCTCTGGCTCGTGCGAACCGTGCGGCCAGGCGACGAGTCGGGCGTCTGGCAGCGCACAGACATGGTCCGAGAGGGCGAACCGGTGCCGCGAGTCGTTGCCCTCGTTCCCTCGGCAGAACCTCACCCCCAACCCCCCTCCCTGGGAGGGAAGGGGTCGTGAGGCGGAGGATGAAGCCTAGGGGCAAACACTCTTTGTGGTGAGAGTTGGCATCCTGCCCCCTGGCTTCAGCCCAGAGAAGGGCTGATCACGTGTGCGAACACCATGCCCTCCATCACTTATGCCTAATTAGCGACCCCTTCCCTCAGGGGAAGGGGGTGGGGGTGAGGTTCTGGTGGGGAGGGATACACGTATGGGCCGCACACCTACCCTGGTGTACGGCCCATGTATCTGCTGCCATCGCGACTGGGGTGCGACACCCGCAAGCAACGGCACGCATGAATTGCCAGCACTAATGCCAGACCGAACGCGGAAAGTGGTTGGCGGTCTGGAGGTAGCGTTCCTCATCAGATTCGATCAGCAGTTTGTGCATCAGCACGACGTCAGCTTCTGGGAGTCCGCCGACAGCGGGCTGCACGCACAATCGCTCGGTTACTCTTCCGCCCTCCATAACGAGCACTTGACCCGGCCCGCGCGGAATGCGATAGATTCGCCCTCCGTGCTGGCAACTGGCGACGTCGAGGAAACCGCTGAAGCACAGGCCGCGATATTGATCCTCAGTGAGCATCTCGTGCAGCAAAGCTTCAGCGGTTCGCTCGGCGGGAACGGGCCACCACGCCTGCATACGGAGCCACGGCCAGACCCGAGCGCTGAATGTCGGCCACGACCACAGCGCGAGCATGATGCGCGCCAGGACGATCAGCACGACGACGGTGATGATCAGCGCGCCGAGTGAGTTCGCCATGATTCCCTCCGCCGGAGTGGGCTAGCCCCCCACAACGCGCGGCAGCATGATGATCTGCTCGGCCTCTGGATCAAACTTTTCGATACGCTCGGCTGGCTGACCGGGCTTCACGCGGACCGCAGCCGCGCCACGGGCACGCTGCTCGGCGAAGATACGCTCCGCCTCACGAACCGCGGCTACCGCCTCTGGATCGCCCGTCTTGACAGCTCCGTCGTCCCACTGGAACCGATCGTCTCCGTGGTGCGATAGCACTCGAAGCACCCCCATGACGCATGCCTCCTCTTACTAGCCAGGCCTCGTACCTGGCATGTACCGGCGGAAGAGCTAGGGTCCTGCTGCGCCGGGCGACGGAGAATCACCCTGCCCGGTGGGTAGAGGGCCGTGCCAATGATCGAGAACGGCAGACTAAGTGACCTAGGATTCCTCGGCCTGCCAGTGGTTCCATCCCATCCCGAGCCGACGTGCCTCTCAACGCCGTAGCTCCTCGTAGCTAACGGCGTTGCATAATCCATTCCAGCTTTGATTCGAGTATAGCACGTGTTTGTGGCCCAACGGAAAGGGCTGTCGCGCCAACTCGCGAAGTTGATCAGCGCCCGCGCCGGGCCAGCCTATGAACCTCATCCGCGAAGCCGCGAAGCTCCAGCCATTCACGTGTCGCGCCGGTCACCACCACCGGCACACGCCCCAGCGCGGCGATGTTGGCCGCGCCGGTAAGCTGCATCGCCACCCGGAGCTCCGCGAGGAACTGATCGAGGAAGGCGCGCACGGCATCCAGGCTCTTGCTGGCTGCTTCCAGGAAGGGGAACCCCATGCCGACGAGCGTGGCGCCCAGGGCCAGTGCCCGCGCGGCGTCCAGGCCCGTGCGGACGCCGCCAGTGGCGTTGACAGGCAGCCCCGGCGCGCCGAGACGGGCTTCCACCACGGAGATGGGCGTGGCGATGCCCCAATCGCGGAAGAGTTGCCCGATATCCGCTGCCTGGCTGTCCCCACGTGAGCGCGCCCGGACGCTCTCCATCGCCGCCATGCTGCTACCGCCCGCACCGCCAACGTCGATCGCCGCCACACCAGCGGCCTTGAGGGCGCGCGCCGTCTCGTAGCTCACGCCCGCGCCGGTCTCTTTGGCGAGAATCGGCACGTCGAGCGTGCGCGCCAGCTCGCCGATGGCCGCCAGAATGCCGCGAGCGCGCCGGTCGCCCTCGGGCTGCGCGGCTTCCTGCAAGAAGTTCAAGTGGATGGCCAGCGCGTCCGCGGCGACCATGTCGATGGCATGGCGCACGTCGTCGAGCGAGAACGCCGGGTGTTTCCGCTGCTCGATGAGCTGGGGCGCGCCGACGTTGGCGATGCGGAAGGCGTGCGGGGCGCGCTCGCGCAGGATGTCATAGGTGGAGGCGAGGGCGGGCGAGACGAGCGCGGCGCGCTGGCTCCCGACGCCCATCGCCAGCCCGTATTCCTCTGCGATGGTGGCCAGCCGCTCGTTGATCGAGGCGACATCGGGGTGCCCGCCAGTGAGCGACGAGATGAAGATAGGGTGCCGCAGCCGCTTGCCGAGGAACTCGACCGACGTGTCGATGCCTTCCAGGTCGACTTCCGGGAGCGCCTGATGGACGAGCAGCACGTCGGCCCACGAGGCGCGCTGTGGGGCGGAGATGTCGTTCTGGAGCGAGATCTCGACGTGCTCGATCTTACGCTGCTTGACCTCATCGGACATGCTCTCCACCCCTTCTCTCGCTGGGCGGGTATCTGGCGGCGTTACCCTTCCATGCCGCCCGCGGCCAGGATCGCGCGCCGGGCGAGCGCGCGCACCATCGGCACCTTGTAGGCATTATGCGTGAGCGGTGTGGCATCCTGCACGGCCCGGTCGGCGACTTGTGCCGCCAGCTCGGGTGTCAGCTCGTTGCCCTCGAGCAGCTCTGCCGACGCCACACGCCACGGAACGTTCGCCACACCGCCCAGCACCAGCCGCGCGGTCTCGACGCGGCCATCGCGCACGACGAGCTGCGCGGCGGCGCTGACGAGCGCGAATGACCATGCCTGGCGGTCCATCATCTTGAGATACACGCCGCGCGCCGCAGCAGGCCACGCGGGAATGCGAATCTCGGTGATCAGCTCATCGGGCGCAAGGCGGTGCTCGACGCGCCGGTCGCTCTCGGGCGGCGCGAGCAGATTCGATACCTGGCGCGGATGCTCGCCGCGCGGGCTGCGCGTCATGACCTCAGCGCCGAGGGCGATCAGGGCGGGCGCGATGTCGGACGGGTGGACCGCGACACACGGACTCTGGTCGAAGATCGCGGCATACTTGTTCTGCCCGTCGCGGGCGAAGCAGTCGGCGCCGCCGTTCATCCAGCAGGGATGCCCGTCGCGGAAGTACCAGCAGCGGTTGCGCTGCAGCAGGTTGCCGCCAATCGTCGCCCGCGCGCGAAGCTGGGGCGTCGCGGCGTCGCGCACGGCCTGCACGAGCACCGGCACTCGCTCGGCCAGCACCTCGGACCGCTCGATCTCAGCGAGCGTGGTGAGCGCGCCGATGCGGATGGTGCCGTCGTTGGCGACGGTGATGTGCCGCAGGCTAGTGAGCGGCTTGATGTCGATCAACGCGGGAGGCGCGGCGAGGCCTGCTTTCATCAGCGGCAGGAGGTCTGTACCGCCCGCCAGCATTTGGTGCGCGGCCTCGGCTTTGCCGTCGGTCGGATGTGGCAGAGCGTCTGCCGGGCTTATCGCCGTCGCGTAGCGAAATGGCTGCATGGTCGTGCTACCTCATCAACAATTCGAGCACACGGTCGGGCGTGAGCGGCAGCCGCGTGACGGGTCGTCCAATAGCGTGCGCGACGGCGTTGGCGATAGCGCCGGGTGTTGGGATGATCGGCGGCTCGCCAGCGCCGAGCGAGGCCAGCGTGTTGGCGTAGACGTTCGGCACATCCTGGAGCAGAATCTCGATCTCCGGAATGTCGCGGATGGTCGGGACCTTGTAGTTCTCCAGGTCAGCGTTGACGACGACGCCTAGCCGTTCGTCTACGAGGCGCTGCTCCATGAGCGCGAGGCCGAGGCCCTGGATGATGCCGCCTTCGATCTGGCTACTCCAGGTGAGCGGGTTCACGATGCGCCCACAGTCGTGGACCGCGACGATGCGCAGCACACGTACGGCGCCCGTCTCGATATCGACCTCGACCTCGGCGAACTGCACGCCGAATGTGCGCACCGTCACCTCTTCGGGGTTGGGGCCGCGCATGCCGCGAGCCGTCAGCTCGTGGCCTTCGAGCTGGCCCATGAAGGAGCCGACGCTGCCCATCTCGCGGTTCGTCTCGCGCGCGAAGACCTTGCCGTTACGCACCTCCAACGCATCGACGGGAGCCTCAGCGAAGTGGCTAATGACTTCCATCAGCTCTTTCTTGACCTCGCTCGCCGCCATGCGTACGGCAGGGCCGACCGACGAGAGCGTCTGGCTGCCCCCACTGGGCGGCGAGAAGACGCCGAACTCAGTATCGCCCAACTCGACGCGCACGTTCTCCAGCGGCAGCCCTAGCTCTTCGGCGGCGATCTGCGCGAGCACGGTGCGTGTGCCCGTGCCGAGGTCCTGCGTGCCAGTCAGAATGATCGCCGTGCCGTCAGACGTGATCTTGGCGATGGCCTGCGCGGGCGGGCCGCCGGCGCCGCCCCAGAGTTGGCCCGCCATGCCCACGCCCCGGCGGAGGGGACTGTTTTTGCCCTTCGGATAGCGACGCTCGTCGGCGTTGCGCGTGGCCCAGCCGATGCGTTCCGCGCCGAGGTCGTAGGCTTCGCGCAGCAACTTGCGGGCATACGGGCGGTCGATTACCTGGTAGCGCGGCGCGTAGTTCTTCTGGCGCAGTTCGAGTGAATCTATGCCGAGCGCGTCCGCCAGCCGGTCGAGCGCGACTTCGAGGCCCGCGATGCCTTCGACGACGCCAGGCGCGCGGAACGACGCCTGCGTGCCGAGGTTGGTGCGCGCGGGCACATCCACGGCACGCACGTTCGGGCACTGATAGAGCTCCTTGGCGGGCAGCGCGACTGCGGAGAACCAGGCGCCCAGCGCGCCGACGTTGCCGACCGTGCGCAGGTCGATGGCGGTGAGGGTGCCGTCCTTCTTCGCGCCGATGCGGTAGGTCTGGATGCTCTCGGGCCGGTTGCCTGCGTCCAGGTTCTCGGCTTGGCGGTCGAGCATGTATTTGACCGGACGTCCGAACTTGTAGGCGCAGTAGGCGGCAGTGAGGTTCGACTTATGCGCGCCGAATTTGGCGCCGAAGCCGCCGCCCATGAACTGCTTGATGACACGCACCTGATTCTGTTGCAGGCCGAGCAAGCGCGCGATGGAGTTGCGCACGCCGTAGATGTCCTGTGTGGAGACCCAGGCCGTGAGCGTCTGGCCGTCCCACGCGGCGACGGCGCCGTGCGTCTCCATCGCGTTGTGCAACGCGGTCGGCGTCTCGAACTTCACCTCGACGGTGACATCCGCCTCGGCCAGCCCGCGCTCGACGTCCCCGCGCGAGTAGGTTGCCGGGAACTCATCGGAGATGCTGTTCGACTGGCGGTCGGTCTGGACGCGTGGCGCGTCGGGGACGATGGCTTCTTCAGGGTTCACCACGAACGGCAGCGGATCGTACTCCACACTGATCTCGCGAACCGCTGCCTCGGCCTGCTCGCGTGACTCAGCGAGCACCAGCGCGACCTCGGCGCCCGCGAAGAGCACCTCAGAAGCGAAGATGGGGCGCTTGCGCACGAGGTCGATGAGGTCGGGCGTGTTGAAGGCATGCAGCACGGCGCGTACACCTGGCATCGCCTCGGCCGACCGTGCATCGACCGAGACGACGCGCGCGTGCGGATACGGTGAGCGCAGCACGGCCGCGGTCAGCATCCCTGGAAGCTGCTGATCGTACGTGTATTGCGCTGTGCCGGAGACGCGCTCGCGCCCATCGACGCGCGGCGTGGGCTTGCCGACGAGGGACAACTCGGCGTCGTCCCCCCACACAAGGGGCTCGTCACCCTCCATGATGACCCGCTGCTCAGAGACCTGCCCCTCGAACTCTACATGCGTTGAGATAATGCGGATGGGCATGACGGCTCCCTCGAATTCGTGCTGTCGTGCTCAGGATGATCGGCTGCTCCTGATGGCAGAAGGGGACTACGGCTCCCGGCCAGCGAGCGCGCGCGCCGCGGAGAGAATCTTGGGGTATGCGCCGCAGCGGCAGATGTTGCCCGACATGCCGCGCTCGATCTCCTCGTCGGTGGGATGCGGTGTACGCGCAAACAATGCCTTCATCGCCATCACCTGGCCCGGCGTGCAGAATCCACACTGGAGCGCGTCATGTTCGACGAAGGCGCGCTGAATCGGGTCGAGCTCGCCATCGCGTGTCAGCCCCTCGATGGTGGTGATCTGTGTGCCCTCGCACTCAACCGCCAGCAACAGGCAGCTATAGACCGCCTCGCCATCGACATGGACGGTGCAGGCGCCGCAATTCCCCATATTGCAGCCGGGTTTCGCCCCGGTTAGCGACAGATTCTCACGTAAGGCATCGAGCAGTGTGCGCCGTGGATCGACGATAATCTCGTGGTCGGCTCCGTTGACGGTAAGATGCACGACGACCGCTTCCTGCGTGGAGGAGCGCGCCGTCGACGCGGACTGTGCCGAGGGCGTGTGCTCCGGCATGATTCCTGGCCTTTCGTCTTGTGTGGCTCGCGGATATTCCGTCCAGAAACAGTATCATACGGAATCGCCGCCCGGCAAATGCGAGCCGCGGTCTTGTAGCCGGGCAGTCCCGGTTTCCTTGACACCCGTTCGGGCAAGCAGTAGAGTACGCCCGCGAGTGACCAGCGCAGCAGCGATGTGTTGAAGCGGCGGGGGGAGAGGTACGTGCGCGATTTCACGCGCCGCCAGATGGCACAGGCGAAGAGTAGGCGCGCGACGCCCGAAGAACTGCGCGAAGCGCGCGAGCGCCTGAAAGAGATCGATGCCGAGCTGGCTCAAATGGAGCTTGCTCCCGAGACGACCAAGGGCGAAGAGCGTGAGCTGCGCTACGAGCGCATTCTGCGCCTGCGTGCCATGCGCGACGATTTCGTCCGGCAGTATCCCATCGAGGAGCCGCGGCGCCTGAACGGCGTCGTGCTCGCCGTCGTGATGACGGTCGCCTCGTTTCTGCTCTGCGTGTTTTGCGCGGGCGGCGTGTACGGCGCCTACTCGCTTGTGAACCAAAAACCTGACCCTACGGCGACCGCCGACGCCTTCTGGACCTCGATGGAGCAGCAAGATTACGCTGGCGTCCACGAGAACTACCTCTCGCCGAACCTGCGCTTCGAGCAGGCGCAGCAGCAGTTCGTCGTCCAGGCGCGGCAGGCGGATGACAACTACGGCAACGTCACCAACTACACCCTCATCAGTAAGTCCGGCGACATGACCCAGACCGAGACGCTGACCTACAGCGTGACGCGCGGCAACAAGGCGACCTATAAGGTGGTACTCGTGCTGACGCAGCACTCGGGCGTATGGGGCGTCAACGACCTCGGTGCGGCTCTCAACCCGCAGTCAGCCGGGCTGCCCGCGCCCTCGCCGACTGCGCAGCCCAGCCCGACGGCCAGCGATACGCCCACCCAGTAACCGTCCGGGGCGGTCACCGCCTGATGTTGCGCTTGACACCGTAGTACCACCCCGCGTACGATATCGGCAATGTGTGCTTGCACAGCACACTTCATACACCTCACAGCGGATGCGAGACGAGTATCCTGGGTGGACGGCTCCAGAAAGCCGCGGGTCGATGCGACGCGGCGCCGAGCCAGGAGAAATCCCCTCGCGAGCTTCTCGACGAGTCGGCGGGGCGATGCATGTCGCCACGATAAGACGAGACGCAGAGCCAGCGTTATCGGCCTGGAAGGTCGTAAGAGACCGCGTGTGTGGCGCTTGCAGGCGCCCCCGCGAATCCCGTGCGACAAATGAAGGTGGTACCACGGTCGCGCTGCCCGTCCTTTGCGATGGGCAGCGCGTTTTTGTTTGTCTCATAGTCCTGTGGACACCAAGGAGGAACATATGCTCGATCTCGCATTCATTCGCGAGCATCCCGATCTCATCAAAGATGTCGCGCGGCGACGCAAGACCGCCGTGGATGTAGACGCGTTGCTGGCGATCGACGCCGAGCTACGCGCGGTGCGGCGGCAGGCCGAAGAGCTGCGTGCCGAGCAGAACCGGCAGTCAAAGGCCATTCGCGAGGCGGGGAAGGATGCCGAGGCCCGCGAGCGCGCCATCGCGGCTGGTCGCGAGGCGGCGGCGCAACTGAAAGAGTTGGAGCCTCGCGAGCGTGAACTGGAGGCGCAGCTCCGCGAGTTGCTGCTGCTCGTGCCGAATATCCCCGACGCTTCGGTCCCCGAGGGCGAGGGCGAGGAAGACAACGTCGAGATCAAGCGCTGGGGCACACCGCGTGTCTTCGACTTCGAGCCGCTCGACCACGTGGCGCTGCTGCAGGGGCTGAACATTCTCGATCTTGAGCGCGCGGCGAAGGTGGCGGGCTCACGCAGCTACATCCTGAAGGGCGAGGCGGTCTTTCTGGAGATGGCGCTGATGAGCTTCGCGCTCGACCGCGTGGCGCGCAAGGGCTTCGAGCCGCTGATCGTGCCCGCGATGGCGCGTGAGTTCGCGTTCATCGGCAACGGGCAGTTCCCGCGCGGCCGCGAGCAGACGTACAGCGTCGACGGCGAAGATACGTTCCTCGTCGGCACGGCCGAAGTCTCGATTACCGGCATGCACAGCGGCGAGATTCTGCGCGACGACGAACTGCCGATCAAGTACGTCGGCTACTCACCGTGCTACCGGCGCGAGGCTGGGACCTACGGCAAGGACACGCGCGGCATCCTGCGTGTCCATCAGTTCGAGAAGGTGGAGCAGTACATCATCGCGCGGGCGGACCATGAGGAGTCGGTGTTCTGGCACGAAGAGCTGCTAAAGAACGCCGAAGAGATCGTGCAGGCGCTGGAGTTACCCTACCGCGTGCTCAACATCTCGACTGGTGACCTGGGCGACGCCAAGGTGAAAGGGTACGACATCGAGGTGTGGATTCCGTCGGAGCAGCGATACCGCGAAACGCACTCAGACTCGTACTTCCACGATTTCCAGGCGCGGCGGGCCGACATCCGCTATCGCGACTCCGAGGGCACCGTGCGCTATGTCTACACGCTGAACAACACGGCACTGGCCTCGACGCGCGCGATCATTGCCCTCGCGGAGAATCACCAACAGGCCGACGGGACGATCCGCATCCCTGATGCGCTGCGGCCATATCTCGGTGGGCGCGAGGTGTTGGGCACACCCTGGCGGTAGGGGACGACGCGGCCCCACCCCCTGAGCCCGTCCCCCGCCTAACGCCGAGGGAGGGGGAAACGACGCGGGCGCGCCATGCGACGCGCCCGCGTATGTCTGGCTCCTCTCCCCCGCCGTCAGGCGAGGGAGAGGCTGGGGGAGAGGGCCAGCCCGACGTTCGCCCTAGTTCTTGTCGTACCAGTACAGGTTATAGACGCGCATGATGTTGATCAGCGACGAACCGGGGTCGCCGTGATCGGTGTAGTGTCCGGCATCCCACGGAGAGCGGCCCAGCGCGCGGGCAGCAGCCTCAGGTCCATTCTGTGCCGCCGTTGGGGCGACCGCCGTGTAATACGAGAGGCGCGCGCAGTGGACGTAGATGGCGACTCCCACATCAGGCGTTTTGGCATATGAGAATGCCGAGGGTGAGCCCGGCACGTTCAGGCCGTTGACGGTCGGGAAACCGGGAACCGCGCCGCTGTTGCCCCAGTTGTAGCCAGTGTAGCTGGGCACGTGCCAGCCGTGCTCCAGGCCCCACTGCGCCAGAATCAGGCTGACGGGCCAGCCGGTCTGCTGGTTGGCCTGACGAGCGTACGGGAGGGCCAGCGTGATGAAGTCCTTCACGTTCGACGCGGTGCCGTAGGTCGGCGGATCGACCTTCTGAGGCGTGGCGGGCGCGCTCGGCGCCTGTGCGCTGTCGGACATCGGAATGCAGAGGCGCTGGCCGACGTAGATCAGGTCAGGGTTGGAGAGGTGATTCGCCTGCGCGATGGCGAGTGCGTTGGTATGGTGCGCCCAGCCAAGGTTGCCGAGAGTATCGCCTGGCGCGACCGTATGCCAGTCACACGCCGCCGATGCGTCGGCCGTCGTCAAGTGTGGAACGATCGCCACGCCCGCGATCAGCAGGATCACGAGGTTCGCCAACATCCAGACCGGCGGCAGCTTCACGAGGCGCGAGCGCAGCGTGGAGCTGCTCCCCTCAGTGGAGCGCGAGGTGCGTGCGGGAATGCGGACAACCGGGCGTTTGCGCCCAAAATCGGCGAGCTGGTGAGTCAGGTTGCGCTGTCGCGGGCCAACTGGGCTCTCCGCTGGCGGCTCGTCGAAGTCAATTGCCGGTAAGACGGCTGTCGCGAGTGGCCGGGCCTGCACCGACGTCCGCCGCACCTTGCGCACTGGAGCCTCTCGCGTCAGATCCACCACCCACGGCGCTTCGTATCCTTCGTGCGCCTGCTCCACTTCCTCTTCCACGCCTTCCGCGACGAACCCAGTTGTGTAGTCGGGCAGCGGGGGCAATTCCGGCAAGGCTCTCGGCCTGCTCGTGCGCTCCCGCGCCGGTGCGAATGTGCTTCGGCTTCCCAAGGCCTGTCCTCGTTTCCTCTCGACCAGCTCCCTGCACCGCGTCCTCGGGACGGAACTCCGTACCGTCTGGCGCCACTCTACCAGAGGGCTCTTGCTCTACACAAGAATTGCTGGGCTGGCGTGGGAGGAAAGTACTGAGGACAGAGAGACACGGCCAGGCAAGCACGTTGGAACAGAATCAGCGAGTCACGTGTCAGGCGGTCCAGAGGAGGCCGAAGAGGATGCCGAGCAGCGCGCCGACGAACACCTCGATGGGGGTATGGCCGATCAGCTCGCGCATGCGATGCTCGTTGAAGCCGCGGTCGTGGAAGAAGTCGTCGATCATCAGGTTGAGGATGCGCGCTTGACGGCTGACGGCGAGCCGCACTCCGGCGGCGTCATACATCACCACGCTGGCGAAGACGGCGGCCAGCGCGAAGAGCGGTGAGCCCAGGCCAGAGACGCGCGCGACGCCTGTCGCGAGCCCCACGACGAGTGCGGAGTGCGAGCTGGGCATGCCGCCTGAGGCCACCAGAAAACTCGCGTTGAACTTGCGCGACCGCACGAATGCGAAGAACGTCTTGAGCGATTGGGCGACGAACCATGCGGTGAAGGCGGCCCAGAGCGCGCGATTGCCTGCCAGCGCGGCGAGCGGAGACTGCATAGTGTTCCTGACGTCAGTTCTCGTCTATCTCGAAGGTTTCGAGGATGAACTCTTCGTCCTCACCCAGGGCCTGCCCACCCTCCGGGATGCGCAACTTCTGCACCCGCAGCTCCGCCGTATCGAGCATCTGCTGACATGCGCGGGCGAGTTGCACGCCCCGCTCGAAGAGACGTAGCGCGTCGTCGAGCGCGAGCTGACCGTCCTCAAGCTGAGCGACGATGGCATCGAGCTGTTCGAGGGACTCCTCAAAGGCGACCGGCGAGGTCTCCCCTGGCTGGGTGCCGTTCTGCTGTTCTGAACCGTTGGACCTGCTCATGGCATTCGACTCAACTTCTGTGCTGTTCCGGCGTGCCCGCGAGCTAGTCGCGCGTCCGCCGCTGCGCTCACTCGACATCTCCACCCAACCGTTCTGCCTCGATCCGTTCAACATCTGTCCCAATCGTGGCCCGCGCCTTTGCGCTGCGAGGCGTGCGGGCACCTGTCGCTCGGGGTCTCGCCTCGCCAGGGAGCGAGTCCGCGGGCTCGGACATCCGGGCACCCGCCGTCGCGGCGAAGGTGCCGTCGGCTACTCGCACGCTGAGACCCTGGCCGGGCGAGACGTGCGTCACGCTCGATACGAGCGCACCGTCGGCCTCGCGCCGGACGACGGCGAACCCGCGACCGAGCGTCGCCAACGGGCTGAGCGAGTGGAGCTGAAGTGCGTGCGCGCGCAGATGCTCGCGGCGCAGCTCCAGCAGGTGCTCGAACTGGCGGACGAGCGAGTGCTCCAGCCCGTCGATGGTCTGTCGCGCGTCGTCGATGCGGCGCTGTGGATGTGTGCGCTCGAGCCGCCGCAGCAGCGTGCTCAGCACGTTGCCCTGATCGTCAACGTAGCCTTCGATGGCCTGCTGGAGGCGCTGCCGCGACTGGTCTACCGCGTCGCGCCAGACCTGCATATCGGCGGTGACGAGCGTCGCCGCGGCGGTCGGTGTGGAGGCGCGCAGATCGGCGACGAAGTCCGCGATGGTGAAGTCCGTCTCGTGCCCGACGCCCGTGACGACGGGCACGCGTGAGCGCAGGATGGCCCGCGCCACCACCTCTTCGTTGAATGCCCACAGCTCCTCGATGGAGCCGCCACCACGCGCGACGAGGATGACCTCTGCCTCGCCGTGGGCGTTCAGCAGATCAATCGCTGCCGCGACCTGCTCCGCCGCGCCATCCCCTTGGACGAGCGCAGGGGCGAGCACCACACGTGCGAGCGGGCAGCGAATGCGGATGGTGCGCACGATATCGCGCAGCGCCGCCGCCGAGGCCGACGTGACTACTCCAATGGTCATCGGTGACGCCGGGATGGGCCGCTTGCGCTCGACGTCGAAGAGTCCCTCGGCTTCGAGCCGGTCTTTGAGAGCCTGGAAGCGCAGGTGCAGAATGCCGATGCCCGCGTCCTCAACCGCATCGACATAGAGTTGGAGGTCGCCACGCTGTTCGTAGAAGCTCATGCGGCCGTGGGCGAGCACCGCCATGCCGTTGCGCATTGGTGGGATCACCTGAGACGAGCGCCCACGCGGCGCGAAGAGCACGCAGCGGATCGAGGCGGTCTCGTCTTTCAGCGAGAAGTAGCGGTGCCCCGCCGCCGATTGCGTGTAGTTCGTAATCTCGCCACGTACCCAGACATCCTGCAGCACGTAGTCTTCGGACATCAGGTCTTTGAGGTAGCGGGTGAGCTCGCTGACGGCGACGATTCGCATGAGCGGTAGTCCTTGCGGCGAGAGTGCGAGGCGGGCGCCCCTCCACTCTGGGAGTGCGGACGCCACGGCATGCGCTACGGGTGGACGAGCGGCTCGACGACCAACAGAACCTGATTGTATTCGACGGCCTGTCCGTCACTCACCAGAATGTCCTGGACGCGCCCGGCGTGGCGCGCCTCGATCTCGTTGAGGACGTTGAGGGATTCGATCGCGCCGACGACCTGCCCCTCGCGAACGACGTCGCCGACCTGCACGAGCGGTTTGCCACCCGACTTGAGCGCCGCGCGGAAGATCCCCACGAGTTGTGCCCGCACATCCGCTGGCCGGGGAGCCTCTTTCACCGGCGCGGCATCGACTGGGTCGCCGATCTCGCCGTCGGAGGCGAACGTCTCGCCGGCGGCCACGACCGTTTGCTCGGGCTTGCGGAGCACCAGCTTGAGCCCGCTCGCTTCGTGCTCGATGGTGATCTCGTTGATCTCGCTGCCGTTCATCAGGCTGATGAGTTGCCGCAGTTCGGCAACACTCAAACTATTTTGCGGCTGAGCGGGCGGCACTTCGCCCCGCTCGACTCGTTCGCGCACCACACCCGCCTCCTTAACCGCTCGTATTGCTGGCGCTAGCTCACGCGCTCAACGTACGTATTCGTATCGGTCTTGACCCGAATCTTGTCGCCGATCGAGACGAAGAGCGGTACCTGCACAACTACACCGGTCTCCAGCGTCGCGGGCTTCGTTCCGCCGGTGGCCGTGTCGCCCTTGAAACCTGGCTCAGTATACGTTACCTCGAGGTCCACCGTCACCGGCAGGTCGACGCTAAGCGCCTCGCCCTCATAGCTGACGATTTCGAGCTGCATGCCGTCCTGCAGGTAGTTCGTCGCGTTGCCGAGCTGCTCGGCTGTCAGCGGGAACGTCTCGTACGTCTCGTTATCCATGAAGTAGTAGGCGTCGCCGTCGTTGTAGGAATAGACAACTGGGCGGTGGTCCAGATAGGCCCGCTGGAACTTCTCGCCCGCGTCGAATGTCTTTTCAAACAGCGCGCCGGAGCGCAGATTGCGGAGCTTGATACGCACAATCGCTCCACCGCGGCCCATCTTAATGTGCTGCCAGTCCACGATAGTGTAGAGTTGGCCATCGAGGACCATCGAGATCCCCTTTTTCAAATCTCCAGTAGAAATCATGATTCACTCCTCATTCCGGCGTCTCCCGCCGGGTTATATACTCTTCTCTCCGGCGGATGTCCCTCGCCGGAGTCAATCGCGTCGTGTACGCATGGTAGCGCCTTCGCCATAGAAACCCAGAATATTGTATCACCTGTAGACGCCGCTCGTCCGGACGCCTCGTCGCTTCGCCAACATGCGTTATGCCTGGCGCTCCTCTGCCAGCGCGATCAGCGCCTCCACCGCGTAGAGATAGCCGCGCCAGCCGAGACCGGTGATCTGTCCCCGGCAGACGGGGGCGAGCAGCGAGGTGTGACGAAAAGGCTCGCGGGCGTAGATGTTCGAGAGATGCACCTCGATGGCCGGTCGGTCCGTTCCAGCGAGGGCGTCGCGCAGGCTCACACTCGTATGCGTGAGGCCGCCGGGATTGATGACGATGCCCGTCGCCGTGCTCGCCTCGGCCTGCAGGAAGTCGATCAGCGCGCCCTCGGAGTTAGACTGGAAGGCGGTGACGAGGTAGTCATACTCGGAGGCGCGCAGGCTGATCTGCTCGTTGATCGCGTCGAGCGTCATGTGCCCATAGATGTGCGGCTCGCGCGTCCCCAGCATATTGAGATTGGGACCGTGGACGACGAGAATGCGCGGCTGTGATGTCGTGGAGGATGTCGTCGTAGCCATCGGGGGATCGTCTCACCTTCTTCGACGCGCTCTAGCGGGCGCCTAGCTCGAGCAGCGTTGCGTGTATCGTGGACTCAGGCACGTCGGAGAACTGGGCCGACTCTCCGAGGGCCGTCGGGAGCACCCACCGCACGCGGCCGCTGCGTACCTTCTTGTCCCACAGCGCCGCCCGCTCCAGCGCGTCCGCTGGGACGCCATCCAAGAACGTGGGCAGGCCGAAGCGCCGCAGCAACGCCTCCTGACGCGCCACGACATCCTCTGGTGTGACACCCAGCGCACGGCCCATGCGCGCCGCGAACGACATGCCGATGGCGACCGCCTCGCCGTGCAGCCACTCGCCGTAGCCGCTCACGGTTTCGAGCGCGTGACCGATAGTGTGGCCATAGTTCAGCAATGCGCGCTGTCCGCCGTCGCCCTCGCGCTCGTCGCCTTCCACGATGCCAGCCTTGAGCTCGACCGAGAGCGCGACCGCGCGGGTGAGCTCCGCAGGGTGAAGGGAGGTAAGCGCTTCGGCCTCGTGCTCCAGCCAGGCGAAGTAGCCCGCGTCGAGCGCGACGCCGTGCTTAATGACCTCGGCCCAGCCTTCGATGCGCTGGCGCGTGGGGAGCGTCAGCAGCGTCGCCGGATCGGCGAGCACCAGGCGCGGCGGGTAGAACGCACCGATCAGGTTCTTGCCACGCGGGTGATCGATGGCCGTCTTGCCGCCGATGGAGGCATCTACCTGTGCCAGCAGCGAGGTCGGCACACTGATGTAGGGAACGCCGCGCAGATAGGTCGCCGCCGCGAAGCCCGCGAGGTCGCCGACGACTCCGCCTCCCAGCGCCAGCATCGCCTCAGTGCGCTCGGCCCGCCGGTCTGCAAGCCAGTCGTGGATGCGGTTGAGCTGTTCACGTGACTTGCTTGTCTCGCCTGGGGGGATGATGAGCATGTCTGGCTCGAATCCCGCCCGCTCCAACAGGGGCAGCAGCACGGATGCGTACAGGTCGGCGACGGTGGCATCGGCGACGACGTGCAGGCGAGGCGGCAGATGCAGCTCGGCCAGCCGGCGCCCGAGCGAGGCCAGCCCGCCCCACTCGACGACGGAGGTGTACGCTTCAGCAGGCGTGCGAATCGAGCGCGTGAAGGGCTCCGTGCCGTCTCTGGGCAGCAGGCCTCGCGCGACGAGATGGGCGACAATGCGCGCGGCCACCTCATCAGCCGGGAGCGCTTCGACGTCCATCGTCTCGTCGGCTGCCTGGTAGAGATGCTTGCGCCGCTCGTAGAGCTCGTGGATGCGGGTGGACGGGTCGCCTTCCGCCAGCATCGGGCGCATCTCGCCGGGCGCTGCCCCTGCGGTCTCAGCATCGCGCTGGATGCGCTGCCAGAGCGCGCGCGGCGGCGCTGTCAGCGCGACGACCCACGCAGCGGAGCGCATCTGGGCGACGTTCTCCGCCCGCTCGACGATGCCCGCGCCCGTCGCGATCACCGTGCGCGTGGTGGAGAGCGCCTCGGCGAGGGCCTGCGATTCCAGCTCGCGGAAGCGCGGCTCGCCCGACGCGGCGAAGATGTCGCGAATCGGCATGCCGGCGACGCGGGTCACCAGATCGTCGGTGTCGACGTAGGACCAGCGCAGTAGCGCGGCGACCTGTCGGGCGACGGTGGTCTTGCCGCTGCCGCTTGGGCCGATCAATACGAGGCGTTCAGGAGACTGGCTCTTCATGCGGGCTATTGTAGCATCTCGCCGGGGACGGCCGGAGGCGCCCCGCTGCCGCCGAGCACGTCTATGCCAAGGTCAGTCTGCCACTCATGGCGTGACCGTTCCCGCCACTCGGCGAACGCCGCCGCGCGGTGGCGCTCGAACGTCTGATCGTCGCAACCGTTGACGGAGCAAAAGTGCGCGATGAGCTGGTCGTAGTCGAGCTGGCCGCGCCCGGCGAGGATGCCCGCGAAGCCGAGATGCTTGATATGGTGGCAGTTCTCGCAGAGCGCGCGGAAGCCCTGGAGCGACTGCACGTGCGTCGCGTCGTCGTATGCCCAGACCTCATGGCAGTGGAGCTTGCCGCCCGCGCCGCAGACCGCGCAGTGATACCCGAACCGCCGGTAGACCTCGCGCCGCAGTCTGTCCCACTGAGCAGGTGGCAGCACCTGACGCAAGTTGGTGTACCAGCACGTCTCGGGCACGAGCTCAATGGTCAGCCGGAGAGACGGCGTGGTGTTGGTCAAGTCGGGCATGCTAGACTTCCTGGCGGTGTGCCGCTGCTGAATGGCGTATGAGCTCTGCCGTAGTATCGCACGCGAGCGTTCGATCGGGCACGTCCGCTCAAATTGCTGGAAAAACGCCGATGCTCGAAGGCGAACCTTCGAGCATCGGCGCCGGTAGGACATGTTCGGAGCCAGGGCATGCGTCCAGACTATGCGTCGTAGTACAGCGCGAACTCCAGGGGCGAGGGGCGCAGCTGCACCTCGGCTGACTGCTCGCGCTTCAGCTCAATGTACTTCTCGAGCAGGTCACTCGTGAAGACGTCACCCGCGCACAGGTACTCGTGGTCCATCTCGAGGGCAGTCAGCGCCTCGTCGAGCGAGCCGGGAACGGAGCGGATCTCGCGCTTGTCGCAGGCACTCATCTCATAGATGTTGCGGTCGAGTGGGCCGTAGCCGTGCTCTTCCGGCAGGATGCCGCGCTTGATGCCGTCGAGCCCGGCGAGCAGGATGGCGGAGAAGGTCAGGTATGGGTTGCAGGTCGGGTCCGGCGGGCGGAACTCGACGCGCTTGGCCTTCGGGTTGTCTGAGTACATCGGGATACGCACTGCTGCCGAGCGGTTGCGCTGCGAGTACACCAGGTTGACGGGCGCCTCAAAGCCCGGCACGAGACGCCGGTAGCTGTTCGTGGTGGAGGCGGCCAGCGCCAGCACCGACGGGGCATGCGTGAGGAGTCCGCCGATGAACAGGCGCGCCGTCTCAGACAGGCCCGCGTAGCCCTCGCTGTCGGCGAAGAGGGGCGTCTCGCCCTTCCACAGGCTGACGTGCACATGCATGCCAGAGCCATTGTCGCCGAAAACCGGCTTGGGCATGAATGTGGCGGTTTTGCCCGCGCGGCGCGCGACGTTCTTGACAATGTACTTGTAGAGCAGCAGCTTGTCGGCCATCCGCAGCAGCGAGTCGAAGCGCATGTCGATCTCGGATTGCCCGCCGGTCGCGACTTCATGGTGCTGCGCCTCGACCTGGATGCCCGCCTTTTCCATCTCGAGCACCATCGCGGTGCGCAGGTCTTGCAGCGTGTCGCTCGGCGCGACGGGGAAGTACCCTTCCTTCGGACGGATGCGATGACCCAGGTTCGCGGTGCCGTTGCGGCCAGAGTTCCAGTGCGCCTCATCGCTGTCGACGACGGCCCACTGCTCGTTCTGTGTGGAGCGGTACTTCACGTCGTCGAAGATGAAGAACTCGGCCTCGGGACCAATGTAGGCGGTGTCGGCGATGCCGGTGGAGCGCAGGTACTCCTCCGCCTTCTTCGCGATGTAGCGAGGGTCGCGTGAGTAGGGCTCCAGGCTGCCGGGCTGCGCGACGTCGCAGACCAGGCTCAACGTGGGCTCAGCGGTGAACGGGTCGAGAATCGCGGTCGTGGGGTCGGGAATCAGGAGCATGTCGCTCTCGCTGATCTCCTGGAAGCCACGAATGCTGGAGCCGTCGAACCCGATGCCCTCGCGGAAGAGTCCGGCATCGAAGGCTCGTGTGGGAATGCTGAAGTGCTGCCACGTGCCAGGAACATCGGTGAACTTGAAGTCCACCATCTTCACGCCCCGCTCGCTGATCATCCGCATCACGTCTTCAGGGGTTTGTGTCATGTGTTCTCTCCGATCGATGTCCAGCGCTCGTGGATCGCGAACCGCTCGCCCCACCTCGACAATATGCACAACGTCACTTCCACCTCCGAGTATAGAGAGCGGCCCGGCATAGTGTCATTCGCGAATCTTCCGGTATCCCAATGGGTATTTTGTGCAATATGCACAAAAGGTGCCAACAGGCTGTCCGATCACCCCACTGTAAGCGCGACAGTCCGAAGAAGCATACGGCTGAGCGAGCGCGTGCGCCGTGCTATACTCGGTGCGAGAGCGCAAGGACGCCTGCCGAGTGTATGGGTCCTCGCTTGCGGCGCGCTCGGTGAGGCAGAGAGGGGAGAGATGTCGCGGTGTCGCGAAGACCACCCACAAACGAGCCATTCGTCGTCGAGCCGCGCCATTCGACGAGCGGGCTGCGCCTCCCTCCGTGGACCTGGGGTGTTGGTGGGCTGCTTGTGGGCGTTCTGCTCACGTTCCTGATACTGCTGTTCTTCGTGGCCCAGCCACCTGCCGCGGCGCCGCAGAAGCCGAACCCTGTCACCGTCGGCGACCTGAGTGTCGTCATGGACGACGCGTTTCTGACACGCATTCTCAACGCCGAAGTGGCAGGGGGGAATGCCGGGCTTCCGATCACGAATCTGCAGGCGGAGATACAGCCGAATGAGCAGATCGTCATTACGGGCGATGTCTCACTCTTCGCCGGCGTCGCGACGCGCCGGTTCAGCGCGGATGCTCAGGTGAGTGTGCAGAACGGACACTTGCTCGTGCATCTCACGAACGCGACGGTCGGCGGCTTTGTTGCGCCGGCCGTCTTTACGACACCGATCGAGAACCAAGTTAACTCAAAACTCGGAAGCCTCACCACATCCACGTTGGCTGGCAGCACGCACCTGCAGGCGACGTACGTCAGCACCACACTCCACAAGCTGACGGTCGGCTTCACCGCGGCGTAAGGGCGGAGCCTAACCCCCTGCCCCCTTCCCTGAAGCGAAGGGGGCGCTGGCGGACCGTTTCCGTGTAGCGTGGAGCGTCGGAGTCTCCCAAAAGTGTTGTGTTGATCGTGGGTTGGCTTCGGTGTCGCGTATCTGCCCTGTGACTGCGAAGGTATGTGTGGGCGCCGGATTGTCGTTCATTGGCGAAACCGCCTGATCTACGGCGCCTCCCCTCTAAGGGGAGGGAGTAGGGGGAGGGGTTTTCCCAGGCATTCGGTGAGTCACTGCATCTGCAGAATGGCACCGACGACCATGAGCGAGGCACCACAGACGGCGAGCACGCTGCCGCTCCACATGCTCCCGACCATCGCGCCGCGCCGCTTGCGGATAAGTCCGAGGTCGAGCGCGCGGAAGACCAGCACGAGCGAGAGACCGATGCAGATTGCCGCGCACGCCTGCAGGTCAGCCGGAGCAATCTGAATAACTATCTGCTGTGACATCTCTCTACTTTCTCCACGACTCGCCTTGACGCTCCTGCCCTCCACGCATGTGCGCTGCCAGATCGTGCGCATTTGGTGATCGAACGCGCTGGCGCTGTGTCAGCGGGGGCCGCTGGGTCTCGCCGCGCTCGCGTGCTACAATAGCTGTTGGCTCGCTGCACAGGCGGGCGCGCGTGACCGCGAGGCCGCGCGGATATCCATGTGGGAAGTGCCAGGCGGAAGGAATGTCGACGATTCGATCGGTGCGGGGCTACATGCTCCGTCATTGGAGGATGCTGGTCGCCGGTGCTGTCCTGATCGTCGTCGCGAATGTCATCGCGCTCGTGCCGCCGCTGCTCATTCAGGATGTGATCAATGGGCTTGGCGCGCACATCACCGGCGCCGAGTTAACACGCTACGCGCTGGCGTTCGTCGGCCTCGCTCTGCTCGCGGGCGGGTTTCAGTTCTCCAGCCGGTTCACCATCAATAGCGTCTCGCGCAGAGTCGAGTACGAGATGCGCTCCGACCTGTTCGAGCACTTCCAGACGCTCGACCTGGCGTACTTCCAGCAGCGCAAGATTGGCGATCTCGTCGCGCGGGCGACCAACGACCTCTCGTCTGTCCGCCAGATGCTCGGCCCCGGCGTGAGCAACAGCATCAACGCCGTCGTCGCGTTCGTGGCCACAGCCATCGTGATGGTGCAGATCAATCTGCGGCTGACGCTGTACTCGCTCACCGTCATGCCGCTGATTACGGTGCTCTTCATCGTCGCAGGGCGCAGCATCCGGGCGCGCTACCGGCTCGTGCAGGACCAATTCGGCGAGGTCTCGGCCCGCGCGCAGGAGAACTTCTCCGGCATTCGCGTCGTCAAGGCATACGCGCAGGAACAGGCCGAGTTGGCGGACTTCAACCGCGTCAACGCCGAGTATGTGGCGCGCAGCATCTCGTTCGCGCGGGTCAACTCGGTACTGTGGCCGTCGATGTATTTCATCTCCGGGCTGGCCGTCGCGATTCTACTCTGGCGCGGCGGCGTGGACGTTATCGACGGCAGCATCCAGCTCGGCGAGCTCGTCCGCTTCATGAGCTATCTGACAGCGCTCACCTGGCCGATGATCGCGCTCGGCTGGACGGTCAACCTCTTCCAGCAGGGTTCGGCCTCGCTGAGCCGCATCGAAGAGGTCCGCGAGGCGGTGCCCGCCATCGCCGATAGCCCGACCGCGAGCGAGGCGGATGCTCCAACGCGCGGCGCGATCGAGTTCCGCTCTGTGTCGCTCAGTTACGACGAGCACGGAGTGTTGCACGATATTTCGGTCTCGGTGCCAGCGGGAACCTCGCTCGCCATCGTAGGCCCGACGGGCGCGGGCAAGTCGAGCATGGTGAACCTGATTGCGCGGGTCTTCGATGTGAGCGGCGGCGCGGTGCTGATCGACGGCGTGGACGTGCGGCAGATTCCGCTCCCCGCGCTGCGTGCGGCCATCGGCTATGTGCCGCAGGAGTCGTTTCTCTTCTCCGTGACGATTGAGGAGAACGTGGGCTTCGGCGTCGAACGGCTCGACGAGGAGGGGCTGGCGCACGCCCTCGATGTCTCACAGCTTGGCAAGGACGTGGAGGACTTCCCTCAGGGCGTCCAGACGATGGTGGGCGAGCGCGGCGTCACCCTCTCCGGCGGCCAGAAGCAGCGCGCTGGCATCGCGCGCGCCGTCGCCAAAGACCCGCTGATCCTGATTCTCGACGATGCGCTGTCCAGCGTGGACACGAATACCGAGGCCTCGATTCTGCGCGGCTTGCGCGAGGTCATGCGTGGGCGCACGTCAATTCTGATCGCGCACCGCATCTCGACCATCAAGGACCTCGACCAGATCGTCGTGCTCGACGGCGGCCGTATCGTGGAGCGCGGCACCCACAACGAGCTGCTCACGCTCGGCGGCCTCTACGCGGATATGTACCGCCGCCAGCTTCTCGGCGAGGAGATGGAGGGAGACGAGGACATCTCCGCCGAGGCACTCGAACGCAGCCTGAGCGGCGACGGCGGCGCGGCAGAGCGAGACGGTCGGCCTGCGATTGACTAGGGCGGCGCGGCGGCCACGAGCAGTGACATTCCTTCGGGAGGATACATGGCAGCCCAGGCATTCTTTCAGGAAGACGAGATACTCGGCAAGGCGTACGACGCGCGGCTGGTGCGGCGGCTGTGGCTGTATCTGCGCCCGTATCAGCGCACGTTCTACCTGACGCTGGTCTTCGTCGCCGCGGCTGCCGGAGTCGATCTACTCGCGCCGTACATCACCAAGGTCGCCATCGACACCTACATCAATCCTGTCGGCGGCAAGCACCTGTCGGTGACCGATCGCGTCGACGGGGTGTTCGTGATGGCGCTGCTCTATCTGGGCGTGCTGGTCGCGGGCTTCGCTCTGCGCTATCTGCAGAACTACCTGTTGAGCGTGCTGGGCCAGCGCATCATGTATGACATGCGCTCACAGATGTTCGAGCATCTGCAAAGGCTGCCGCTCGGGTTCTTCGACCACAACCCGGTAGGGCGGCTGATGACGCGCATCACGAACGACGTAGATGCCCTCAACGACATGTTCACCTCGGGGGCCGTCTCGCTGATCGGCGACCTCTTCACGCTGGTTGGCATCGTCGTGTTGCTGCTGACACTAAACTGGCGGCTCGCACTGGTCGTCTTCGTGGTGATTCCACCGCTCGCGCTCATCACCTCGTTCTTCCAGCGGGCGATGCGCGACAACTTCCGCGCGATTCGGGTGCGGCTGGCGCGCATCAACGCCAACATCGCGGAAAACATCGCGGGCACGCAGGTCGTGCAGCTCTTCAACCGCGAGCAGCGCAACTTCGCCGGATTCAACGAGCTGAACCGCGACTACCTCTCCGCGACGCTGCGCTCGCTGTTCTACTTCGCGCTGTTTCTGCCGGTGGTGAACCTCGTCGCGGCGGTGGCGACGGCGTTGATCGTGCGCGTGGGCGGCGGCGAGGTGCTGACAGGCGCGCTGACCCTGGGCGCGCTGGTGGCGTTCCTGCAGTACGTCGAGCGGTTCTTTCTGCCGGTGCGCGACATGGCGGACAAGTACACCATTCTGCAGTCGGCGATGGCCAGCTCAGAGCGCATCTTCCGCGTGCTGGATGAGCGTATCACGATCCCCGATCCAAAGCGGCCGGTGCGGGTGGAGCAGGTGCGCGGCGAGGTCGAGTTTCGCGACGTCTGGTTCGCCTATAACCGCGAGGACTGGGTGCTCAAGGGCATCAACTTCCAAATCCGGCCGAGTGAGAGTGTGGCCTTCGTGGGCGCGACCGGCGCGGGCAAGACCTCGCTAATCAGCCTCGTCTCGCGGTTCTATGACGTGCAGCGCGGGTCCGTGCTGGTGGACGGCGTCGACGTGCGCGACTACGCCCAGGCAGACCTGCGGCGGCACATCGGAGCGGTGCTGCAGGACCCGTTCATCTTCTCGGGCACCATCGCCAGCAACATCCGCCTGCACGAGACGGCCATCAGCGACGACGATCTGCGGCGGGCGGCGCGCTTCGTCAACGCCGACACGTTCATCGAGCAACTGCCCCATGGCTACGACGAGGTCGTGCGCGAGCGCGGCGCGGGGCTCTCTGTCGGCCAGAAGCAGTTGCTGGCGTTCGCCCGTGCCATCGCGTTCAATCCCGAGATCCTGCTGATACTGGACGAAGCCACGAGCAGCGTAGACACCGAGACCGAGGCGCTGATTCAGGATGCCCTCGACAAGCTGATGCGCGGCCGCACCTCGATCATCATCGCCCACCGCCTCTCCACGATTCGCAACGTCGACCGCATCATCGTGCTGCACAAAGGGCGCGTCGTCGAGGAAGGCTCACACGAAACCCTGCTCGCGCGGAACGGTTATTACAAGCGTCTCTACGAGCTGCAATACGCCGCGACGACGATGTGACGGACACATGTGACCTACTGCCGGATAACTCACAGGTCCTGCCCGTCGGGGTTGAACGAGAGGCGGCCTTCCTGCGCGCGCTGCAGGGTGACGGCGGCGTTGACCAGGCCGATATGCGTGAACGCCTGCGGATAGTTTCCCAGCAGCGCGCCCGACTGCTGATCGAGCTCTTCGGAGAAGAGGCCGAGCGGGCTGCCGAACGAGAGGATCTTCTCGAAGCGGTCGCGGGCCTCGACGATTCTGCCGGCGTGGCAGAGGTCCATGATGAGCCAGAAGGTGCAGGCGAGGAATGCGCCCTCGGTCCCTGGTAGTCGATCCACCTGCTCTTCGGCCTGCGACTTATTCCCGTCGCGACGGACATCCCAGGGTTCGTAGCGGAAAAGCAGACCCTGCTCGCCGGTAAGCTTCTTCCCAACGACATCAACAGTGCCGCGCATGCGCTGGTCGGTGAGCGGCAGGAAGCCGACGAGCGGCAGCCGGAGGTTCGCGGAGTCCAGGTTGTTGTTGTCGTAGGCCTGTGTGAATGTGCCGAGCTCGGCGCTAAAGCCGTGTTCCAGGATGTCGCGCTGAATCGCCTCGCGTGCGGCATTCCAGCGCTCGCTGTGCTCCTCATGGTTGTGCCGCCGGGCAAGCTTGCAGGCGCGATCCAGCGCGACCCAGCACATGGCCCGCGAGTACACATACGCGCGCTGGCCTCCTCGTATCTCCCAGATGCCGTTGTCGAGCGCATGCCAGTTCTCGACGACATAATCGGCGATGAGGCGCGTGATCTCACGCGTGTCGCGATCGGGTTCGAGCAAACGATGGCCGTGCCGGAAACCCTTGAACATGGCATAATGGAACGCCGCGTCCGCGACCTCGCCGTAGACGTCCAGTTGGTGCTGCGTCGCGGCGCCGTTGCCGATGCGCACCGGATGCGAGCCCATATAGCCTTCGAGGTGTGGCAATTCATGCTCGGTCAGCGCGCCATCTGACTCGCCACGAATGCTGTACATGATGCGGAACTCGTCCGCCTTCCGCACATGCAGGTCGTGCAGGAAGTGGAAGTAGTCACGAGCCTCGTTGTGGTAGCCGAGATTGCCGAGCGCGCCAAGTGTAAGCACCGAATCGCGCAGCCAGGTATAGCGGTAGTCCCAGTTGCGCACGCCGCCGATCGATTCGGGTAGCGACGTGGTCGGCGCGGCGACGATCGCGCCCGTCGGCTCAAACGTGCAGAGCTTCAGCGTGAGCGCGGACCGCAGCACGGCTTGCTGATATGGCCCACTGTAGGTGCAGGCCGAGACCCATTCGCGCCAGTAGTGCATCGTCTCTTCGAGGTCGGCGTCGAAGTCCTGGTCGCAGAGCTGGTCCAGCAGTTTGCGCCCCTCCTCAACATCGCGCGCGTAGTTAAGCACGACCGCCACCCTCTGGCCCGCTTCCAGTGACACACGTGTGCGCAGCGTGTCGCCGGATGCACTGATATCGACGTCGGCAGCATACGCGGACCCCGTGTTGGACGGCAAAAAGCGGAGGAAAAACACCAGATACCGGCCACCGGCGGAGAGGATCGCGCCGCCGATGCCCGAGGCCAGCGCCTGCGGTTCGATCCGCGCCTGACGCTGCGCGAAGTCGAAGGTCGCCTTCAGCTCGATATCGACCTCGATGGTGCCATCCAGGCAGGTGAGGATGCGGTTAATGCGGTGAGCGGCCGCCACGTCGTTGCCGATCTCGCGCTCATACCCGGCGTGCAGTCCGAAGGGCATGCCCGGAATCGAGGAGGCAAGATGGCGTATCACCTGAGGCGGGAGCCGGCGCTGGCGAATCGGCATGAAGTCGACCAGCCGGAGCGTTCCGGTGGTGGCGGAGAACAACGTCTCCAGCACGTTCGAGCCTTGCACGTATTCGAGCGTGGACGAGCAGCGGTCCGCCGGATGAACGCGGAAGTATCCACCCTTGTCGGCATCCAGCAGGCGGCAGAACACCGCTGGGCTGTCGAAGTGTGGCAGACAGCACCAGTCGATGCTGCCATCCGGCCCCACAAGCGCCGCCGTGCGACAATCGCCAATCACACCGTACTGGCCGATTGGCCGGTAGCGTGGTCGCTCGGCATCGGTCTCGGTAAGGCTCACCCGACTCGCATTCCACATGCTCGCTCGCCCCTGTCACTTTATCTGGCGCCCACACTGGATTCATTCTCAGCGACGCAGCCGCCCCCTCATGCGCGGCTACATGCTCGTCTCTGTGCTGGCATAGTTGGTTTGGTATACATACTCTGTGCCACGCACGACGTTGCATCGACACACCCGACTCAGACTGCCGCATGCTTGATACTATGGGGCAGCGTGACATATAGTGCAAGGTGGTGTGCGCCGCGAGGTTCGTCCTGCGGTGCCAGGGTAGTGTGCGCGACGTACCCGCGAGGATGCAGCGGGTCCAGAGAAGCCGAGGCATGACGTGACACGAGTGGTCGTTGGGATGAGCGGAGGAGTGGATAGCTCCGTCGCTGCTGCTCTGCTCAAGGAGCAGGGGTACGACGTGGTCGGCATCATGCTGCGGCTGTGGTCCGAGCCAGCGGTGGTGGGCGACGACGGCATCGAGCTGGTCGCCGAGAATAAGTGCTGTTCGCTGGAGTCGGTGAACGATGCCCGGCGCGTCGCCGCCAAGCTCGAGATCCCGTTCTACGTCGTGAACGTGGAGGAGCCCTTCCGCGAGACCATTGTGGATTATTTCTACGATGAATATCTCGCGGGCCGGACGCCCAATCCTTGCCTGCGCTGCAACCGGCACATCCGTTTCACGCTGCTGCTGGAGCGCGCGCTTGCCCTCGGCGCGGACTATCTGGCGACGGGCCATTACGTGCGCCTCGACGACGATCCGGTGTCGGGCGAGCGGCGGCTGCGGCAGGCGCTCGATGCTGGCAAGGATCAGTCGTACGTGCTGCACGTGCTCACACAGTATCAGTTGCGGCACGCGCTCTTCCCGCTGGGCGGCTATACCAAGCCGCAGGTGCGCCAGATGGCCGCGGACCGTGGCCTGCCGGTCGCGACGAAGGCCGAGAGCCAGGAAATCTGCTTCGTCGCCGCGAACGACTACCGGGGCTTCCTGCGGCGCTACGCCGAGGAGCGCGGGCGCGAGACGCCGACACCAGGACCGATTGTGGATGAGGACGGGCGTGAGCTCGGCCAGCATCAGGGGCTCGCATACTACACGGTCGGCCAGCGCAAGGGGCTGGGGCTTTCCACGCCGACGCCGCTGCACGTGCTGCGAATGGACCCTCGTCGCAATGCGGTCGTTGTCGGACCGGCGGCGGCACTCGACCGTCCGTCGTTCACATTGCGCTCGCTGACGTCACCCCGCAGCGAGTTTCCATCCGAGCCGTTCGAGGCAACGGTGAAGGTGCGCTACAAGGCGCCGCACGTGGCCGCGACGATCGTGCCCCTGGGCGACGGGCGCGCCGAGGTGCGGCTCGACAGCCCGCAGCGCGCTGTGACGCCTGGCCAGGCGGCCGTGCTCTACGGCGGCGAGACGGGCGATGAAGTGCTCGGCGGCGGCATCATCGAGGACGTCGCCTAGGGTGGGCTGGCGCCCTCCCTCTGACCCCCTCCCCTGGCTGGCGCCGAGAGAGGGGGAAACGGATACGAGTGCTGCGCGCCACGTTCTTCTGGCTCCTCTCCTCTCACCGGTAGGCGGGGGAGAGGCCGGGAGAGGGGGCCGCGCAGTGGCGTATAATGGCAGAGGCTGCGGCTGGCTCGGCCTGCCGTGCTAATTGATACGATCTTCTTCCTCGATGCGGGTCGCGGGTGCCGCGCGCTGAGAGCAGAGAGCATACAGAACGGCGAGCATGGCGGAGCAGATGTCTCCGCGCCACGCTCGCTCAGAGGGCCGCATGGACCAACGTCACATCCGCAACTTTTGCATCATCGCGCACATCGACCACGGCAAATCGACACTGGCCGACCGCCTGCTCGAATACACCGGCACCATCGCGCAGCGCGACATGGAGAACCAGATCCTCGACTCGATGGACCTGGAACGCGAGAAGGGCATCACCATCAAGGC
>CAYRVF010000032.1:0-41480 GCA_964427535.1 uncultured Ktedonobacterales bacterium
CCGCGCTGGCGCCGCCCGTCTCATAGAGCTCTTTCATCGCGGCGGGGTTGCCCAGTAGCGTATTCGTCGGGGCGAGGGCCTCCGTGTAGAGCGAGAGCGCGAAGCGGGCACGGTCGGCGTCCTGCTTCGGCAGGTTGGCGTGGTCGACGAGATTGTTCAGGCTCTGACGCCAGAGCAGGTAGGTCTGCAAGAGGCCCTTGTAGAAGGGGTTGGACGTCCAGGCGGGGTCCTCGAAGCGCTTGTCCTTGGGGTCCGGCGCGAGCGTGGATTGCCCCATGGCGATGCGCGACATCTGGTCCCAATACTCGCTGGACTGTTGGAACGCCTGCTCGGGGTGTTGCAGCGCCGCCTGGACCATGCGCTGCCCGGCGGCGAAGAACTCCGCGCCCGGCACTGTCCCCATCCCCGGCATCGCGTGCCAGGGGAACGTGTCACCGGCGTTGCGGGTCTTTTCTGTCTGCTCGGCACGCTCACCGGCGCCCGCTCCCGTGCGCGAGGACCGCGGCTGCCCCGACGCTGGTGCGCCGCGCTGCTGGGCGGCCTCAAGGGCGGCGAGCGCCTCGTCGGCACGGCGGCGCTCGCGCTCTACCGCCTCCTCCGCGAGGGCCAGCGTGCGCCGCTCCTCGGCCAGCGTCGCCTCGGCAGTAGCGAGCCGCCGCCGCATCTCCTCCAGGTCGTCGGGCGTCCCCGACCCGTTGACTTCGGCTTTCCCGACGCGGCGCCGGGCTGGTTGGGTTGCTACCGCGGTCGACGTACGTCTCCGCCGGGGCTTCGACTCGGCGGATGCGTCGCCCGCGTCAGACCTGCGCCTGGCGCGGCGGGTGGGAGTCGCGTCGTCGTCTTGCATCGTAAGCCTCCTCGCTCTACGGCCCTTCCCCGCCGCTCGTCGGCGCTAGCCCATCAGCATCGCGAGCGTGTCCGCCACCAGCGCGGGTTTCTCTTCGCCCTCGATCTCGACGGTGTGGCGCGTCGTCATCAGCACGCGTCCGCCGCCTTTGTTCTCGGCTCCGACCAGCGTGATGCGGTCACGGATGCGCGACCCCGCTTTGACGGGAGTGAGGAAACGCACCTTGTCCGACCCGTAGTTGAGCGCCGCTTTTACGCCGCTCGGCAGCGTGCCGACCGAGTATTGCATCGCGGGCAGGAGTGACAGCGTCAGGTAGCCGTGGGCGATGGTCGTGCCAAAGGGACTCTCGCGCTTGGCGCGCTCGACATCCACGTGTATCCACTGGTGGTCGCCGGTGCAGTCCGCGAACTCGTTGATGCGCTCCTGATCGACGGTGACCCAGTCAGAGACGCCCAGCTCGCGTCCGACGAACTCATTGATCGTGGCCAGGGTAAGGCCTTCTATCGCCATGAACTACCACTCCTCCACCGCGTCCTGAGACGATGTGCGTACACACTGGTTTCATGGGCATGCGCGGGCGGGCGCGCGGCTACTCCATGAAGCTGACAATCAGACAAACACTACACAAACGCGCCGATGCCCGTGATGGCCCGGCCCACGATCAGCGTATTCATCTCGCGGGTGCCCTCGTAGGAGTAGATGGCCTCGGCATCGGCCACATAGCGCCCGACTTGGTGCTCCAACAGGATGCCGTTGCCGCCAAGCAGCTCGCGGGCATAGCCGACCGTCTCGCGGCACTTGGCGGTGCAATATGCCTTCGCCAGCGAGGCATGCTCGTCGCGCATGAGGCCCGCGTCCTGCATCTGTGACAGACGCAGCACCATGCACTGCGAGGCGACGATGTTGCCCAGCATGCTCACCAGCAAGTCTTGTACGAGCTGGAAGCTGCCGATCGGGCGACCGAATTGCTCGCGTTGCCGCGCATAGGCGAGCGCATGCTCATAGGCGCCCATCGCGCAGCCGACGGCCTGCCAGGCAACGCCCGCGCGGGTCATCCGCAGCACGGCGGCGGTGTCGCGGAACGAGCGCGCGAGCTGCAGGCGATTCGCCTCCGGCACATGGCAGTCGCGCAGCGTGATGAGCGCGTTCTGCACGACGCGCAGCGCCATCTTGTCTTCCATCTTCACAGGGCTGAAGCCCGGCGTACCCTTCTCGACGACGAAGCCCTTCACCTGATTGTCGGCCTCGTCGCGCGCCCAGATGATCGTCAGGTCGGCGAAGGTCGCGTTGCCGATCCACTTCTTCTGGCCGTTGAGCACCCACGTGTCACCCTCGCGCCGGGCCGTGGTCGTCAGGCCCCCAGCGGTGCCAGACCCGACATCTGGCTCAGTGAGGCCGAAGGCGCCGATTTGTTCCATCCGCCGCATCGGCGGCAGCCAGCGTTGCTTCTGCTCCTCTGAGCCACAGAGATAGATCGAGCCCATCGCCAGACCGCTATGCACGCCAAAGAAGGTCGCGATCGAGGGGTCCACGCGGGCCATCTCCACCGCGAGCAGGCCATCCAGCACGGTCGATTTGCCCGCGCAGCCATAGCCCTGATAGGCGATGCCGGTGACGTCGAGCGCGGCCATCTTGGGAATCAGCTCGAACGGGAACTCGGCGCGAATCCAGTAGCGGTTGATGATCGGCGCGACCTCGGACTCCATGAACGCCCGCACGCGCTCGACGATGACCTGGTCCTCGGCGCTCAACGTAGACACGATGCTATAGAAGTCACCGGTACTCCGCGGGAACGCGGACACCTGTGCGCCCGGCGCCTGCGTGTCAGACGTCGCACCAGCCTGGGTAGCGCTCATCGGCGCTGCTCCTTTCGCTCGCGAGCGGGGGAGGCGTGGCCGCGGGCCAAACCGGCCGCCCAGCGCGGGGAACACGGAAACGCCCGTTGCCCCAGGTCCACTCCCCAGTTCAGGATTCCGATCCTGCCAGAGACACGAGTCGAACGGCGGTTGAAGAGAAGCGCGAAGCGTCTATCCGCGGGATCGGGATAGAGAGGCGAGCCGGTCTCGCGTGGCGGTGGCACTCCAGTCAGAGCCGATGGGCACACCTAGACGGTCTAGACAATGCATGCGCTGACCTTTATGCGGGCCGGGAACGAAGGCGATATGAGCAGGAACGCGGGAGTCGTGGCCAGGCGAGTGGCGTGCGGGTTGTGCCGGGCCGCTGTGCCTGAATTTCCTGCATACCTCCGCGAGATGACAGCACTATACGTCTCGTGAGAAGGGAGCGTCAATATGGCCAGAACGCATCTATATGCAGCATGCACCACCGCGCCGAATGGCGCGCGACCACGGCCTCTGGCGCGGTCGGATGCCCTCCATTTCCTGAGCGCTGCCCGTACCATACCACGCGTTTCACGTTCGCATAGGAGCATCTTGACACATCGCGTATCTATGTGCAAGATGTATATAGATACAGTGAAGAGGAGCGGAGCGCATGAGTGACGACAACGGACGCGAGAACACGACGCCCGGATCCGGACCGGGCTTTGGGGGCATGCCCACTAGCTGGCTCACGCCCGCGGTGTTGCTGCTCGTGCGCGACGTCAGCTCTTACGGCTACGACCTGATGAAGGCGTTGACCGAGTTCGGGTTCGCGATGATGAATCCGGGACCGCTGTATCGCGTGCTGCGGCAAATGGAGAAGGACGGGTTGGTCAGCTCCAGTTGGGACACCTCTGGGCAAGGACCCGCGCGTCGCGTCTACTCCATCACCGAGGCGGGTGAGGCCTACCTGAGGCTCTGGGCTGGCTCGCTCGGCCAGTATCGCAGGATGATGGACCAGTTCTTCCGCCTGTATACACGGCAGCCGGAGGAGAAGTAAGCAGTACGAGCAGTTCCAGCGCGGCCAGGCCGCGAGAAGGGAAGTCCCACAATGGCAGACACCAAGACCAGGGCGCACACCGCGGCCGAGCCGTCGGTGGAGAACGAGATCGTTCAGGCGGCGCAGGCGTGGACCGAGACACTCCGCGAGGCTGGCAAGGCCGTCGCCGATACCGCCATCGCAATGCAAGACCGCAACATGCAGTTCACGCAGTACGTCGTCGATCAGAGTTTCAAGCAGATCGAGGATCAGACCGCCACGGTGCGCCGGCTCTATGACACGCTCTCCAGCCAGTCTGATGCCCGTCGCGCGGCGTTCCGCGATCTTGGCCGCGAGGCTGCCGAGGCCTACATCGGCTTCCTGACCGCGCCCGTCCGGCTCGCCCGGCGGACATACGAGACCGCGCGCGAATCGGTGGAGCGCGAGGCCTAGGCCTCGCGCTCCACGGCGCGACATCTCCGCTTCCGTGAGGTACGCGCATCTCGTGCCTTCCACACCGTCATCAGATGGCACGACGCCGTTTCGATGGGGTGTGGAGCGCCGCACGGCCTCCGCTGTGCGGACGCACATAGCGCGCCAGCTTTCTGGCGCAAAGGACGCGCACGATCATGGCGTGGTTTGGCACCTATCAGGACGCCATCGGCCAGGCGCTTGCCGACACACGGGAAGTGCTCGCCAGTGGCATATCCCTCCGCGACCCGCTCGCGTTGGGCGTCCGGCTGAGCGACCTCACGCGGTCCAACAGCCTGCTCTCGCTTGAGGCAAACCTGGAAACGCTGGAGCGGTCCAGCCGACTGCTGCGGATCGGGCGGCGCTCGACCCGTGCCCTCACGCTGGCAACACTGACCGCGGACATCCTGAGCGGCTATCTGCTGCTCGACCGGAGGGCGCGCCTGTGGGGCCGCCTCACACAACCGCAAGACTGGGGGTGGCAGCACGAGCGCGGCGCGGCACGAGTCCGTGAAGCGGCGGCCACCCTTCGCGGCACGCTGATCAAGGCGTGCCAATTCGCCTCGACGCGCCCAGACATCCTTCCGCCCGCCTACGTGCGCAGCTTCGCCACGCTACAAGACCGCGTGCCTGCCTCGTCGTGGTACACCATCCGGCAGGCCATCCGACGCGAGCTGGGGCAAGATCCTGAGGCGGTGTTCGACCGCATCGAGCCGCGCCCAGTCGCGTCCGCCTCGATTGCCCAGGTTCACCGCGCGTGGCTGCCTGATGGGCGCTCGGTCGCGGTCAAGGTGCAGTATCCCGGCATCGCGGGCATCATGATGACCGATCTCGTCATCCTGCGCCACATCGTGCGTGAGGTGGCCCGCGTCGTCCCCGACGTCCAGCTTCAGCCTATCCTCGATCACCTGAACGAGACACTGCCTCTCGAGCTCGATTTTCAGCGCGAGGCGCACGCGATGGCTGAACTGCGCGCCGCGCTTCAGCACCGGACGGATGTGCTCGTGCCCGAGGTGATGCCAGGGCTCAGCACGGAGCGGCTGCTGGTGACGGAGTTCGTCGAGGGCATCAAGATCACCGACATCGCAGCGCTCGAACGCGCTGGCATCGCTCCGACCGAGGTCGCGCGCCTGCTCAACGACGTCTATGCCGAGCAAATCTTCCGCCTCGGATGGTTGCACGCCGACCCGCATCCCGGCAACCTGCTCGTGCAACCCGTCGCGGGGGCTGGACCACGACTCGTACTGCTGGACCACGGACTCACGGTCCCCCTCAAGTCCGAGCTCGTCGCTGCGCTGGCGGAGATGGTGACGGCGCTACTTACCGGCGACGTCACCCGGCTGCATCGCGCGCTAGCCAGCGCTGGCGTGCGCCTGGACGCGGATCTCGACGTCATGACGCTGATGCAGCTCGTCGGCATGTTGATGGGCGGGCAGCAGGGCGACGGCGAGGCTGCGAGAACGACGGCAGTTGGCCGCCAACTCGGGAAGAGCGTCGGGCACATTCCGACGGACCTGATTCTCGTCGGCCGCGCGCTGGGGCTGCTGGACGGCGTCACCAAGCAGCTCGATCCACAGCTCAACGCCGTGGAGGCCATCGCCAGCTACGTGCTGACGCATGACCGTCCTCCAGCACCCGAGGCGTAGCGGACAAAGACGCTACGGTGCGTCTGGTGTGGTCGTGCCGGCGCCAGAACGCGGGGCGAGCCAGGCGTCGATCTGCGGCCAGGTGCGTTTGAGCGCCGCGCTGCCCGCCATCATGCCGATGTGGCCGCCGGGAATCTTGAGGAGCTGCTTGTCGCCGCTGCCGAGCTTCGCCATGATGCCCTCCGTCTGCTCAGGCGGCACGATGTGGTCCTCGGTGGCGATGACGTTCAGCACGTTCGCGCGGATCGCACTGAGGTCCACCGGCTCGCCGCGCAGCTTCAGTGTCCCCTCCATCAGGCGATTGTGCTGATACAGGTCAACGATGAGCTGGCGATAGGCGCCGCCCGCAAGGGGGATGAGGTCGTTGACCCAGGTGTTCATGGCATGCCACGATTCGACGACCCGCGGGTCGCGCAGGTTCTCCCACAGGCGCAGATAGTTGGTGATGTAGTTGTCGACCGGCTTGAGGGCCTTGGCGCCGTAGTCGAGCAGCTCGCCGGGCATGTTGCCATAGACGGCCAGCAGCTTCTCCACGTCGAAATGCTCGTCGTTGACCCAGCGGATGAACCCACGGCACTGCGGATCGCCAAAGTCGAGCGGAGCGGTCAGCAAAATCAGGTTGATGAGTCCGCTCTCGGGGCGCAGCGCCGCGTACATCGTCGTGATCAGCGCGCCAATACACCAGCCGAGCAGGCTGAACCGCGCGGACCCCGAAAATGCCTTCAGCTTGCGGACGGCGCGCGGCAGATATTCCAGAACGTAATCGTCGAACGTGAGGGCCTTGTCTTCCAGGCCGGGAGCACCCCAGTCCAGCAGATAGACGTCATAGCCCTTGCCCACCATGTATTCCACGAAGCTGTTGCCTGGCCGCAAATCCAGGATGGACGGGCGATTCATGAGCGCGAAGACCAGCAGCAGCGGGACGGGATGGCGCTCACTCGGTGGGACAACTGGAATATAGTGGTAGAGTCGGGCCTTATTGAGGGTCCAGATCACCTCTTTTGGCGTTTGCGCGATCGGATAGGGCGTGGTAAGCACCTTCTGGAGGGTGCGCATCGACTCCTCGACCTGCCGCAACTGCGTCTCCAGCGCGTTCACGTCGGCGCCGTGGGTTCCGGTGAGTCCCGCCATGCTTTACCTCACTCTGCCGTAGATCGTCGCCGGGACGACGAGTTGCGGGTCGCTCCCCGCGTCGTTCGTGGCGCTCGCGCTGGCCGTGTCGTCCGTGCCGTCGTCGTGTCGCTGGCCCGCGCGCTCCGCCTGCTCGCTGGTGTCTGGGCCGGAGTGCCCGTCTCGTCGGGTATCTGAGCGTTCGCGCTTGCGCCCGGCAGCGTGGAGACGGCAAGGGCGCTCAGGGCGGTGACCGCGCTTGCCACCCGCTCCATGCTCCGCTGAATGTCGTCGAGCCGGGCATCCAGGTCGTCGAGCCGCAGCTCGATGTTGGTCATGCGCTCGGCGAGGCTGACGACCTCGCCGCGTGAGGGCAGGCTCAACTGGTTCAACAGTTGCGTCATGGTCTGTTCGACAATCTTGCGCAGCGGTGCGGAGACGGTCAGATAGGTGTCGAGCATGCGGCCGGTCGTCTCGGCGTACGCGTCGGTGTTCACCGCCTCGTTCATCGACTTCGACCACGATTCCAGCATCGCCTGCTGTGACTGTTTCCAGAGGCCGAATGGGTCGAACGGGTTCGTTGGAGTGGTTCCATCAGGCGGCTGGCTCATGCGTCTGCTTCGCCTTTCCGTGCTCGGAGGACGAGGCGCAGCGCGGCTTGCCCCGCCGAGCGCGCCTCGTCGTGTTCATGGCCTCCACTACATGTAGATGCCGCCATTGACGTCCAGCGCGCTACCGGTGATGTAGTCGCCGTCGACGATCAAATAGCGGACCGCGCGGGCGACTTCCTGCGCCGTGCCGACACGGCCCAGCGGGATACGCTTGACGATCTGCTCTTTGACGGAGTCGGGAACCTGGGTATACATATCGGTCTCGGTAAAGCCAGGACAGATGGCGTTGACGGTGACATGGTAGCGCGCCAGCTCGATGGCGGCGGTTTTGGTGAGGCCCAGAATGCCCGCCTTGGCGGCGGCATAGTTGGCCTGGCCCAGGTTGCCCATCTTGCCGACGAACGAGCTCACCTGAATGACCTTGCCGCTCTTCTGCTCCATGAAGCAGGGCAGGGCGGCCTTGAGCGTGTAGAAATAGCCGCTGAGGTTGGTCTGAATCACCGTGTCCCAGTCGGCAATCGTCAGGTTCTTCAGCGTCCGATCAATCGTGATTCCCGCGTTGTTGACGAGCACGTCGATGCGGCCAAATTCCGCCAGCGTCGCCTGGATGAGCGCGCTGGCCTGCTCGGCGTCGGCCACGTTCGCATGCACCGCAATCGCACGTCTGCCGGTGTCGCGCAGCCGGGCGGCGACGTCCTCCGCAGCCTCGGCGCTTGCCGCATAATTAATGACGAGATGGGCGCCCCCCGCGCCCAGTTCTTCGGCGATGGCGCGCCCAATGCCGCGCCCCCCGCCGGTAATGACGACCACCGCGCCCTCTAGTGCCGCCATCGCAGGCCTCCCTACAGCTCAGGTGGGGCCGTCCGCGATGATGGCCCCTGTCTGACGACTTGCCGTGGCCGATACGCGATCTGTGCTCGCAGTATGCTCCGCGACACAGGAGCGTTGCAAGTGGCCGCATACGATACCCGGCACACTCCATACCCGGCACACTCCATGCTGGCCTGTCCGCTGTCTGTTGTTTTGGCTACGCCAAACGTGAGGTTGCGTTAGCGGCAGACATAGAGAGGAGGTGGCAGTTAACCGATCAGTTGACGCGGCAACCACAGCATGTATGCCAATCACAGCGCTCTGATGTGCGCCGAACGGTTCGGTGGAGAGCCCTCGGCGCGTAGCAGCGAGGGAGGCAGACTTATGGGCCGCTTCACACGTACCGGTTTGCGAACCACACTGACACTCGTGCTCATGCTGGGGATGTCAACCCTCGGCACGGCGGTACTCTCACTCGGCAGCGCGCCGTCTCTGCAGGCGGCAGGACTGAGCAGTAATGCCACCGTGTTCGCCACGGGGCTGAACAATCCCCGCGGCCTCACCTTCGGCAACGATGGAAAGCTGTACGTCGCGGAAGGTGGAACCGGTGGAACGCGCTCCACAGTGGGGCAGTGTCCCCAGGTCCCAGCGGCGGGGCCGTACACGGGCGGCTTTACCGCCAGAATCTCCAAAATCAATAGCGAAGGCGTGCGCACGACGGTCGTTGACCATCTTCCGTCCAGCATGACCAGTGCGGCATTAGGCGGGTTGACCAGTGGCGTGGCCGCCGTCCAGTTCATCGGCGACACCTTGTATGGCCTGGAGTCCGGCGCTGGTTGCTCGCATGGGCTGGCCGGGACAATCAACCGGGTCTTCCGCGTGAACTGGAACGGCTCGACCACCACGGTGGCGAACCTCAGCGACTTCCTGATGGATCATCCGGTCGCCCATCCCGATGCTGACGACTTCGAGCCTGACGGCACCTGGTATGGTATGGTGGCGGTTCGCGGCGCGCTCTATGTCACCGAGCCCAATCACCAAGAAGTCGATCGCGTCGTGCCGGGCGAGAAGATCACTCGCGTGGTCGACCTCTCGACCATGTTCCTTCCGCCAGCCAACTGGCAAGGGGCGACGGGCATCACTTACCGCGGCAACTTCTACATCGGCACGCTGGGCACCTTCCCCGTTCGGCCAGGTACGCAGAGTCTCTACAAGATCACTCCGAGCGGGCATGTATCGGTCGCGGCCAGCGGTCTGACGGCTGTTCTCGGCATCGCCTTTGACAAGTGGGGCCGCCTCTACGCCCTCGAGACGATGACAGTCGCCGGCTTCCCAGGTCCCACGGCGGCTGGAACCGGGAAGGTAGTGCGGGTTAATCCCAATGGCTCGCTCACGACGATTGCCTCCGGCCTGACGTTCCCAACGGCGATGACCTTCGGCCCTGACGGAGCGCTCTATGTCTCCAATAATGGCTTCGGCATCCCAGCCGCGGGGGCGGGCCAAATCGTCCGGGTGACCATCCCTCGCTAACGCAGAGAAGTTCGCCCGACGCGTTATAGGGTCCCGTGAATGGGCCGCGATCGCACGCAACGCGACGGTGGCGCACCCACGGGACCGCCGTGTGTATTGCATACTCACGCCGCCTCATGTGCCGGCCCGTAGTATCAGGAATTGGAACCTGCACGGTTCTGCACTTCTAACGTGAATTGGTGAACACGCAGGACAGTGGTAGGCTGGTAGACTACTGTTCGTGGCGGCACTGTCAGGCTGATCGCACCGAATCTCCTGACGCATCCACCACGCGAGACGACGTGAGGGGAGAGATCCAGATGGCCGACCACGATCCCGCTCAACAGCCGCCGTTGACCTTTTCCGCCGCGGACCTGCCTCCCGCTGGGGCATGGCTAGAGGACCTCGGCATGGTCCTCGACGAGGTCAGCGGCACGCGCGTGGCGGCGCATCTCGACCTCGGTCCCCAGCACCACACGCCCTGGGGCGTCGTGCATGGCGGCGTCTATACCACCGTTATCGAGAGCGTCGCCAGCGTCGGCTCTTCCGCGGCGGTCTACGAGCGGGGGCAGTTCGCGGTGGGCGTGAACAACTCGACCGATTTCCTGCGCTCCATGCGTGAGGGTCGGGTGGAGATTGTCGCCGAGCCGGTCATCCAGGGGCGCGTGCAGCAGTTGTGGCACGTCACCATCACCCGGTCCGATGACGGCAAAGCCATCGCCGAGGGGCGCGTTCGCCTGCAGAACGTGCCCCTGGCGCAGCCGAAGGAATGATCCCGGCGGTGGTCCCGAAGGCGTGAGGCCGCTCCTCACTGCTCCCGCTTCGTGTTCACCTCCGCGCCCACTTCCTTGCGCCCTTCCTTCGATGCGATGGTCGGGCGAGGGAGGTTGAGCGCCGCGAAGAAGTCTTCGGTGGCCTGGGTAGTGGCGTTGTTCACGGCCTCAGGCGCCTGTCGTTGTGCCGCCGGCGCGACCACGATGTGCAGCGGCCGCTCTCCCGCCGGTTGCGCGATGACGCGTGCCACGGCGTCGGCCACGTCCTGTGGATTGGGCGGGGTAGCGGACCGGTTCTCGGCAAAGAACGGCGTCAAAAACGCATTCAACGCGGACTGGTAGAGGGCGAGCCGCGCTATATCCGCCGCGAGTTGCCGGTTCACGGCGATGGTCGTCGGGTAGGTCCCCGGCTCGATGATGGCGGCGTCGATGCCAAAGGGAGCGAGCTCGTCGCGATAGGACTCGGTGAGCCCTTCGAGGGTAAACTTCGTCGCGCCGTACAAGCCGATAAACGGCACGGCCACACGCCCCGCGACGGACCCCATCTGCAGCAGCAGCCCGCTGCCTTGCTGGCGCATGTAGGGCAGGGCCGCGCGGTTCACGCGCAGCACGCTGAAAACATTGGTGGCAAATTGCTGCTCCACCTGCTGCATGGTGAACGCTTCCAGAGGGCCGCTATACGAGACCCCGGCATTGTTGACCACCACGTCAATGCGCCCTGTGATGCCAACAAGAGACGCGATGGCCTGGTCCACTGATGCGTCGTCCGTGACATCGAGTTCGACGACATGCACCGCCAGCCGTTCGCGGTCCGCAAAGTCGCGCAGTTCTGCCGACACTGGGGCATTCCTCCCCGTCACGGCACGCATCCCCGCAAAGACGGTGTATCCCTGACGTGCCAGCGTTTCGACGATCAGACGCCCAAAGCCACTGGAACTGCCCGTCACCAGAATCGTCTGCGCCATCTAACCGCGTCCTTTCACGTGTGTGCCAGTAGGGCTACTGACCATCCTCACCTTCGAACCTTAGGCCGTCGACCTCAGGCACGACAAGGTGAGACAGGCGAGTTGAAGGGGCTCAGAGGCCGATCTTGACGGCGGTTGCCAAGTGATCGCGCCTTTCGCGACTAGGGAGGGCAACGGGTGCCCTGATTTGTCCATTGTGATGCGGACGTGATGCTCACCTTACGGGCCGTGATACCGCCGTGACGCCGCTCGCCTATCCTAGACATGCGGGCGGCGGTAAGAGGCCGCGGGGCCCGACAAACACACGACACAGCGGGTATCATCGGGCGTCAGACAGGCGCCCTGGTTAAGGGAGGCACCCAAAATGACGAAGGCTATTCGGTGGCGCATCATCGTCCTGCAGACCGTCGCACTCCTCGTGTTCCTGTTCGGTATGGGCGCGGCGGCCTTCGCTAACAGCTTCACATCCGACCAGATCCATCAGCAGCTCGCCCCGCAACAGATCGTCTTCCCGAAAAACGCCCAGTCTGGGCTGCCAGCCGACCTGACCCAGTACGCGGGACAGCAGGTGCTCACCGGCGAGCAGGCGCACGCCTACGCTGAGAAGTTCATCGGCCTGCACCTGCAAGAGATCGGCAAGGGGCACCCGTATTCCTACTGGAGCGCGCAGGCGATGACCGCGACCAACCCGGCCACGAAGGCGCAGGATCAGGCCATCGCGGACACGCTCTTCAAGGGCAACACGCTGCGGACGATGCTGAACACCGCGTGGACGTTCTCAGTCATTGGGCAGATCGCCTTCTTCGCCGCGATTGGCCTGGGCGTGGCGGCGCTGATCATCCTGGCGGCGCTGATCTTTGAAGTGACAGAGGCAGTCCGCGGCAAAGAGACCGTGCAAGCGATAGTGGTAGAGGCGCCCAAGGAGCCATCCCGCGAGGCCATCCTCGCCAACTAATCTGACTCCGGCTACTATGGCATCACGACAGATTCTGCCTCAAGTCACTGCGCGAGAGGGACCACTGATAGCGCTATCAGTGGTCCCTCTCGCGCATCCGCCGTCAGTCACGCTATCCCAGTACGCAGCGAATTCGCGGGCGGCTGGTGCGCTGTCGCCCAGCACGGCGAACGGATCACTCGATGAGCGACGAAGCGACGGTGTGACTTAATGCCCAGAGCCGAGAACATCACGCGCGCCGTACACTGTCGAAGGCGCGCATTCCACACCTCGTGACGTGGAGGAGACATGACTTCCAGCGCTTCCGCAACCAGCGACCCCAAGGCCTACCGGCTGCCCGAGACCGTGCGGCCGCGCGCCTATCAGATTGCCATCGACGCCCGGCCTGGGCGCGACACGTTCTTCGGCTCGGTCACGGTGCGGGTGGCAATCGCCACGCCGACCCGCGCGATCGAGCTGCACGCGCGCGATCTGGAGATCACCAATGCCCGGCTCACCAGCGCGAGCGGGCAGACGCTTCCGGCGACGGTAACGCGAGACCCCGAGCGCGAGATCGCGGTGATCGCGCTCGACGAGCAGGCGGTTGAGGGCGAGGCCACGCTAGCGTTTGACGTCGCGGGCCGGCTCAGCCCCAGCTTGGAGGGGTTATTCCTCTCGAAGGATGGCCCCGACGAGATGCTCTGCACGCAGTGTGAGCCAACGGGCGCGCGCGCCATCATCCCCTGCTGGGATGAGCCGACCTTCAAGGCGACCTTCGCTTGGACGGTGACGACGGCACCAGGCCAGACCGTGCTGGCCAACGGCAAGCTGCTCGACACCGAGCCGAGCGCGGATGGCGCTAGCGTGACGTGGCGCTTTGCCCCGACGAAGCCGATGTCCAGCTACCTCATCGCGCTGGCGATTGGCAACTTCGCCAGCACACCGGAGCGAGTGGTGAACGGCGTGCCCCTGCGCGTCTGGGCGCTCAAAGGCAAGGAGCAGCTCGGAGGATTCGCGCTCGACATTACGGCCGCCCTCCACCCCTTCTACGAAGACTACTTCGCGACACCGTATCACTTCGACAAGCTCGACAACCTGGGTGTGCCAAACTTTGGCGCGGGCGCGATGGAGAACGCAGGGCTGATCATCTCGCAGGCGGTCGTGCTGTTGCTGGATGAGAAGGCCGCCTCGCGCCGCCAGGAGCTCACGGTCGCCGAGGTGACGGCGCACGAATTCGCGCACATGTGGTTCGGCGATCTGGTCACGATGCGCTGGTGGGACGACCTCTGGCTCAACGAAGCGTTCGCGAGCTGGATGGCTTATCACGCGGTGGATACGTTGCGGCCTCAATATCGCGTCTGGGACGAAGTGCAAGCGGGAGCTGACGCCGCCCGCGCCGCCGATTCGCTGGTGAGCTCGCATCCGATCTATCACCCGGTGGCGACACCGCGCGCGGTGATGGAAAACTTCGACGTCATCACCTATGAGAAGGGCGCCGCCGTACTGCGGATGGTCCACGACTTCCTGGGCGATGAGGCTTTCCGCGCGGGGCTCCGGACCTATATGGCAGAGTTCGCGGAGAGCAACGCGGCGGGCGCCGACCTGTGGCGCCATCTGCAGCAGGCCTCGAACCAGCCCGTCAGCACTATGATGGAAAGCTGGATTCTGCAGGCGGGGCATCCCCTGCTCACCGTCGCGCTTGAGAACGGCGGCGCCAGCGGAGGCGAGACGCGAGTGCGATTGAGCCAGCGGCGGTTCTACTCGGCCGCGAACGCGCCAGCCAGCGACCAGCTCTGGCAGGTGCCGGTGCAAGTGCGCTACGAGGATGACACGGGTGTTCACCAGCAACGGTTCCTGCTGACCGAGCGCAGCGCCTCGTTCGCGATTTCCGTGAGTGGCGAGCTGCGCTGGCTGTATGGCAACGCCGGTGAGGTGGGCTTCTACCGCCAGCAATTCGACGCTGCGCTGCTGGCCAAATTGCGCGCGCACCTGGGCCGGCTCCAGCCTGCGGAGCAGAAGGGGCTGCTGCGTGACCAGTGGGGCCTCGTCTCGAACGGCACACAGCCGATCTCGGCGTATCTGGAGACGGTCGCGGCGCTCGTTCGCGTCAGCGACGACGAGACGCTGATCGGCCAGATCGTCTCGGAGCATCTCGGCCGCGTGCAGAACCTGCTAGAGATCGCGGGAGATGAGCGCGCGCTGGCTGGCTTCCGGCAATGGGTCGAGCAGTTGTTCAGCCCGAAGATACAGCGTCTGGGCTATGAGCCGAACTCCGGCGAGCCCGTCGAGGTGTCGCGGCTGCGGGCATCTGTGCTGAGTGCGCTGGCCAACTACGCGAAGGACCCCGAGGCGATCGCCCACGCACGCCAGCAGCAGGAACGCGAGGCGGAGCATCCCGCCGACGTCGACCCGAACCTGGCCCCCGTCGCCATCGGCGCGACGGCCCGCGCAGGCGACGCGGCGACCTACGACCGGTTCCTCGCGCTGTATCAGGCGCGTAAGGGAGGCAACTTTACCCCCGATCAGGTGGAGCGCTATGCGGGGACGTTCGCGGTCTTCGAGCCAGCCGACCTGACCGCGCGCACCTTCGACCTGATGGCGCAAGGAGAAGACCCGTTCCCGTTCCAGACGCAGTTCCGGCTGATGGCCGCGCTGCTGTCGCGGCCGCGCACACAGGCGGCGGCGTGGGACTACGTCAAGCGGCACTGGGACTACATCCAGCAGCGAGCGCCGTTCCTCACGCCGAACATGGTGGAGTTTTCGGGGGCGTTGCCCGAGACGCTGCGCGACGATGTGGTCGCCTTCTGGAACGCGCAACTGCAAGGCGAGTTCGCCGGTCCGTTCGCGCGCGCCCTGGAGCGGATGGACCAGAACGCCGAGCTGCGCTCCCGCACGCGTGGCGACCTGCTCGCGTACTTCTCGCGGTAGATATCAGCAGGCACGCACCGCTCTAGACCACGAGTCATCGCGCCTAACAGGCGCCCGATCATGTGATCGGGCGCCTTTCTCGTGCTGAGGTGCCATACACTGTTCGCGGCCGCTGACTGTCTCATACCGATTTGGGATGAGTTGTTGTCCAGACCAGGCATGACCGGAATCCTCTGGCTGCTCGCTACCCTGGGCCTGGTGGTCGTCCTTGGCGCTGGTGGCGCGGGCGGTCTGCTCTTCGTGTCACGTCGCGCTCGCGCCACCAGCGGTAACGTACACCGGGCGCCGCCAGCGACATCGCCCGCATCGGAGGCGCCGCTCGATGCGGATACGCTTCCAGATACCAGCACAGACGAGTAGGCTTTGCCCTTGCGGACCGAACGGCGTATCATGGGTGTACTCGCGTCTCTTCACGTCTTGCGCCGGCACCGCCGGTGAGAGGAAACGCCTGCATGCCCGAACTCGCGGTCTCGCTGCTCGGTCCGCCACGCATCGAGCGTGACGGGGCGCCGGTCACGGTCGATACGCGCAAGGCCGTCGCGCTGCTTGCGTATCTCGCCGTTGCGCGCGAGCAGCACAGCCGCGACGCCCTGGCCGGCCTCCTCTGGCCGGACTATGATGACGCCCACGCGCGGGCGACGCTGCGCCGTACCCTCTCGGCGCTCGCCAAAGCGCTCGGCGGCGCCTACCTCGACATCCGGCGCGACACGATCGCTCTGCCCGCCAGCGACAAGCTGCGCCTCGACGTCGACGAGTTCCACCGTGCGCTCGCGGAGTGCCAGACGCACGGCCATCCGGCGAACGAGGTCTGCGCGAACTGCCTTGATTCGCTCGCGTCCGCCGTCGCGCTGTATCGTGACGACTTCCTGGCAGGATTCACACTGCGCGATAGCGCGGCCTTCGACGACTGGCAGTTCTTTCAGCGCGAGGGATTGCGGCGCGAGCTGGCTGGCGCGCTCGCCCGCCTGGCGCGCGGCTACGGCGCGCTCGGCGCCTTCGATGTCGCCATTGACTACGCGCGCCGATGGCTCGCCCTCGATCGTCTGCATGAGCCCGCGCACCGCGCTCTGATGCGCCTCTACGCCTGGTCTGGACAGCGCGCCGCTGCCCTGCGGCAGTATCGCGAGTGCGTGCAGGCGCTGACTCAGGAGCTCGGCGTCGAGCCGCTGGAAGCGACGACGCGCCTCTACGACGACATCAAGGCTAACCGGCTGGCGCCCCAGCCCGCGCCGTCCGCTCGCCTTTCAGCACACGACGCGGCATCCGCTTCCCTGGTACCGGAGGCGCCGTCGCGGGCGAGTCGTTCGCACCAGGGGGCATACCCGCTCGTGGGGCGGGCGGCCGAGTGGACGGCGCTCGTCGAGGGCTATAGCGCCATCTCCTCCGATGGACGGGTGATCGTGCTCGAAGGCGAGGCGGGCATCGGCAAGACACGGCTTGCCGAAGAATTCGTGGCGTACGCGCGACAGCAGGGCGCGACCGCGCTCGCCGCGCGCTGTTACGACGGCGAGGCGAGCCTGGCGTACGCGCCATTGGTCGCCTTGCTCCGCGCCGCGCTCGCTAGCCCAGACACAGCGCGACGACTGAGCGAGCTGCCCGAGCGGTGGCTCAGCGAAGCGGCACGCCTGGTTCCCGAGCTCGACCGGGTGCGTCCGGGGCTCCCACCAGCGCCGCCACTCGATAGCCCTGGCGCGCAGAGCCAGTTCTTCGAGGGGCTGCGGCAGGTATTGCTGGGGGCATGCCGGGGAGCTGCGCCGGGTATCGTGCTGCTCGACGACGTGCAGTGGGCAGACAGCGCCTCGCTTGACGTGCTCACGTATCTGGCGCGACGGTTGCGCGACCAGCCGCTCTGCCTGCTGCTGACATGGCGCAGCGGCCAGGTGCATGGCGGCACGCAGATCCGTCAGCTTCTCGCGGAGACGCAACGATCCGGCGTGGCGATGCTGCTGCCGCTTCCGCGACTCACCGAAGACAACGTGCGCGAGCTGCTGCTCACTACCTCCGGCGGAACACTGCCGCTTGAGACGGCGAAGCGCCTGTACGAGGAAACGGAAGGGCTGCCGTTCTTCCTCATCGAGTATATGCTGGCGCTCTCACAGGGACTGGTCACAACCGACCAGGCGGATTGGTCTGTGCCGGGCGGCGTGCGTAATCTGCTCGCCTCGCGGCTGAGCGTCATCGACGCTACTAGCGCGCAGGTGCTGACGGCGGCGGCGGTGATTGGCCGCTCGTTTGACTTCGAGACCGTGCGCGCGGTCAGCGGACGCGGCGAAGAAGAGGTCGTCACCGCGCTGGAGGACCTCGTGGCCCAAGGGCTGCTGCGCGAGCTGCGAGGGAGCCCGTCGGCGGGGCCAGCGTATGACTTCAGCCATGAGAAGCTGCGCTCGCTCGTCTACGAAGAGACGAGCCTCGCCCGCCGCAGGCTGCTCCACCGGCGCACGGCGGACGCACTCGCCGATCTGCTGCGGCGGCATCGGACAGGAAATGGGTTGCTCGGGCAGATCGCGCACCATTATCTGCTGGCGGGCGACGAGGCCGAGGCAGCGGAATACTACAAGCAGGCCGGTGAGCGCGCGCGCAGGCTCTACGCCAATGCCGAGGCGCTCGCCCACTTGCGCACGGCACTCGCGCTGGGGCATCCCGACGTGGCCGAGCTGCACGAGGCCATCGGCGACCTGCATACCGCGCTTGGCGAATACGCCGCGGCGCTCACGTCCTACTCCGACGCCCTCACCGTGGCGGGCGCATCGGAGGCGAGCGCCCGGCTGCGGCACAAGCTCGGCAACGTCTACGTGCGGCGCGGCGAGTGGGAACAGGCACAGCACGAGTTCGAGGCCGCGCTGGAGGCCCTGGGAGCGTCCGACTCACCGGTGGAGCGCGCGGGCGTCTACGCCGACTGGAGCCTGGCCGCCCACCGGCTTGGCCAGCTCGACGAAGCGTGGCAACTCGCGAATCAGGCCCGCGAGCTCGCCGCAACCATTGGAGACAACCGTGCCCTCGCGCGGGCGCACAACATCCTCGGCGTGCTGGCGAGCAGCCGCGGCGACCTGAACGACGCCATCGAGCATCTGGAGCGGAGCCTCGGGCTGGCCGAGAGCGTGCACGACACGAGCACCCAGGCGGCAGCGTTGAACAACGTGGCGCTGGCTCTCGCCGCGCGTGGCGACACCGAGCGCGCGCTCGCGCATGCCGAAGCCGCCCTCGCGCTGAGCGCCGCCCAGGGCGATCGCCACCACGAGGCTGCCCTGCACAACAACATCGCCGATCTGCTGCACGCCGCCGGACAGCCCGACGCCGCCATGACGCACCTCAAGGAGGCCGTGCGCATCTACGCGGAAATCGGCGTCGAGGCGGGCACGGTGCAGCCTGCCATCTGGAAGCTATCCGAATGGTGAGAAGTCGCCGCCGGGCTCGCTACTCTCGCGAGGCTGGCGGCGTGTGTCAGGCTGACGCAGCCAGAGCGAGACGTGCGCGGGCTGCATCGTCTCCGAGACGACCGTCTCCAGTTGCTCGCGCAGTTGTCCCAGTTCGACCTCGCTGCGCAGCGTTGCACCAAACGCGGCGAGGGTCTCCGCGGCGTCGTACTTCCGCCGGTAGAAGCGGCGGTCGATTATTGCCTGGAGGCGGCGGCGCAGCGGTGTGAAGAGGGCCGCGATCAGCAATGTCGAGGCGACGATGATGACCGGCTGTGACTTGGTTTGCCCGGTCAGCTTCTCGCTGACCACCTGGGCGCCGACAACACAGGCGAAATAGACGGCCGCAAGCACCGCCGTCAACGAGCCGTAGACCAGCGTGCGGTTGATGATGACGTCGATGTCGTAGAGCCGGTAGCGCAGAATGGCGATGCCAGCGGCTACGGGCAGGCCGACGATGGTCGCGTCAAACAAGACGGGCGGCACGTTCGCATTTGGATCGAGCAATGTGTCTAGCAGAATGCCCAAGAAAATGAGCAGCCCCAGGATCGTGGCATACGCGAACCATTTTAGTTGCAGGCGCTCGATGCCCGTCGCGCGCCGAAAGCGGGCGATGACCGCCGCACCACATACTCCGACAAGCGCGATGAGAAGCAAAAGCAGCAGCGCCTGGCCCGCGTTCGTAAGCTCAGGGCTCAGGAGGGCAAGCAGATTCGGAGCGTCCGCGAGGCGCGTGTCAAATGGGGCCTGGCCGAAGAGCGTCGACATGGTATAGACCACGAACAGCAGCACAATACCCCACACCGCCGGACGCCAGCGGCGAGATGGCAACTGGCCATCAGGAAATAGCAGGAGCAGGAACTCCAACAGCAGAAGCTGCCCTAAGCCGCGCAGCCACCCACTGATTGCTCCGATCCACAGAGCTGATGCTCCAGCACCATGCGTGGCGACCAGAGCGTGGACGGCATACTCAACGCCGATCACCCCAATCATGGACGTGACAGCACTCGCGACAAAGAGCCAGCCGATGGGGTTGCGTGGATTGCGCGAGGCGACGAGCGCACCGACCGTCGCGAGCAGCAGCATCAAAAGACCGCCTGCTAGATCATATATCAGGCTCTCACGTGCGTTGAGCGCTTGCAGCCAGACGTACGGAACGGCCAGCGCGAAGCAAAGTATCCACAGAGTCCAGGCAAGCCAGATCACTGAGCGTCGTGGCGCTCCGCTGCCTTCCTGGGTCGTAGAGCCGTTTACACCGGAGGCGGAGCGGAGGTGTGTCGCCTGACCCTGTAGCGCCGCACTGGCCGACCTCAGCCGGTTCATCGCGAGCCTCCTTCGCTGCCGTCTGGCTCGGGTGTAGTGGTCTCCGTGCGTTCTGGCAGCGGCCGCAGCCAGACGGAGACGTGCGCTGGCTCCATCGTTTCGGCAACGACCGCCGCTAGGTGGTCAGTCAGCTCTCCGAGGCTGACCTCACTACGCAGCGTCACAGCGAACGCCGTCAGCGTCTTCGCGGCGTCGTACTTGCGACGATAGAACTGCCGGTCGATGGCTGACTGGAAGCGGTGGCGCAGTGGGTTGAAGATCGCCGCGATCACCAGTGTGGAGGCGACGATGATCACCGGCTGCGGCTTCGTCTGCCCGGTGAGCTTCGCCGCGCCCGTCTGCGCCCCGATGACACAGGCGAAGTAAACCCCCGCCAGCACCGCCGTCAGTGAGCCATACACCAGCGTGCGGTTGATGAGAATGTCGATATCCCAGAGGTGCGTACGCAAAATCGCGATGGCGATACACGTGGGAATCAGCACAATCGCCACGATCCAGATGTTGTCGATGAGGAAGCTTCCCAGTACCGACCTGTAGGCCGCGTTGGCGATATCTGGCACCAGTAGTGGGACTAGCGACGGAATCAGGACAATCAGGAAGGCGAGAGCGATGCCATAGACGACCCACTTCGTCTGCTCGCGCTCGACCGGTGTCGAGGCTCGGCGGTAGCGATAGATCTGCGCAATGACCGCGACCAGCCAGAAGACGAGAATCAGGCTCCCGCCTGACCCTGGCGCGACGAAGACAACCGCGAACCAGTACACCAGGGCGAGCAGAGCAAACCAGCGCGTCCAGCGCGGCACGAACCGGCCTGAAGGGAAGAGATAGAAGAAGACCACGAACGACACCTGCCCGATCACCACCAGCAGATAGACGATCGTGGTCAGGAACGCATTACCCGCCACGGGTTGCGGCATCGGCTGGCCGCCCGTAATGGGGTCCAGTGGGTTCGCGGCAACGCCGCCGAAGGTCACGAACATATAGGCGCCGAAGAGCGCCATGCGGTCATCCGAGCGGCGCCAGAAGAGCAGCAGGGCAATTGCCAGACACGTCACCGTGCCGATGTTGTTCGACACACCCGTGGCAATGGTCGCCTCGAGCGGCGTAACGCCTTGCTGCCGCAGGTGCCGCAGCAGATCGGGCGTCAGTTGCGACGCATACATATCCGGCTGCATCGCGATATTCAGAGCGACGATGAAGACGGTGAGTACGACCCAGCCGATACGCCCGGCGAGCAGCCAGCGGCCAGACAGGCGCAGATCCGGAGGGGCGGTCATGGGTGTCGACATGGCGTTCTCTTCGGCGGACGATGCGCTCATACGAGCCCTCCTGCCCCTGACGATACCGTCAGACCTGTCGCGCCCGGCAGGTACGCCTCCGACCTCGTGGACGCACGCTGGCTTAGGTGCGTGCGATGTCGCCACTCCAGCAGGCCGAGCACAACCATCGCGAGCGGAAACGCGACGTTCGCCGTGACGATGGCGGCCTGCGATGGGTTACGTGTCGCCGGACGGAACGCCTCACGCGCGATCGGCTCGCCGAGCTGGCCGATTGTATAGGCCGCGCCCAGCGCTGCCAGCCCAATCACGCCGTACGTCCCGGCACGGTCGCGACGCGGCACACAGCCGGTGAGGGCAAGCTGGCCCAGCAGCATGGCCAGATTCGGTGAGAGGCCGGTGCCCTGGAACAGCAGAAAGTCGCGCGCGACGTTCGAGCCGTGCATCACAACGGCGAACCGCGCGGGCAGATGCGAGGTGATCGCCAGATACGCCCCCGCGGAAGCGCTGGCCAGATACCCGACAGACGCAACGACTACTCCAGTCTGTATCGAGCGCGCCCTCATGCTCGTCACCTCCCTGGCGTTATCTCGGCTCTCCAGGCACGGGCTCAGACTCAGACACAGGCGTGCGCTGGCGGTCTGGCTGCCGCAGCCAGAGCGAGACGTGCGCTGGTTGCATCGTCTCCACCACCACCGCCGAGAGACGCTCCTTGAGTTGCCCTAGCTCGACCTGACTCCGCAGCGTCGCGCTGAAGGACTCTAGTGTCTTCGCGGCGTCATAGCGGCTGCGATAAAACCGCCGGTCGATTCCCGCCTGCAATCGACGTCGGAGAGGCGTGAAGAGCGCGGCGATGAGCAACGTCGAGGCGACGACGATGACCGGCTGCGGCTTCGTCTGCCCCGTCAGCTTCTGAGTGATCGCTTGCGCGCCAATCACACAGGCGAAGTAGACCGCCGCGAGAATGGCCGACAACGACCCATATACCAGCGTGCGGTTGATGAGGACGTCGATGTCCCATAACCCGGAGCGCAGGATGGCAACGCCAATCGAGAGCGGGATGAACCAGAGAAGCACATTCAGCACGGTCGAGGCGTAAAATTGGCCTTCCAGGTCGCTCCGCGCGTTGCCAGACGGCAGCACGATACTCGCCACGAGCAAGGCGGCGAATATGCCAACGCCAACCGCGAAGCCAAGGACGACCCACTTCGTCTGCTGACGCTCAACCGCTGTGGACACCCGGCGGTAGCGATAGACCTGCGCGACGATCAGCGGAACGAAGCACGCGCCGAATAGCAGCGGACTCGCGGCGAACGCTCGTAGCGCCGCGAACGGACTCTGCTCCGCGATTTGGAGCAGCGTCCACAGCACTGCCATCCAGACAATCCAGCGGGGAACGAACGACCCGCTCGGGAAGACGCAGAAGAAGACGTAGAAGGTCGCCTGTCCCGCGATGTACACCACGGCAACCGGCACGGTCCACAGCGGATTGCTGTAGGGCAGCGCCTGTATCATGCCCGATTCGATGACGCCACCAAAGATCAGCAGCATGAAGGCGGCGAAGAGCGCCATGCGCTCAGCCGAGTGGCGGAAGAAGATGATTGCTGCGACTCCGCCGTAGACCAGCATGCCGAGCCAATTCAGGATGATGTTGTAGACCGCGTAGAAGTCGAGCGAATATCCCAGAACATGCGCCTCTTGCAGTTGCTCGGGTTTGAGTTGGACATACAGGCAGGAACCGCCTGCGCAGGGAGTTTGCGCCATGTGGAAGAACGCTGGCGTGCCGAGCGCGCCCAGGCCCAGAATGACAACTGCCACCAGCACCCAGGCTGCACGCGCCAACTGAAGCTGCCGGCCGCGCAGCCGCGTGTCGCCACGCTCGCCAGACGGCTCCGGCGAAACGAAAGGTTGCTGCTGTGTCACTGCGAGAGAGCCAGTCATGCCACGCCTCCATCGGACTGCTCGACACCGCTCTGCTGCTCAGACCCAGCAGTAGACTGTGTGGGTGCCTCTGGAGACAGCCACATCGAGATATGCTCCGGGTGCATCGTCCTGGCAATCACATCGAGCAGATGCGCTTGCAGCTCAGCCAGTTCGACCTCACTGCGCAGCGTCGCGCTAAACGCAGCAAGGGTCTTTGCCTCGTCATACTTCTGCCGGTAAAAGCGCCGGTCGATCGCGCCCTGGATGCGGCGGCGCAAGGGGGTGAAGAGCGCAGCGATGAGCAACGTCGAGGCGACGACGATGACCGGCTGCGGCTTCGTCTGCCCCGTCAGCTTCTGAGTGATCGCTTGCGCGCCAATCACACAGGCGAAGTAGACCGCCGCGAGAATGGCCGACAACGACCCATATACCAGCGTGCGGTTGATGAGGACGTCGATGTCCCATAACCCGGAGCGCAGGATGGCAACGCCAATCGAGAGCGGGATGAACCAGAGAAGCACATTCAGCACGGTCGAGGCGTAAAATTGGCCTTCCAGGTCGCTCCGCGCGTTGCCAGACGGCAGCACGATACTCGCCACGAGCAAGGCGGCGAATATGCCAACGCCAACCGCGAAGCCAAGGACGACCCACTTCGTCTGCTGACGCTCAACCGCTGTGGACACCCGGCGGTAGCGATAGACCTGCGCGACGATCAGCGGAACGAAGCACGCGCCGAATAGCAGCGGACTCGCGGCGAACGCTCGTAGCGCCGCGAACGGACTCTGCTCCGCGATTTGGAGCAGCGTCCACAGCACTGCCATCCAGACAATCCAGCGGGGAACGAACGACCCGCTCGGGAAGACGCAGAAGAAGACGTAGAAGGTCGCCTGTCCCGCGATGTACACCACGGCAACCGGCACGGTCCACAGCGGATTGCTGTAGGGCAGCGCCTGTATCATGCCCGATTCGATGACGCCACCAAAGATCAGCAGCATGAAGGCGGCGAAGAGCGCCATGCGCTCAGCCGAGTGGCGGAAGAAGATGATTGCTGCGACTCCGCCGTAGACCAGCATGCCGAGCCAATTCAGGATGATGTTGTAGACCGCGTAGAAGTCGAGCGAATATCCCAGAACATGCGCCTCTTGCAGTTGCTCGGGTTTGAGTTGGACATACAGGCAGGAACCGCCTGCGCAGGGAGTTTGCGCCATGTGGAAGAACGCTGGCGTGCCGAGCGCGCCCAGGCCCAGAATGACAACTGCCACCAGCACCCAGGCTGCACGCGCCAACTGAAGCTGCCGGCCGCGCAGCCGCGTGTCGCCACGCTCGCCAGACGGCTCCGGCGAAACGAAAGGTTGCTGCTGTGTCACTGCGAGAGAGCCAGTCATGCCACGCCTCCATCGGACTGCTCGACACCGCTCTGCTGCTCAGACCCAGCAGTAGACTGTGTGGGTGCCTCTGGAGACAGCCACATCGAGATATGCTCCGGGTGCATCGTCCTGGCAATCACATCGAGCAGATGCGCTTGCAGCTCAGCCAGTTCGACCTCACTGCGCAGCGTCGCGCTAAACGCCGCCAGGGTCTTTGCTTCGTCATACTTCTGTCGGTAAAAGCGCCGGTCGATGATGGCCTGGATGCGGTGGCGCAGCGGTTGGAACAGCGCTGCGATAAGCAGCGTGGAGGCGACGATGATCACGGGCCGCGGAGTCGTCTGGTGCGTCAGCGCCTGGACGATGGCTTGCGCGCCGAGCACACAGGCGAAATAGACCACCGCTAGCATGCCACTAAGCGGGCCGTACACCAGCGCGCGATTGATCAGCACGTCGATATCGAAGAGGCGATAGCGCTGGATGGCGATGAAGAAGCAAACGGGCAGCGCGATTGTTACGAGCTCGTACACCAGATAGCCGAACACGTCGTAGAGTGTCCCATGCTGGAAGATTCGCGCCCCGGACACGAGGGCAGGCAGCGCATAGGGCAGCGCGATGTAGTACAGGATGTTTGCGAGCAGCACGACGACGAAGCCCAGAATGACCCACTTGGTCTGCTCTCGCTGAATTGGCGTGGAGACACGACGATATCGATAGATCTGAGCGGCGAGCACGCTGAGATACAGGATGGGATAACCGAGGACCAGCTCTGGGATCGGTAGTGCGGTAAATGCCCAAATGAACGCGACCCACGCGACTAGCAGGAGCCAGGTCCAGCGCGGGACAAAGCGGCCGTTGGGGAAGATCAGAAACACGACGTAATAGAGAATAAGATCGGGTCCATTCAGCAGCGCACCAACTCCAGGAGTTATAGCTGGTCCGGCCACAAGGCTAAAATTGCTAATGGGGTACACGACGACGAAGAGCCCCACCAGCAACGCCATCCAATCGTTCGATTGGCGCCAGAACAGAATCAGCGCCAGAGCCGACCCGGTGAGCACGACCAGAACGGCGACACCCACACTGAGTGCCACATATGAGGCGAGGCCGATGCCCAGACGCTGAAGCCCCTCAGCTTGCGCGGGCGACAGAGGGCACGCTGGATCGGCACACGGATGCTCGACGGCCGAGATGTGCGCGACAACCAGCGAGCCGAACGCCGCCAGATTCAGCACAAACAGCAGAATCCAGGCTGCGCGAACGGCGCCGAGCCAGCGGCCTTCGAGGCGCGTGCTGGCCTCAGCCGTTCCCTGCGGCGCTCTCATACACCTGCTCCTTGGCACCTGCATCTATTGCCGCCACGTCAGCCGTCTCCGACGCGTCGTCCCCCGGAGTGCGATGACCAAAGACGGAACGCAGCGCGGCGCGGGCGGCGAAATAGCCGCACAAGCCATGCACGCCGCCACCTGGCGGTGTCGACGACGAGCAGAGATACAGGCCCTTTACGGGCGTCGCGTAGGGGTTGGCGATATTCGGCGTCACGAAGGGACGTGTGACGAGCTGCGAGAGGTTTGCCAGCCCGCCGTTGATGTCGCCGCCGATGTAGTTCGCGTTATACGCCTCCATCTCGGCGGCATTCATCGTGTGGCGGGCGAGAATGCGATCGCGGAAGCCCGGCGCGAAGCGCTCGATCTGCGCCTCGATGCGGTCGGTCATGTCCTGCGTCGAGCCCGCAGGTACGTGACAGTACGCCCACGCGGTGTGCTTTCCGGCGGGGGCGCGCGTCTCGTCGAATAGGCTCTGTTGCGCCAGCAGGACGAACGGCCGCTCAGACGGCGCGCCATGCCAGATTGCGCGCTCACTCTCCGCGATCTCGTCCAGCGTGCCGCCTACATGCACCGTCGCGGCACGCTCGCACTCTGGATTTCGCCAGGGAATCGGTCCATCGAGGGCGTAATCCACCTTGAAGACGCCGGGACCGTAGCGGTAGCGCGCGAGCCGCCGGGCATAGCCAGCAGGCAGCTGGTCGCGGGCAAGCGCGAGCAGCTGGCGCGGCGTCACATCCGCCAAAATCGCGCGTGCCGGTGGCAACTCGTCGAGCGTGGCGATGGGTGTGCCAGTCACGATCTCGCCGCCGAGCTCACGTAGATACGCCGCGAGGGCATCCACGATGCGCTGCGAGCCGCCCCGCGCCACCGGCCAGCCCGCCACGTGCGCCATCGTTACCATCAGCACGCTCGCCGCTGCCGTCGGCGCCTGCTCCAATGGCAGCATGGAGTGCGCCGCGATACCCGCGAAGAGTGCCCGAGCGGGCGCATCCGCGAAGGAGCGCTCGGCGAGCGAGCGCACCGATTGCAACGCATACAGCCCGAACTGCGCCAGATTGAACGCCTCAGCCGGGCGGCGCAGCAGGTGGAGCGGCCGGACGGGGCCGAGCGCGCCGTCCGCCAGTTCGTCCCAATGCGCGATCAGTGGAGCGAAGATGTGCCGCCACGCGATCGCATCGGTACCGAGCGTGTGTTCCAGATCATCCAGCGAGCGCTCCAGCACGCCGACACGCCCGTCCGGTAGCGGGTGGGCCAGTGGGGCGGGGGAGTAGACCCACTCGACGCCGTAGCGCTCCAGTGGCAGCGTGCGAAAGAACGGCGAGACGACGGCATAGGGATGGACGGCCGAGCAGATGTCATGTACAAAGCCCGGCAGCGTCACCTCGCGCGAGCGGCTGCCACCACCGATGGTCACCGCCGCCTCGTAGACGCGCACGGCATATCCCGCGCGGGCGAGCGTAATCGCAGCGGCGAGACCGTTTGGCCCCGCGCCGATGATCACCGCGTCGTAGGCCGAGTCTCTGGTCATAGCCGGGTCGCCTTCCCACCTGGTACTCGCGCCATGTCGGTGCCAGACGCATCACGCATTACTGGCGCCGCCGGAACCAGCGTGTGGGCGCGGTCAGCGTGGTGCGCATCGCGGCGTTCTGCCAGATGTTGCGGGCATACGACCACTGCAGCCTCCGGTCGATGCACACGGTCTCCGTCTGCACAGCCCCCTGAACGCCGAAGTGAGCGCCTAGCGATTTGAGAGTGTACGCCCAGAAGCGATCCTCCTGGCGGTGGCCGCCGAGTCGCAGCCCCAGCTCGTAGATTGGGTCATTGGCGCGCATCAGCACCTGCGCCTGAGCCACGGTGGTGCCGTCGTCGTCGAACGCGCTGAAGGTGATCCATCCGGCGAACATATGCCCCTGCGGCGTCATCAGCGTGAACGATTCGTCGTCGGCGTAGAGCACCAGCACGCCCGTCGAGAGCGGCATGCCACCCGCCCGCAAGTTCAATAGCGCCACCTCGCCAGGCGCGATGCCGGTGATCGGGCCATAGAAGCGGTTGCCGCGCGGCCAGAACGACGGGAAGTTCTGCTTCCACACCGCGATGACCTCGGCGGGCGAGACGCTCGCACCGTCGAGACGCAGGCGGTACGTCTTCTGCCACATCGGGCCAAAGCCTTGCAGCGGGCTCATGACGCGCCTGCCGTCGACGTTCAGGTTCACCGCGCCTGGCGGCAGCGTCCCGACTTTCAGTGTACCAACGTACTCTGCCCAGTAGGCCAGGTCACGCGGCTGCGCATCCTCTGATGGAGTAGGTAGGGTGTCCAAGTGACTCGCTCCCTCTCAAGCACGCTGAGTGCATGTCACGGGTTAGGCGACCCGTCCGGCCGCGACGAGCGCTTGGGCCTCGGTGTCGTAGATGCCGATGGCCTCGCTCAGGCGTGTCAGCTCGAAGATGTGCTGGTAGTGCTCGCTCAGACCGTAGGCCAGCAAGCGCTGCTTCTGGCGATTGGCGCGGATGAGGAAAGTGACGAGCAGGCCAATGCCGCTACTGTTCATGTACTCCAGCCCAGTGAAGTTCAGCAGAATGGCGCGGGTGGTGGGAGACGAGGCTTCGGCGTAGGCATCCATCATGGAGGATTCGGCGAAAGCGTTCACCTCGCCGGTAATGTCGATAATGCTGGTCGTGGCATCCACGTGGCGCACAGACATCATCACGTTCGCTTGCGGCATTGGGAGGCACCTCCTGCGTCATTCGTCAACGTTCGTGGACTGACTCGCCAGTGCACTGGCTTCGTCGGGGTAGACAGTCATGAAGTCGGCCAGGCGGGTGATGTTGAAGATCTCGACGTAGTGCGGACTCAGCCCACTCGCGAGCAGGCGAATACGCGATTTGCGCGCCCGCGCGAGCAGGCTGACGATCAGGGCGATGCCGGTGCTGTTGATGTAGTCCACTCCGGTGAAGTTGAGCAGAATGGTGTCTGGCGACTCGCGCTCAGCCTCGTCGTAGGCGGAGTTCAGCACCGCTTCGGCGAAGGTGTTGATCTCGCCACGCAGCTCGACGACCGCAACACGTGGACGGTGGTGATGGACGCTTGCTTCAAGCGTTCTGGCTGCCATTACGGCCTCCTTCACGAGACATGATCAGCTCCACGGTGTGGTGTGTCTCGTCACCAGTCACACGCATGTCATCCACTAGATGCTTAATGAGGAAGAGCCCCCATCCGCGCGGCGATTGCAGACCAGCCAGCTTGGCCTCCAGGTCTGGCATATCGGTCTCGGGGACGACGAAGTGGCCGCCCTCGTCCGTGATGCGCACCGAGACATTCTTCTCGGATGCCTGCACCTGAATCACCACGGGCAGGTCGGCCTGATAATGGTTGCCGTGCTCCATCGCGTTCATCGTAGCCTCGCCGACGGCGGTCTTGAGGTCCTCCAGGCGCTGCTCGGGCTGGATCTTCCCGCCCAGCGTCGTTTCGAGGCGTTCGATCGCCTGGCGCTCGTTGCCGGGCTCACTCGGCACGAGCCATTCGTCGAGTGTGCGCCAGGACTCGGTGTCGCCGAGCTTCGCGGATGCGTTTGTGATCATGCTGTGTCCGTCGCCTTCCGCTCGCTGCAGCGTCACCAGCGTGACATCGTCTTCCTGCTCCCAGTCGGGGCCGGTGAACTCGGCAAGTTGATGGAGCAGGTAGTCAATCATCGGCTCATCGTTCTCGCGGATCGCGAGCAACATCGCCAACCGTGGAAAGCCGAACATGTCGCGCGTCGGGTCGTGCGCCTCCACCAATCCGTCGCTATAGAAGAGGAGGCTGTCGCCAGGGGCGAGGGTGGTCTCTTTCTCCTCATAGAGCATGCCGGGCATCAGGCCCAGCGGCATGCCCGTCGCGCGCAACTCGGAGACGGTGTCGCCGTGTCGCTGATAGGGGAGGTCTTGCCCGGCGTTGGCGTAGCACAGCCGCCCGGTCGCGGGGTCCAGAATGGCGTACATGCAGGTGACGAACATCTTGGGGGGAATATCCGGGTGGAGGAGGTCGTTCGTGCGCTCAAGCGCGGCGCCCGGCGAGACTTCGCTCTGCGCGACCGAGCGCAAGATGCTGCGCGTGGTGGCCATCACCAGCGCGGCGGGCACGCCCTTATCCGTCACGTCGCCGATGACGATGCCGAGCCTGCCGTCCTCGAACCGCAGGAAGTCGTAGAAGTCGCCGCCCACCGCCCGCGCGGGCTGGTAATACGCGGCAAGCTGCCAGCCAGGCATGGCGGGCAGGTCGCGCGGGAGCAATGTCTGCTGGATCAACCGGGCCACGCGAAGCTCCTGGTCGAGACGCTCACGCTCGCGGGCCTGCGCCTGCTGCTCGCGCACGAGCTGGGCGACGCGCAAGGCTGGGGCGGCCTGCGTGGCGAGGTCGTCGAGCAGCTTGCGGTCGTAGGTGGAGTAGTCTTGCTGGCTGAGTCGCGGGCCGAGGTTCAGCAGCCCCACCAACTCGCCCTGGCTGATGAGCGGAATCGCCATCTTGACGCCAGCGGCCCGAAGGTCGCGCACGGCGGGCGAGTCCAGATGCAGCTTCTCGATCTCGACGGCACCCGGCGCGGCCAGGAAGTATGCGATGATTGGGTCGTCGGGGGCGATATCCACAGATGGCGCGGCGGCCAGATGTGTCCGCGGGGTGGCGGGCTTCTGGGCGACCTGCGTGTCACGCTTGCGCCGTCCGATGCCGCCCCAGCGCCCGAGGCCTGCGCGCTGCACGGTGTCGAGTAGTGTGACCATAGACGTTCCCTTCCACTTGGGACCCGGAACCTATCGTGCCGCCGCGTTGCCGAATCATACATCCGGCGGGCTCGCTCGAACTCCGGTCAACTCCAGCATACGGGGATGGCGTCGCGCAATCGTTACGGCGAGCGTTACGACGCCCGCATCTCTTCCAATCGGCACAATAATCTGGTTGCTCGCATCTGGCAAGTGTGCTGCGTTCTGCCCACAGTGGCGATTGAAGGCATTATATCCACGGGCGCAAGTGGGAGCTGAACCTCTCCCCCTACCCCCTCCCCTCCAAGGGGAGGGGTCACTGATGGAAGGTTTTCGCCTGACAGATGCGGACGCATGTGCAGTGCAGATTCGACCCAGACGCGCTGTAGGGGCGAGGCATGCCTCGACCGCGCCACTGCATCCGTGACGACCGCTCAACTCCACTCGCTACAGCTTGCGAGTCGCCAGGCCGTAGGTGACGAGCACGATCAACATGGCGTTGACCGGGTGGAAGGCGGAGAGAACCGGCACGACGTGGCCGAGATCGATCAGCAGCCCCTGAAGCGCCATCAGGCCGGTCAGCGCCACCGAGCGCCGCACCAGAGACGCACCAAGATGCCCACGCCAGGCGACTACTGGCAGCGCGAACGAGGTTCCGATGACGAGTGTGCCCAGAATCGCATGTGGCAGGAATGATGAGACGCCGAAGACGCCCAGCCCCGCGAAGAAAATCTGCAGCGCGACGCCGCCGAGCAGCACCCGCGCGAGTATCCGGTGCGCCCGCGCCGCCCGGCTGGGGATGCGCGAAGCCACAGGCGCGAAGGGCGTGTCGGGCAGGCTATCGGCGGCGCTCGGAGATAGCGACATATCGGTCAGTGGCGGCAAAGTGGCACGCATGGAAGCTCTCCTCTCGGCTACCTGCGGGATGCCTCGGGCCCGGTACGGTCGCATCAGCATCCTGTTCGAGAGTAAGGATAGCCGGCCAGCGTCACCGCAACGTTACGCCGGTCGTTACGCGCAGGACGGCGCGAGGTCTCGGGCGAGCGTCTGGTAGACGGCGAGGTACCCATCCGCCATGCGCGAGACCGAGAAGGTCGTCTCGGCGACCTCCCGGCAGCGCGCCGGACAGATAGTGTCAGTGCGCTCGACGGCGGCGGCCATCGCCTCGGGCGTCTCGACGACGAACCCAACCTCTCCATCGGCCACAATCTCGGGGAGCGCGCCGCTGCGATACGCGATGACAGGCGTACCACAAGCCATCGCCTCGACGGCGACGAGGCCAAACGGCTCGGGACGGCGCGACGGCACCAGCACGCAGCGCGCATGCGCCAGCAGGTCGATCTTCTGCTGGCCGCGAGCCTCGCCGATATATTCGATGTTCCCATGTAGATGCGGCTTGATACAGTTGGTGAAGTAGTCTTCCATGTCCCAGGCATATGCAGGCCCGGCCAGGATGAGCCGCATCCCCAGCATGCGCGCAACCTGAATCGCCACATCGGGTCCTTTGCGCTGATCTATCCGCCCCATGTAGAGCAGGTAGTCCGATGTGGGCTCAACGACGGGGAACAGCGAGCAATCCACGCCGTTGTACACCGTACCGACGACGTTGAGCTCTGTCACGAGCGCGCGCTGAGCCCAGCTGATCGCGACGTAGGCGTGCTCGGGGAAGCCGAACCCAATCGGATAGAGGTAATGCAGCGTGCTTAGGCTCGGCGTCGGACAGAGCCCCGCGAGCGCAGGCCCAGCAGAGAGACAGTGGTTGTGGATGATGTCGAACTCGCTGGCGCGCTGCATGGTGCGGGCGACGTGGATGAGCTCGCGATGGTCGAACTCGGTCGCTACGCTCGCCTCGGGGAACGACACGACTTCGGCGCGTGAGGTGCTGTCGGGGTGCGCGAAGAGCACCACCTCATGGCCGCGGCGAACCAGCTCTTCGGTCAGGTTGCCGGCCACCAGCTCAGACGCGCCGTAGCCAACCGGCGGAATCGGGACGTGAGGAGGCGCGATTTGCGCGATGCGCAGGCGGCGAGGGTGCGTGAACGACATGCGGCAGATGCTTTGGTCTGAGGTGGGTTAGCTCCTGTCGCCGCTACCGCACGAGTCGTGCCCCGTCGCCCTCCGTCCATCCACCACCGCGCCCCGGCGCCGTTCTGGACCAGGTTAGGACGGCGCCGCGTCGGGCGGCAGCTCGACAGGGTACGGCTCGGCGAAGTCGGCTGAGCGGCTGACCGCGGACCAGTCCGTTGCTTCGGCGAGCTGTCGGTGCGAGTAGTCCTCTGCCATCGTGACCGCGTTGACGCCGAGCAGCAGATGGGAGGGCATATGCCGCCGTTCCATGACCCGCGCGATGATCTCCGCGGCACGCTGCGGGTCGCCCGCCGGAGTGGCGTGACCGCGGCGGCTGCTCATGACTCCGACCGTCGCTTCGTACTCCGCCGGGATCCGGTCGACCATCATCGAGGCTCCGGCCCAGTCGGTCGCGAAGCCGCTCGGTTCGACGACCAGCACGCGGATGCCGAACGGTGCCGTCTCGGCGGCAAGCACTCGGCTGAACCCGTCGACCGCGAACTTCGCCGCCTGATAGCTCGCGATGCCCGGCGAGCCGCCGACGCGCCCGCCGACCGAGGAGAACTGCACGATGGTCCCGCCTCCCTGGGCGCGCAGCTGCGGGATCGCCGCCTTCGAGACGTTGTAGACGCCCCAGAAGTTCGTCTCGAACTGGGTCCGGAAGTCGGCCTCGTCGCCGGTCTCGATCGGCGCGACGTTCGCGTAGCCAGCGTTGTTTACGACCACGTCGATGCGCCCGAAGCGCTCCACTCCCGTTCGGATCGCCACCTTCACGGCACCAGCGTCGGTGACGTCTAACGGGTGCGCCAGCACGTCATTCGGGTGGGCGTCGACGAAGTCCTGCAGTTGCTCAGGCCGGCGAGCCGTGGCAACGACGACATTGCCCCGCTCCAGCGCCGCCTGGACGAGAGCGCGGCCGAAACCGCGGGATGAGCCGGTGATGAACCACACTGACATCTCGCCTGATCCCTCCTTGCCATCGGACCGAGAAGCAAGTGCGCAGGCTGATCCTATTATGCCAATCCGCTCGGGGATTAAGTTCGGCCCTCGACCTCGACTGGCACCTCGCCGAGATACATGTCGCTCATTTCGCGCAGCAGGGCGAGCGTGTCTCGCGCCTCTTGCTCGCTGACCTTGCCGAGAGCGAATCCGGCGTGAACGAGCACCCAGTCGCCGGGCGCGATGCCGTCTTCGTCCACCAGCGAGAGGTCAACCATTCGCTTCGCGCCCGACATCTCGACGCGGCCCATGTGCGCGGCGCTGTCGGTGATCTCAAGCACCTGTCCGGGGATGCCGAGGCACATACCCGCCTCCTCTTTAGAGTGTCTGGTTGGCGAGCGTCAGGTAGCGCTCGGTGTTGCCGACGATGCGGCGTAGCGAGAGCGGGCTCAGCACCTCGCAGACCCAGTTCCAGTGGACCGAGACGTAGTCGCCAACCTGCGCGTCGTCGGCGAAGCCGCGCCCGTCGATCTGGCGCACCACGCGCATCGGCTCCGGTTCGGTGAGGGCGAGCTTGCCATCGTGCAGTGTCAGGCGTGGACGCTCCACGACCAGCTCCGGCCCATCGATCGCGGCGACACGTCCCCAACTGATGCGGCAGCTATCCATGCGCCCGACGCCGATGGCGGCGCGGTCGTCGCGCACAAGACCGGCCCGCAAGTACACCTCGAAGACGTGGAAGTTATGGTGCGGCCGGGCGCTGTGCTCCAGCTTGCTCGCCAGCCACGAGAACGACTGGTCATCCATGCGCGGTTTGAAGCGCTCTTTCATCGACTCGTAGAACGGCGAGGCGCTGACGCGCTCCAGATATTCATTGCCGATCCAGTACGCCTCAACGACACGACGGTCGAACGGGTCAGGGATATTGTTGGCCTGCGCGATGAGCCGCAGATAGGGGAACGCACCCTCAAAGCGCCGCTCCAGGTCGATCAGGCCCTGGTCGGTGGTGCCCTGCGTCACGTACTGGAAGAGCGCGGGATGGTCGTCGGGACCGCAGTAGCCCAGCCGGTTCGGCGGGAATGCGTAGTGGCCGAAGAGCAGCGCGCCGTCGTGCAGGCGGGGGGTTGCCATACTCATCATGCGATCACCGCCTTCTGTTGCCCCTGTCGCGCCTGCTGGTCGCGCTGTGCCGCGCGAATCTCCTGCCGCCGCCCGAGCGTGAAGATGGTGAGAATCGCGAGCAGGACGAGCACCAACCCAAACAGCGTCACCGGATTGACCGTCGTGTGCCGCGCGAACACCACCAGCAGCGTCGTGATGATCGGCGAGCCCGCGCCGATGGCGATCACAGCCGTCGCCGAGGCGTAGCGCAGGCCCGCAATGGAGGTGATGGTGAAGGCCAGCAGTAGCAGTCCCGTCACCAGCACGAAGCCCCACTGTGTCGGCGTGAGATGCCGCACCTGACCGAGGTGGCCCGTCGCGGCGACGAATGCCAGCAGCAGCGCCGAGCCGAGCGTCATCTTGAAGACCATCACCGTCAGCATCGAGACTGTGCGTAACAAGAACTTGATGACGACGAAGTCCAGCGCGAAGAGCAGCGTGGCGATCAGCAGGAGGGGTCCGCCGGCATCCCAGCGCACCGCATTGACCTTGAGGCCAAATGAGAGGCCGATAAAGAGCACCAGCAGCGCCACCCAGATGACTGGCCCAAAGCGCTCGTGCAGCAGAATCGCGGCGAAGATGGCGACGTAGAGAAACTGCGTGTGGTCGATGAGCGCCGCTGTCACCGGCGTGCTCAGCTGCAGCCCGCGGAAGTTGAGCGCGTAGGCCACGCTGCCGCCGATGAGCGCGACGACGACGAGCAGGACCCAGTCTCGCCGGGTGAGGTGACGATACTCGCGTCGGTTGCTGGAAAGCGCGATCACCGGAATGAGCACGGCGATGCCGACGAAGGCGTTCTTGAGCGCGGTGTAGAGCGTCGAGTCAGAGAACGTCTTCACGCCGACACTGTTGACGTAGATGGCGACGCCGCTGATGATGGCATACAACACCGCGAAGGCGTATCCGAGGCGCGGATTCGGCGCCTTGACGTGAGGCGCGCTCGCGACAGCCGCTCCGCTGCCGCTGGACTGTGGCTGTTCCGCGCCCGACGGTGCCTGCTCGTTCTCCATGCCCCAGCCTCCTCTCTTGTGCGGTCGTCTCTACTTCTGTGTGGCCAAAGACGATGAGACACGCTCACGCGCCGCGAAGTCGGTGAGCCAGGCACACCAGGTATCCAGCCCCTCGCCGGTGCGACAGCTCAGCTCGAAGATGCGGATATCCGGATTGACCGCGCGCGCCTGCCGCCGGACTTTGCCCAGGTCGTAGTCCACGTAGGGCAGCAGATCGAGCTTGTTGATCACCAGCGCCTGCGCGACGGCGAACATCTCTGGATATTTGGCGGGCTTGTCGTCGCCTTCGGTCGTGCTCGCCACGACGACCTTCGCGTCCTCGCCGAGGTTCCATCCAGCGGGACAGACCAGGTTGCCGATATTCTCGATGCAGAGCAGATCGACGCCCGCAAGATCCATCTGGTCGAGCGCGGCGTCGATCATGTGCGCCTCCAGATGACAGGCGCCACGGGTGTTGATCTGCACCGCCTGCGCGCCTGCCCCCTCGATGCGTTCGGCGTCGGCGAGCGTCTCGATATCGCCCTCGATCACGGCAACGGTGAGCTGGCCGCGCAGGAACGCGATGGTGCGCTCCAGCAGCGCCGTCTTGCCAGCGCCGGGCGAGCTCATCAGGTTGAGCGCGCGGATGCCGTGCGCCGCCAGCCGCTGTCGCACCTGCTCGGCGGCGGTATCGTTAGACGCCAGGATATTCTGTGCGATCGTCAGCTTCGGCATGGCAGTCGCTCCCATGCGGATGCTACGGACCTCGCCGCGCCTCACTCACCGCATCGTCCGCCGTCTCGATCTCGATCTCCGCGATCTGGAACTCGGTGCCCGAGCGAATCTCGCGGCTCCAGTCGCCACACGACGGACACTGCGCGACGAAGGTGACGACGGCGAACTCCGCTTCACAGCGCGGACACCACGCCCGGTGCGGCACTGGTTCGATCTCCAACCGCGCGCCCGCGAGCAGGTCGTCCTCACTGGTCAGCAGCTCGAAGCAGAAGGCGAGCGAGTCTTCGACGATGCTGTTGGCCTCGCCGATACGCAGGCGCACGCTGGTGACGCGCGCGGCGCCGGATGCGGACGCCTGCGCCGTGACAACCTCGACGATAGACTGCGCGACGGCAAGTTCGTGCATCGGCAGCTACATCGTCCAGAGCCGGATCTCGCGCCGGATGTCGGGAATCTGGAGCGCCAGCACCACGGCCACGAGCGCAGTCAGACCGAGCACCACGAGATACAGACTGCTGCTCTTGATGCGGATTTCGTTCGACATCGGTGATCTCCTTTGACCTCTCCCCTTACCCCCTCCCTAAGCAAGGAGGGGCAGTATCCAGAACCTAACCCCCTTCCCTTGAGGGAAGGGGCCGTGGGGCGAAGGTACAGGTCAATTGGCTACGATGAGTTCATTGTTTGGACTGTCCTGGCTCCCTTCGTGGACGAGACGGTCGATCATGGCGACGGCGTCGTCGAGAACGGCGCGGACGGGATCGCTGAGGCCCATCCGCATCTCGTCGTCGGTCGACGGTGGGGCGTCTGGCTCGCAGCCGACCAGCAGCACCCGCCGCGGCACGGCGCCGAGGGCGCGGGCGAAAGCCAGCACCTTCATCGGGTCCATGCTATGGCCGTCGAGCGCGGGACCTCCGGCCGCGGCGTCTGGCTCCGCGACTTCGCCGGTGGGCGAGAGCTCCAGCAGGTAGAGCGTGCCGGGCGTGCCACCGCGTGGTGTGGCGTCCACCAGCACGAGCGTCTCATAGCCGTCGAGCAGGGTGTACGCCAACTCGACGCCACGAATGCCGAAGTCCTCCACGTGTACGCCTGCCGGATAGCGGCGGTCTCTCAGGCGCTCGGCAACCGCGACGCCGAACCCGTCGTCGCCGAGAAAGATGTTGCCGGCGCACGCGATGAGCATGCGGGGCCCAGCGCTTTCCAGTGGTGATGCGTCGCTCATGCGCCACTCCCCGACTGCTCGGCGTCCGTCAGTAGCTCCAGCTCATTTGGGAAGAAGAAGAATCGGTGGCCGGGCAACACGCGGTCGTCCTCCTGTTCTTTGCCGGGGTCGTCGTCGAGCGCGACGACGAGATAGACACGGCTCTCTAAATCCTCGCGCACGGCCTCGATACGCGCGGTCATGCCGTCGAGCAACATGTCGAAGGCGTCGGCGCGCGCGTGTGGGTGCAGCCGTACGCGGTCGCCTGGCTGGGCCACCTGCCCGCTAATCAGCGCGAACTGTGGGAGATGAGTCTCGTGCTCGTCGCCGTTCATGCCTCGCCTCCCCCTCTCTCCTCCGCGCCGCCTTGCAAGCCACGGATGACGCCATGCATCTTCATAAGCTGCTCGGGCGAGAGCGCCTCGGTACGCTCCAGAATTTCGCGGGCGCGCTCATCGCTCTGGCGCATCTCCTCCTTCTCGTCGTCAGTCAGCGTGAGGATGCGCAGCGTCAGAATCTCGTCGATCTCAGTGCCGTCGAAGAGCGCGCCCGGACTCTCCGGCGCGATCTGCGGATAGTCGTAGAGGATGATCGGCGAGGAGAGCATCGCGTCGTGCACTCCCTCGTCGCCGAGCAGCACCGGCCATGCGCGCTCGTTCCGGCAGCCCGCGGCGACCTCGCGCAGCGCATCGGGCGGGTCCAGCAGCGAGACGAAGGCACCGCCGCGCACCTGCAGCAGCGCGTGCGTCGAGACGAACGAGCGCGGTAACACCGCATCGTGGCGGAGCTGAGCAGGCGCCTCAACGGGTGTCGTGTTCTCGATCCGCACGCTGAGTTTGTAGACCCGGGCGTCGTAGTCGGGAGCGGCGACGGATTCGGCCGCGACGATCATCGAGCCTTCTATCGGATGTTGGTCGCGCACGATGGTCTCGGGTCGCCCGACCGCTGCCGGTTCTTGGAGATGGGCGCCGGGGAAGGCGATGGCGCCGGTCTCCGGGTTCGCCACCAGCTCGCCGAGCGTTCGACCGGTGAGAGACACCTCGCGTTCGACGGCTTCCTCCCAGGTGTCCGGCGCCCAGGCAGTCGCGTGCGTGTCCGATGTCTCGCCGCTCGCGGCGCCCATGCTGGAGCGCACGAGCAGGTGCAAGAAACGCACGGTGATGTCGAGCGTGGTCTCAGGCGAGCCGGTGACGAGGCATTCGGTGCGCATCGTCCACGGCTCGGTATCGCCGTGGGCATCGCTGTAGTCGCGGGGATAGACGACGCCGAACGTCCACCGCTGCCGGTTCTTGATAGCGGAATGGCGGTACGGATAGAGCAGGTAGCCCTCATAGAGCACCGCGTTGGCGATCTCGCGCATCTGGTCGCCGTTCATCGGCTCACCTCCGCGCTGGTCGCCGCGAGCAGCCGGGCGAAGACCTCCTCCCAGGTGGGGAGGCTGTGCGCGGCCTTGTAGGCGTTGAGCTGATCGAAGACGTCCTTCCGCATGCGAACGTAGGCGGTGTTGGGGAAGTGCCGCTCGATCATCTGCCGCCAGACCGCGACGAGCAGACGGTACTGCGCTTCCTTCGCCCACGAAATCTGCCCCACCTGAAGCGCGGCCGCCTCATCTTGATAGAAGACCGTGCCGCTGAAAAGGAAGGTGAGCGGAATCTCGCCGTCCTCCAGTGCGTCGAAGTACTTCGTGCTCGCGACCTCGAAGTCGTAGGTGCAGGGCACGGGCAGGTCAACGACCGTCTGGCCGGTGAAGCGCGGCACGACGATGCTGGTGTGTGTCCAGAGCAGCGTACGCAGCGTGTCGCGCCAGCGCGGGGGCTCGCCGTAGAGGTCGAGTAGCCGCGCCTGCTCATCGGGACTGTAGCGCCGCTTCGTCGCCGCGATCTGAATCTGGCAGCGCAGGGCAACCGTGGCGATGCGTTCCTCCGCCCGCGCGTTCTCGATGCAGAGCGCGAAGACGAGCATCGGCACGGCGGCTGTCGCGGGCGCCTCGGCGCCGAGCACCGCGAAGCTAAGGTCAGGCATCCCGCGCTCCTTCTACAGTCCTGGCTACAGTCCTGGCGCTGGCACGCACGTGGTCGAAGAACCCGTTGATCGCCTGCCAGACCTCCTCGCCGCCGCCGAATCCCTGCCACAGACTGCGGATGATGCCGACCAACTGGTAGCACAGGTCGATCGGGGCGATGTAATACTCTGAGGCGCCCTTCACGCGGTTGACGAGCAGGGCCTCTACATCCGGTGTCAGGCCCTCCAATACGGGATTGGCCGCGACGAGCGCTTGCCAATTCTCCAGGTCGAGCAGCGATTCGGTCGCGCCCGCCGGGCTGGGATAGAACGCGACCGGGCGCCGCGCCGACGTGCTCTCGAAGATGTAGGCCATGTTGACGGGGATGCGCAGATCATCCCACTGCTCGTCGGTCATCTGGAACCCAGCGAGCGCGAGCGACCGCTGCGGCACGGTGCGGTAGCGGCCCTCCGCCGCGCCCTCGCGCTCGAAGAGCAACGCGCAGGCAGTGCAGGCGCAGAGCAGCGCGCGGCTCGTGCGGTCGACGATGTGGCGGTGCTCCGGGAGCACGACCTCGCCGCACAGTTCGCAGTGCTCGACGGCTGGCGCCTGGGACGTACGCAGTAGGCTCCGCAACGCCCGCACGGGCACCGGCCGCGCCCCAGCAGAGAAGGATGCCGTCATAGTGCCTCTCCTCAGAGCGTGCTCAGCTCGGAACGTGTTCGGCGGACGGCGTCGTGCGCGCGCTGCGGCGGGAGGGCGTGAGCTGGATGAGATGCCCCGGTGGCGGCGTGAGGCCGTCGATACGCACTCCCTCCAGTTCGGGCGCGGCGGCATAGAGCGCGTCTTCGATGATGCTCCGCACGGTCTTGGCGGGCGACGAGCAGCCAAGGCCCACCTCTCGCCAGCGCACCTGCGCGATGCCGTCGTCCACGCCGACCAGCTCGATTGTGCCGCCGTGCTTGGCGATGGTGGGGCGCACGCCCTCAACTGCCCGTGTGACGCGTGTCTCCACGTCCAACGGGTGAAGGCCGTGCAGCAGCAACAGCGAGCCGACGAGCTCGTCGTCCGCGAACGCCTCGATCAGCGCGCCGCCCTCCGCGGATTGATCCGTGAGCGCGAGCATGCGCGCCAGCCCGTCGCCGTAGAGCTCGAGCAGCGACCGCACCAGCTCCTCCACCTGCGTTCGCACGCCTCCATCGGGTATCGCGCTCACCTGCTGGAGCAGCGTCTCGATGTGTTCCGCGCGTCGCCGGTCCTCGGGTCCACTCGTCGGCATTGCGGCCTCGCTTCCGATTCGGTCAGGGCCAGTTCCCCCTCTCCCACCGTCAGGTGGGGGAGGGGGTCAGGAGGAGGGAGCTACGCGTTGAGGCCTAGTGTTGGCGAGTGGCGCACCTCCAGCTCTTTGCCCTCGCCGAGGTACATGTGGACGCCGCACGGCAGGCACGGATCGAAGCTGCGTACGGCGCGCATAATGTCGATGCCCTTGAAGTTGTCGGGGCCGTTCTCCTCGAAGATCGGCGTGTTCTGCACGGCGTCTTCGTAGGGACCGGGCGTCCCG